>NZ_JBFANM010000001.1:268522-416924 GCF_040674815.1 Nonomuraea sp. NPDC049709
CCCGTCCGGCCGGCTCCCGTCCGGCCGGCTCCCGTCCGGCCGGCTCCCGTCCGGCCGGCTCCCGTCCGGCCGGCTCCCGTCCGGCCGGCTCCCGTCCGGCCGGCTCCCGTCCGGCCGGCTCCCGCGCGGCGGTTACCGTCCGACTGTCACTGCCGGCCGTTCCTGCCCAGTTGCTTCTGCCCAGTTGTTTCTGCCCGGCTGACCCCGTTCGACCGCTCGAGCGGGTGTGGGTTTTGGGGCATGGTTGGCTCGAGGGCGGGGCATCTTGGGGCTCAGTCACGAGTTGGGCAGATTTGTGACCGTGTCGGTGTAAATCCAACGGGACGGTGTGTGGCGAGAAGACGCCTCGCCGGGTCTGCGACGGTAACCTCTCCTGGAGTGACCGGAATCGACCGGGTGGATGAGGAGACGCAGTGAGTCAGCAGCGGCGGGGATTGGGCAAAGGACTCGGGGCGCTCATCCCGACCGGTCCTATCGTTGACGGCACGGGGGCGGTGCCGTCTCCGGCTAACGGTTCAACGGGGGAGACTGGTCCGAAGCCGATTGCGGGTGCGTACTTCAAGGAGGTTGCTCTAGCAGCGATCGTCCCCAACCCGCGCCAGCCGCGTGAGGTCTTCGATGAGGAGCGCCTCAAGGAGTTGGCGGCATCCATCGAAGAGGTCGGTCTGCTGCAGCCGATCGTGGTCCGGTCTGTGGGTGGCGGGCAGTATGAGTTGATCATGGGGGAGCGGCGTTGGCGGGCGTGCCAGCGGGTTGGCTTGGATCCGGTTCCCGCGATCGTCCGCAACACCCAGGACACTGACCTTCTCCGGGACGCGCTCATCGAGAACCTTCAGCGCGAGCAGCTGAACGCTCTTGAAGAGGCGGCGGCGTACCAGCAGCTCCTTGACGACTTCCAGGCAACCCACGATCAGCTTGCCAAGAAGGTCGGTCGCTCTCGCTCCCACATCACCAACACCCTCCGCCTTCTGAACCTCCCCCCTGAAGTTCAGCGGAAGGTTGCCGCACAGGTCATCAGCGCCGGCCACGCCCGGGCGCTCCTGGGGCTCAACAGCCCGGAAGAGCAGATCAAGCTCGCCAAGCGGATCGTGGCTGAGCTTCTCTCGGTCCGGGCGGTGGAGGAGATCGTTTCCATGGGCAGCGCGAAGGCGGCTCAGAAGGCACCTCGTGAGCGCCAGACTGCCAAGCCCACGGCACCGGGCCTCACTCACCTCGCCGACCGCCTCTCGGACCACTTCGAGACCAAGGTCAAGGTGGATCTGGGACGGAGGAAGGGCCGCATCGTCGTGGAGTTCGCCACGATTGACGACCTTGAGCGCATCATCGGCACCATGGCACCGGAAGCAGTCCGAGCGATGCGGGAAACCGAGGACTGATTGACGGGTGTGGGGTGAGTCGATGGGTGGATGGGTTGGCGGGCTGACGAAGCGGGCAGCTGATGGGGCGGTTGATGTGGTGGGTGGGTGCGCTGACGGGCTGGCTGATGGGGCTGCCGGGCGGGCTGGCTAGTTAGTTAGTTGGCTGGGGTCGGCTTTTCCGTTGTTTCACGTGAAACACGCCGCCGAGCCGGCCCTGCCCTGATGTCGCTGGGGATGAGGGTTCTTCGTCAGTGGTTGTTGGGTTGGCCGCCCTGTCATTGTCCGGCGACGCTTTCCCGCGCCACTGGTTGATGAGTTCTGGGGCCAAGAATCTCGGGGGATGGCAACGCCTCACCGGGAGCCGCGTCTCTTGTCTGCAGGTGCACCCTTCACGAGGCGTCGCGGATCTTGCCGAGCGTCGCGTCTCGGTTGGACGTCGCGTCCCGGTGGGGTACCGCGTCCCGGTGGGGTACCGCGTCTAGGTCGGGTACTGCGTCTAGGTCGGGTGCCGCGTCTCCGACCGGGACCCGTGTCACTCGGCGGACGTTATCTCTTCCCGAGGGATGGGGGGTGGGGGTGCTTCGGCTTTTGACTCACCCCCACCGGATGGCGGCCTAACGCAATGGCCTTCCGGATGCCATGTCTCTGCCGACGGATCAATCCGTCACTGCGGACGCCGCATTTCGCCGGGGGTGCGCGGTATGGCGCGAGGGAGGTTGCGACTTACGCGGGGAGGGCAGCTCGCTGGCGGGCGGGCGAATTTGCCGGCTGGCCGCTCGCCGAGTCTCTCTCGTGGAGCCTGCTGGATGCTTTCGCTGAAGCTGGACGGCTGGGCGCCACCTTCTCGGCCTGAGAGGCGGAGGCGTTTCACGTGAAACATGCGGAGTGATCGGGCGCGTGGAGGATGACAAAGTTTGCCGTCGCCGGGCCGGGTGGGGGCGGTGTTGGTGTGCCAACGGTGGTGGTAGCCGCGGCGGGAGGGCGGCCCGTGGGAGGCGGCGTGTTTCACGTGAAACAGCGGAGTTGGTGGGCGGTGGAAGGGTGGCGGGTTACACGGCGGCGGCCTTGTGGATGTCGTCGAGGAAGTCGTCCACGTGTTCCGGGGCCGTGTCGAAGGCGGTCATCCAGCGAACCGTGCCGGCGGACTCGTCCCAGTAGTGGAACAGGTAACGCTGTCCAAGCGTCTCGGCGACCGCGGGTGGGAGGGTCGCGAAGACGGCGTTGGACTCGACCGGGTACGCCAGCGAGACGCCAGGGATGTCCGCCAGTCCATCAGCCAGGCGTACGGCCATCTGGTTGGCGTGCTGCGCGTTACGGCGCCACAGGTCGTTCGTCAGGAGAGCGGAGAGTTGGGACGAGATGAAGCGCATCTTTGAGGCGAGTTGAAGAGACTGGCGGCGCAGGAACGGCACGGCGTGTGCGAGCGACGAATCGAGAACCACCACGGCCTCGGCGGCCAGGGCGCCGTTCTTGGTGCCGCCGAAACTGAAGACGTCCACCCCGGCGTCCGTGGTGATCGACCTCAGGTCGCACTCAAGGTAGGCGGCGGCGTTGGCGAGCCGGGCGCCGTCGACGTGGAGGCGTAGCCCGGACTCGTGTGTTGTTTCGGCGAGGGCGGTGATCTCGGCGGGGGAGTAGCACGTGCCGAGTTCCGTGACTTGGGAGATGGAGACGACCGTCGGCTGCACTTCGTGGGGGTTGCCGATCCCGCCCAGGCGTGACGTGATGTCGGCGGGGCGGAGCTTGCCGTCCTGGGTCGGGATCGTCATGAGTTTCACCCCGAGGAGACGCTCCGCCGCGCCGGCCTCGTGGGTGGCGATGTGGGCGCTGTCGGCACAGATGATGGCGTCGTAGCGGCCCAGCATCAGGGCCAGACCGACCATGTTGGCGCCCGCGCCGTTGAGGACCGCGAAACCGTCCGCGCCTGGGCCGAACGTCTCCTTGATCTTGGCTTCGAACGCCGACGTCCAACTGTCGTCGCCGTAGGCCGGCGCATCTCCGTGGTTCGCCGCGGCCATGGCTTCGAGGATCGCCGGGTGTACGCCCGCGTGGTTGTCGCTGGCGAAGCTCTTGGGGTACATCGAATCGATCAGCACACGGTAAGGCTACTTACAGAGGTGTGGCTCGCACCTCTGCGGCTGCCGGTCCTGGCAGTTGCCTTCTGTCCTGGTGACCGACCGGTCCTGGTGGGTGGTCCCGTCGCATGCCTTGGTGTACATCGCTGTCCGCCTGCCCTCGGTGTGGGGTTGGTGGGATGGCGTAGCGGTGGGAGGCGACAGGGGATGGGTGGCAGTTGCCGGGTGTTGGAGGGGGGTGGCGGCGGAGTTGGGTGCGGCGCCGTGTGGAGGTTCGGGTGGCGGCCGCAGGGGTGGGAGAGGCATCGGGCGGTGGCAGGGTTGGGCTGCGGGGGATTGGTGGCGATGGGGAATTGGGTGGTGGTGGGTAGCGGTGTCGCTGGGATCGCGAGATAGAAGCGGCGGGCAAGGGCAAGTGAGTGCGGTGGCCGGCGGAAGGCTTGAGCGGCGGGTTGAGGCCGGTGTGTTGGGGCCGGTGTGTTGGGGCCGCGGTGGGTTGAGGCCGGTGGGTCGGGGCGCAGATGGCAGTGTGGATGGGGTCGGTGGCGGGATGAGGGTGGTGGATGGGGGTGGTGGCTTACGACGGCAGTTGGGGGTGGCTTACGACGGCAAGATGGGCGGTGGCTTGTGGCGGTGGCGCGAGGTGGCGGCGGGGGATGAGTCGCGGAGTGCGGAGCGGGACCCGCTGGGGCGGGTAGGCGAACTGTGGTTTGGCGGAAGGCGGGGAGCGGCGGACGCGGCACGTTCGGGGCGGTGACGAGGCTCGGGCTGGGAGTCTGGGGGAAAGCGTGCGGTGGGATGTGCGCGGCGGCTGCTTGCGTGGTGTCGCTCTGGCCATGCGACCAGAGCGTTGGATCCGCGCGTTGTGCGGTCCTCCGCGGGCGGTGCGGTTGGCGCGCTGGTGCCGATGGCGTGCGCTACCACTCGACGGGTGGCCTCACTTCGGCCGTGCAGCGCAAGGCGGGCCGCCCTGCGCGTGGTCGTGCAGTGAGAGGCTGCCCTGGTCGTGTAGCGAGAGGCTGGGCGTGGTCGCGTAGCGAGGGCCTGCCGTGGTGTGCGGCAAGGGCTGCTTGTCGTCATGCGGCAAGGGCCTGCCGTGGTGTGCAGTCAGCGGTGAGCAAGGCGGTTAGCGGATGATGTCCGGACGTCGTGCGTGGGTTGTTGTGGGGCGTGGCGCTTCCCGAAATGGCGCGGTGTACCGCGTGTCCGACGTCGCGCCGGAGGCTCAGGAGGTGGGGTGGGTGCGGGTGGCGGCGATCTGGAGGAGGGTACGGCAGAGCTCGCCCAGGTCGCGGCCGGCGGCTTCGGCGGCCATCGGCAGCAGGGAGGTCTCCGTCATGCCGGGCGCCACGTTGACCTCCAGGAAATGCGGCACCCCATCACCGTCGACGATCAGGTCCGTACGGGAGATGTCCCGCAGGCCGAGAGCGGTGTGGGCGGTTACCGCGGTCTCCGCGCAGGCGGCCGCGGCCTGGGCCGAGAGGCGGGCGGGGGCGAAGAACTCGGTGTGGCCGGCGGTGTAGCGGGCCGCGTAGTCGTAGACGCCCTCGTCGGGGACGATCTCCACGGCGGGCAGGGCCACCGGGCCGTTCCCGAGGTCCACGACGGAGACGGCCACCTCCACGCCTTCGACGTACCGCTCGATCAGCGCCGTGTCGCCGTATGCGAAGCAGCCGACCATGGCGGCGGGCAGTTCCTCGGCTGTGCGGACGAACGAGGCGCCCAGCGCCGAGCCGCCGCGCGCCGGCTTGACGAACAGGGGGAGGCCGAGGTGCTCCACGATGCGGCCGAGGACCACCGTGGCGCCGAGGTCGTGGAACGTCTCCTTCGGCAGGGTCACGGACTCGGGTGTACGCAGGCCGACCGAGCGGACGACGGCCTTGGCGGTGGGCTTGTCGAAGGCCACCCGGCAGGCGTCCGGGTCGGCCCCCACGTACGGGACGTTGAGGAGCTCCAGCACGGAACGGATGGCGCCGTCCTCACCGGCGCCGCCGTGCAGCGTCACGAACACCGCGTCCGGCGGGTCCGCCAGGATGGAGGGGACGAGGGAGGCGTCGGTGTCGCGGGCCTCGACGTCGACGCCCGCCGCGCGCAGCACCTCACTGACTCTGCGACCCGAGCGCAGGGAAACCTCTCGCTCATAGGAGAGGCCTCCGGCCAGCACGAGCACGTGGCCCAGATCGCTCATCACATCTCCTTCGCTGATCGCACGCTGTCCAACCGTACCGGCGTCGGGGGCGAATGGTGTACGGGAGGTGCTTTCTCCGGCGATCCCAGCCCATCTCAGCCATACGGCAGAGGGATTCTTGGAGTTGACCAGGAAAGTTCGTCAGTGAAAGAGGGCCGGCGTCGTGCGGGTTGCGCGACGCCGGCCCTGCGAGGCGGTGGGTTGCTAGGCCAGGTCAGGCCCCGGCGTGTCCACGCCCTGGTGGTCGCGCGCGGAGGCTGTCCCGAACGTGTCCCTGAGCTGCATCTCCTGGTCGATCACCCCGGCCAGCCGGCGCACCCCTTCGCGGATGCGGTCGGGCTCGGGGTAGCAGTACGACAGCCGCATGTGCCGGGCCCCGCTGCCGTCGGAGAAGAACCCGGTCCCGGGCACGAACGCCACCCGCTCGGCCACGGCCCGCGGCAGGATCGCCTTCGAGTCGAGCCCTTCCGGCAGCGTCGCCCAGACGAAGAAGCCGCCCCCAGGTCGCGTCCACGTGACCTCGGGCGGCATCAGCGATTCGAGCGCGTCGAGCAACGCGTCCCGGCGCTCTCGGTAGAGCTCCCTGAACGTCTTGATCTGCTCCTGCCACGGCTGCGTGGCCAGGTATTGGCCCACGGCGAGTTGCGTGAACGAGGAGTGGGACAGCACCGCGGACTCCATGGCCAGCACGAGCTTGTCGCGGATGGCGTGCGGCGCCAGCGCCCAGCCGACGCGGAAGCCGGGGGCGAGCGTCTTGGAGAACGAGCCCAGGTAGACCACGCCGTCGGGGTTGTCGGCCCGCAGGGCGCGCATGGGCTCCCCGTCGAAACCGAGCAGCCCGTACGGGTTGTCCTCGATGATCAGGATCCCGGCCCGCTGGCAGATGTCGAGCACCTGCTGCCGGCGGGCGATGTTCAGCGTGACGCCGCCGGGGTTGTGGAAGGTCGGGATCGTGTAGAGGAACTTGATGGGCGCGCCCGCCGTCTCCAGGGCATAGATCGTCTGCGCCAGCGATTCGGGCACGATGCCCTGATCGTCCATGGCGACATGTACGACTTTGGCCTGGTAAGCGGAGAACGTCCCCAGGGCCCCGACGTACGAGGGCCCCTCGGCCAGCACCACGTCGCCCGGGTCGATGAAGATCCGGGTGATCAGGTCGAGGGCCTGCTGCGAACCGACGGTGACGACCACGTCGTTCGCCCCGGCGTGAATCCCCTCAAGCCGCATGACCTCGCAGATCTGCTCCCGCAGATGCGGATCACCCTGGCCGGAGCCGTACTGCAGCGCGACCGGGCCGCGCCGCGTGACGAGGTCGGAGACCAGCTCGCCGACCATGTCGAGGGGAAGAGCCGTGACGTACGGCATGCCGCCGGCGAGCGAGACCACCTCGGGCCTCGACGCGACGGCGAAGAGAGCTCGGATCTCGGAGGCGACCATCCCGGTAGCTCGCGCGGCGTACCGATCGACGTATGCGTCGATGCGCGACCCTTGGGTCGCGGGTGTCTGACCGTGATCCAGCTCTTCCGTCACGGCCCACCTCCTAGGTGTCATATCGGACTGAAATACCAGATTACGCCAGACGGACATGTCGCACGTGACCGGGCTCGACCGTCGTGGTGTCCGCTGGCGGCATCTTCACTGGGCTACGATGCCACCTGTAGACGCGGTTTTCGCGCGCTTTTCCGGGTCAACGATAGGGGCCGTAGTTGTCGCGCCGGCTGGTCAACATAACCCTGGACAATCTTGAAGATCTACCCCGCCGCTGCCGTAGGTGTGTGTTCTGGGAGCTCGATCCTATGAGCGGGGAACGCGCGGTGGAGTCGGGCGATCCCACGCTGGAGAAGGAAGCCTGGCTCTCCGGCACGCTGCTGGAGTGGGGGAGCTGCGGGAAAATCGCCTACGTCGACGGGGTGCCGGCGGGGTTCGTCCTCTACAGCCCGCCGCTGTACACACCGCGTTCCGTGGCATTTCCCACCTCGCCGGTCAGCGCCGACGCGGTGCTGTTGATGACGGCGCACATCATTCCCGAGTTCTCGGGTGGCGGGCTCGGGCGGATGCTGATCCAGGGAGTGGCCAAAGACCTCACGCGGCGCGGGGTGAAAGCCATTGAAGCTTTCGGGGACCTCAAGTGGGAAGAGCCTAGTTGCGTAGTACCGGCGGAATACTTGCTTTCTGTGGGGTTTAAGACTGTTCGTCCGCATTTGCGATTTCCGCGACTCCGGCTGGAACTCAAGAGCGCCGTCTCGTGGCGCGAGGACGTCGAGGTGGCCTTGGAGCGGCTCCTGGGGTCCATGAGCCCGGAACGCGCCCTACGTCCCGTCTGAGAGCCGCTCAGAGCCGTACGGACCAAGATCCTGGCCGGGGGAGCGCTGTCACCGGCCAGGAACCCGCTCAGAGCCAGGTGGTCCCCAGCCAGACGGCCGCGCCCGCGGCGGCCAGCAGAACGATGTTCAGCCCGATCAGCCGGGCCTCGCCGCGGGAGAGGTGCAGGGCAATGCCGCCGACCTGGATCAGGAAGAGGCCGATCGCCGCGGCGACGGCCAGCCAGGGCGCGATCCCGGTCAGCGGCGGCAGGATGAGGCCGGCGGCGCCGAGGAGTTCCAGCACGCCGATGGTCCGGACGAGCGGCATGGGAACGCGGTCGACCCAGCCCATCATCGGCTGGAGCTGTTCCTTGCTCTGGACGACCTTCTTGCCTCCGGCGTAGAGGTACATCACCGCCAGAAGCGCGGCAACGATCCAGTAAGCGACGTTCATGTGGACTCCGAGGTGGTTAGTTACCGTTCGTAAGTTGCCTCATGATGCGTCACTATTGAGAGCCTTACAAAAGGCACATGCGTGTGCGTTAGGCACAAGGGGCTGTCATGTCGCAGTACGAGCACACCTGCATGATCCGCGGAGACGGCGGCCGGACGATCCGCACGATCCTCGACCGGATCTGCGACAAGTGGACCCTGCTGGTCGTGGCGACCCTCGACGAGGAGCGGCTGCGGTTCACCGACCTGCATCGGCAGATCCCCGGGATCTCCCAGCGGATGCTGACGCTGACGCTGCGGAACCTGGAGCGCGACGGCCTGGTCTCCCGGACGGCGTACGCGGAGGTCCCCCCGAGGGTCGAGTACGCGCTGACCCCCACCGGCCGGAGCCTCATCCCGCCCGCGCTGGCCCTCGCCAGCTGGGCCATCGACCACATCTCGGACATCGAGGCCAGCAGAACCGCCTACGAGACCCGGACCGGATGACCCCATGAAAGACGCGAAGAGGCCCGGCCACAGTGGCCGGGGCCTCTTCGCACGTGAGGACCTACGGGTCGAAGCGCGCCCGAAAAGAGATCACCGCTAGATGATGCCCTCGAGCTCGCGCAGCAGCATGGCCTTCGGCTTGGCACCGATGATCTGCTTCACGACCTCGCCGCCCTTGTAGACGTTCATCGTCGGGATCTGCAGCACACCGTACTGGCGCGGGACCTCGGGGTTCTCGTCGATGTTCAGCTTGACGATCTCCAGCTTGTCGCCGTGCTCGTTGGCGATCTCCTGCAGGATGGGCGAGACCTGACGGCACGGGCCGCACCACTCGGCCCAGAAGTCGACCAGCACGGGCTTGTCGCTCTTGAGGACCTCGGACTCGAAAGTGGCGTCAGTGACAGCCTTCACGGTGCGCTCCTTTACTTCTCGTTGTCGGCGAGCCAGCGCTCGGAGTCGAGCGAGGCCGCACAGCCGGTGCCGGCCGCGGTGATGGCCTGGCGGTAGGTGTGGTCCACGACGTCACCCGCGGCGAACACGCCGTCGATGTTGGTCGCCGTGGTCGGGGAGGCCACCTTGATGTAGCCGTTCTCGTCGAGGTCGATCTGGCCCTTGACCAGATCCGTACGGGGATCGTGGCCGATCGCCAGGAACAGCGCGTCGGTCGCCAGCTCGCACTCCTCGCCGGTCTTGACGTTGCGCAGCTTCACGGCCTCGACCTTGGTGTCACCGAGCACGTCGACGACCTCGGAGTCCCACACGAAGCGGATCTTGTCGTTCGCCAGGGCCCGGTCCTGCATGATCTTGCTGGCCCGCAGCGTGTCGCGGCGGTGCACCACCGTCACCATGCGCCCGAACCTGGTCAGGAACGTGGCCTCCTCCATCGCGGTGTCGCCGCCGCCGACGACCACGATGTCCTTGTTGCGGAAGAAGAACCCGTCACAGGTCGCACACCAGGACACGCCGTGGCCGGACAGCCGCTTCTCGTTGTCCAGGCCGAGCTCGCGGTAGCCGGAGCCCATGGCCAGGATGACCGACTTGGCGTAGTAGGTCTCGGAGTGGGTCTTGACGACCTTGGGGTTGGCGTTCAGGTCGACCTCGACGACGTCGTCCGCCACCAGCTCGGCACCGAACCGCTCGGCCTGCTTGCGCAGGTTGTCCATGAGGTCGGGGCCCATGATCCCGTCGGGGAACCCCGGGAAGTTCTCCACGTCGGTGGTGTTCATGAGCGCGCCGCCGGCTGTGACGGAGCCCTCGAAGACCAGCGGCTGGAGCTCGGCGCGCGCGGAGTAGACGGCCGCGGTGTAGCCAGCTGGGCCGGACCCAATGATGATCACGTTACGAACGTCGCTCAACGCTCCACGCCTTCCTCGTCTGCTGTTGCACCGGCGTCAACAGATCCTAGGCCGCCGTGATTCCCAGCCCTACCCAGCAACGCTCAACCGACGCCGAGACAAAACGAAAGAGCCCGCCGAAGCGGGCTCTGACGTGGGCTTTCGTTACCAGCGGCCCAGGGTGGGCTTACGCAGGTTCTTGCAGTTGAACGGATCGACGATGTCGATGCGGACCTTCTTGGCGGCCTGCTGCTTCCAGGAGGCGACGATGAGCGCCTCCTGCCCGTTGTACTGCCCCTGGTCCACCGCGAACACGTCGAGCTTGGACCGGTTGGAGACCGCGGTGACGCACTTGGCGACCTGGTCGGCGTCCCCGGAGCCGCCCTGGATGGCGGGAGCGGGAGCCAGGTAGCTCCCCAGCGGCTGCCGCAGCTCCGGGTCGCTGTAGTTGTGGCCGCTGTCGGTGAGCGCGTACGCCCTGGCCTTCAACCGCGACTTGTCCGGCTCGGACGACTGCGGCGGCTGGGCGACCGGTGGCGCCACGCTCGTGCTGCCGCCGTCACCACCGCTGGCCAGCAGCAGGTTGGCGGAGGTCACGGCCGTGCCGACCACGACAGCTGCCGCCGCGGCTGCGACCGCGGGCATCGCCCACCGGCGTCGCCGCGATGTACGGCTCCTGGCCGGGACGATGGTGCCGTCGTCGGAGACCACGCCCAGGCGCACCGGCTCGTGGACCTCGTCGGAGCCGAGCCGCGCGGGCTCGGGAACCGACCGCTCCCACGGGGCGTCCCGCATGAGCTCATCCCAGTCCGGTGCTTCCGCGAGGCCGACACCCCCGCCCCGCCCGGACTCCGCCTCGGCGGCCAGGGCCTTGTCGATGCGCAGTGCGACACCCATCGGCATGGCCGGAGTGGGGGTCGCTGCCAGCACCTCGCGAACCGCCGCCAGGTCGGCCAGCCGCTCCCCACAGGGGTCGCAGACCGCGAGATGCTCGCGGACCTGGCGCGCCGTGTCGACGTCCAAGAGGTCCTCGGCCAACTCGGCGAGGATCTCAAGATCGTAGTGCGTATCACCCGTCACGAAGTTCTGCTCCCTTCGCGGATGAGACGCGGTTGAGGTCCGTTCGGTTCCGCAGATGCGAAAGAATTGGGGCAAGTTTCGCGCGCCCTCGGGCGCACCGGCTCTTCACCGTGCCGCTCGGCACCTGGAGCACCTGAGCTGCGTCTTCGACTGAATAGCCCATCATGTCCACCAGTACCAACGCTGCCCGCTGGTCGGCGGGCAGCAGCTTGAGAGCAGCCGTAACCTCCATCGAGACCTCGCGCTCGACGGTCTGGTCCGGCAGCGGGGTCTCGCGCTCCGCGGCCTCGATGAGCTCGTCGTCGGCGACCGGGCGGACGGATTTGCGGCGCATCCTGTCGAGGCAGGCGTTGACCACGATCCGGTGCAGCCAGGTGGTTACGGCCGCCTCGCCGCGAAACGTGGCGGCCTTGCGGTATGCGGAGACGAAGGCGTCCTGCACGGCGTCGGCGGCCTCGTCGGGGTCACCGAGCGTACGCAGGGCGACCGCCCACATGCGGTCGCGGTGTCTTTTGACGATTTCGCTGAAGGCGTGTGGATCCCCGTTGATATGCGCGGTGAGCAGCTCGGCGTCTGTGACCGCCGGCCGCTCCGCTGCTGAGGGTGTCTCGGGTGGGGAGTTCACAAGAGAGATTCCTGATTATGCCGATCCGGGAGAGTGCACCACTACCTCATAGATGGTGCCATGAAAAGTGCCTGCATCCGTCGGAACACGCGTAAACCAGATCAAAACGTACTGACCGCGGGCCGCCTGTTCAGGCGTAAGAGTGGTCTTACCTGCGGCGTTCTTCTTGGTCGCCACCGTCTTCAGCGCGCCGAGCTCGGGGGAATCGCCGACCTTGAGCTCGACGGTCGCGCCCTGGGCTTCCGACAGCGTAGCCACCACATCGCTGATCTGCATGGACTTGCCCATGTCGAGCAGCAGGCCCACACCGTCCTTGAGGCGGCCCAGGTCGGCGCTGGTGTAGGTCTCGGTCTTCCACAGTGTGCTGGGCTTGCCGTCGATGGCCAGCTTCGCCATGTCGGACTTCTCGTCGCCGTCGCCGAGCGGGTCGAAGCCCCGGGCCTTGTCCGGCTTGACGGACTCCGCCGCGGCCGAGGACGACGAGGAGGACGTGGGGCTGGCGCTGGCCGTCTGGGAGGCGGTCGGGCTGCCCAGGCTGCGGCCGATCGTCCAGGCGCCGACGCCGACGGCGGCGATGACCAGCAGCACCACGAGGGTCATGAGCACCCGGTTGAGCGTGCTGCCGCCACCACCGTTGGAGACCCGGCGCGGCGGCAAGGGCGGCCGAGGGGGAGAGGAGGACTTCTGCCGGTGGGCGATGTCCAGGCCCTCGGTGTGGGAGGCGGAGGCCACCGCGGGGGTCGAGGGGTAGGAGATCGGGATCGGCATGGGCCTGGCCACGTCGGCCAGCGCCTCGGCGACGTCTGACGGGCTGGCCAGCGCGCTCTGCCCACGGCGGGACTCGGGCAGGCAGGCCCGCACGGTGACGGTGTCGAGATAGCTGGGCACGCCGGCGGTGACCTGCCGGGGCGAGCAGAAGTGGCCGTCGATCATGGGAGCGGCGGGCAGGCCGCCCTCTTCCTCGTCGCCCGGCCAGTGACCGGTGAGCCCGGCGTACAGCAGCCGGCCCAGCCCTTCGGCGTCGTCGAGGGCCGGCTGGTCGGTGGTGAGCCCGTACATCGCGGCGTCCACGGCGACGCCGAGCACCTTGACCGTGTTGCCGGTCGTCCACACCAGGTGAGAGGGGCGCAGGCACAGGTGGTAGAGGTTGGCCTCGTGGGCGTGCCTGAGCGCCTCGGCGGCCTCGGCGACGAGGCCGGCGGCGCGTTCGGGCTCCAGCGGGCCCGAGGCCAGCAGGTCGGTCAGCGACTCGCCGGTGACCCACTCGCTGACGACGTAGGAGGCTTTGTCGTCCTCGGCGGCGTCGAAGACCTGGGTCAGGCGAGGGTCGGTCAGCCTGCTCGCCGCGCGGGCGGCCGTGACGACCTCGTGGACGCGCGGGAAGTCGGGTGCGAAGGTGTGCACCGCCACGGGGCGGGCAAGGATCTCGTCGATGGCCTTCCACAACGTGGCGCCGTCGGACTCGCTGACGCGGTCCTCGAGCCTGAAGCGCTCGGCGAGACGGGTGCCGGGTTCGACGGCCGACGTGCTGCTCACTGGCTCACTCCGCTTGGCCGATCGGGCGTGTTCATGACTCGTCTCACCTGCGTGGTGTCCCACGAAGGCACGCTATGCCGGGTGGATCCGCCCACGCCCCTCCTGCTTCCATTCGCGCGTGTCGGGCTCCATGGTAGTGCCGAGTAGATTCCGCCCGCGTTCTTTACCGACCTACCCGCCTCGCGACCATCCCAACGATTGAGTTGACCTCCGGGATGCGCATTCTGTGGGCTACGCCGAGATAGAGCAACATCCCCAGCCCGCCGCCGATCGCCAGCACGATGATCGAGTTGAGGAAACCGAGCCCGCCGAACACCCCGGTGACCACCCAGACGGCCGCCAGCGCCAGCACCGCCGTGGGCAGCGACGCGAGGTACATCCTGGTCAGCGCCATGCCGACGGTCCAGCCGCCCAGCCCCTGGACCCGGCGGCCGGCCAGCCACCAGGCCAGGACCGCGCCGAGCGCGTACGCGATCGCGTACGCCAGGGCCAGCCCCATCACCGCGTAACGGGCCGGCAGCGCCACGTAGAACAGCACCATCAGCATCGCGTTGACCGCCGTCGTGCCCGCCCCGATGAACACCGGGGTGCGGGTGTCGCCGAAGCTGTAGAAAACCCGGAGCAGGAGCTGGAACACCGCGAACGGCACCAGCGCCAGCCCGTAGACCTGCAGCACGTTGCCGATGTAGACGGCGTCGGCCACGCTGTTGGCGCCGTGGCCGTAGATCGGCACGGTGATCGCCGGCCCGAGCACCATCAGCAGCAGCGACACGGGCACCATCAGCGAGCAGACGAGCCGCACGCTGGACCCGAACTCGCCGCGCACGTCCCCGAACCGCCCCTCGGCGATCGCCCGGCTCATCCGCGGCAGCATGGCGGTGATCACCGAGACGCCGATGACACCGTACGGGAGCTGGAAAAGCTGGAACGCCAGCGTGTACGGGCTGATGCCGTGCCCATCGACCACGTTGCCCGCCGAGCTGGCCAGGTTGGTCGTCAGCACGAAGCCGAGCTGGGTGACCACCACGTAGCCGATCGTCCAGACCCCGGCCTTGGCCATCTCGCCCAGCCGCGCGTTGCGCAGGTCGAACCGGGGCACGAAGGAGAACCCGGCCCGCCTGAGCGCCAGGATCAGCACCACCGCCTGGGCCACGATGCCGGCCGTGGTGCCCAGGCCGAGCAGCGCCAGGTCGCCGTCGGTCACCCTGTCGATGTCGCCGCCCGTGCCGATCACGGCGTAGAGCACGAACACCACGATGACGACCAGGTTGTTGACCACCGGGGCCCACATGGGGGCGCCGTAGCGGTCGCGGGTGTTGAGGATGGCGCCGGCCACCGCGCCCACGCCGAAGAAGGCGAGCTGCGGCAGGATGAACCGGGCCAGCGTGACCGCGACCTCGAACCTCCTGCTGCCCGCGTCCCAGTCGGTGTAGAGGTCGATCAGCAGCGGCGCGACCAGCGCGGCGGCCGCCGCGACCACGACCAGCGCGACCGTGGAGATCGTCAGCAGCCGCTGCTCGTAGGCCCGGCCGCCGTCCTCGTCGTGCTGCTGGGCGCGCACGATCATCGGCACCACGACGCTGCTCAGCACGCCCAGGAGCAGCAGGTCGAGGATGCTGTAGGGGATCGCGTAGGCCGCGTTGTAGGCGTCGCCCAGCGCCGCCGTGCCGATGGCGTAGGCGAGCACCATCGTCCGCACGAACCCCGTGACCCTGGACACCATGGTGCCCGCCGCCATGATGGCGCTGGCCCGAAGCATGCGGCTCATACGGTCTCACTCTCCCGGTTCCTGGCGGCCCGCGCGACCTTCCGCTCCGACCTGCGCCGCAGCAGCCGCGTCACCACGGCGGCGAGCATCACCGTCAGCGCCGCGCCCACGATCACCAGGGCGATGCCGGTGTAGCCGGTCGTGCGGATGGTCAGCCGCTGCGGCTCGCCGTACGGCTGGCCGTCGGCGGTCTGCAACTGCACGGTCACCGTCGCGTCGCCGCTGATGGAGGCGTTCATCGGCACCTGGACGGTGCCGCTCTGCCCGCCGCCGATCGGCAGCGGCTTCTCCTGCACGAAGTCGACCTGCAGCAGGTCGGGGTTGTTGGACTTGACGTCGATGTAGAGCTCGACGGAGGTGCTCAGCGAGTTCTTCACGCTGATGGGCACCACCCCGTTGCTGCCCGCCAGCGTGCGCGGCCGGTCTGGGCCGGTGATCTGGATCGCGGCGGTCCTGGCGTTGACGGCCGAGCTGACCGTCTTGGTGAGCGCGCGACCCGCGCGCGTGCTGTTGCGCCAGGCCGAGGAGGTCAGCCGCAGCACCGCCGCGTCGAAGGCGGACTTCGTCTTCACCTCTTTGATCAGCGCGGTGAGCTGCGCCTTCGACCAGGCGTCCTTGACCGGCGCCAGATATTTGCGGGTCAGCTCCTCGCCGCGGTTCTGCTCGGTGTAGGCCAGGCCGGCGCGCGGGACGGACGCCTTGCTCGGCTTGATGGACTCCAGCGTGGTGAGCTGCAGCCACGGCAGCCGGTCCGCGGCCTTCAGCAGGGCGGTGACGAGCGCCGGGTTGGGGTCCCAGCGCCGCGAGGGGGCGACGACCAGCGACCGCGGCCTGGTCTGGCCGGGCTCGGCGGCGATCATCGCGGTCTCGGCGATGAAGCGCTGCGTGCTGAGCAGCACCGACGTGCTGGAGCTCGGCTCGAACAGGCGGCTCAGCTCGGCGTCGGCGACCAGGGCGGTGACGGGGCCGGTCACCGAGTCGAGCCGCGCGGCGGCGTCGGGCGTGGTGGTGACGGGCTGCTGCGGCGGCAGGTTGGTGGAATTGAGCAGGACGGTGTCGACCTTGCTGACCGACAGCAGGTCGAGCGCGTCGGCGTCGATCACGCCCGCGGCCGGCCAGTTGACGTTGGTCTTCGCGTTGCGGCTGAGCAGCGTCTTGGCGGTCTGCCCGCCCAGCTCGATCGCCCGGCCGGTCTGCGTGTCCAGCCCCTGGTGGGCCAGCGCCGCGACGTCGGGGTCGGCGTACGGGACCGCGACCACGGGAGAGGAGGCCAGCGCCGTGCGCATGGTCGTCAGCCACTGCGAGGCCGCCGTGCTGGCCGGCCTGGCCTCCTCGGCGTCCTTGGTCTTGACCTTGTAGCCCTTGGTCATCGTGTTGAGGTCGTCGAGCAGCGCCGGGTCGACGACCCAGGTGACGCTGCTCGGCGCGGACTGCGCGATGGTCGCCAGGTCGGCCAGGCGCCCCTTGCCGGCCAGCGACTGGCTCAGCTTGTCGTCCACGAACACGGCGTCGTCGGTGGCCCGGTGCGGCTGGTCGATGACGGGCAGCGCGACGGCCAGCTTGTTGCGCGGCGGCTTCGGCACCGTGGCCGGCGCGTACGTCAGGTAGGTGCGCTGCGTCTGCATGGACACCCCGTTGGGCGCCACGTCGACGGCGACCGGGTAGACCCCGAACGAGCGGTAGCCGAGCTGCACGGGCGTCGCGGTGAACTCCCAGCGCGCCGAGGCGCCGGGGGCCAGCGACGCGATCACCGTCGACGAGTTCGAGGAGACGCTGCGCGGCAGGGTCGCGGGGTTCTGGTCGGCCTGGTAGGCGGCCATGGTGGCGCGGTCGGTGAACGGCTGCGCGTCGTAGCGCAGGCGTACGAAGACGTTGTAGAGGGGCGAGCCCGTGTCGTTGCGGAGCGTGCCGGTGAACTTGATCACATCGGTCAGGTTCTTCGGCACCTCGGGCGTGATCGACGTGATCGCCACGGAGAGCGTCTGCCGAGCGGCGGTGCTCGCCTTCGTGGCAGCGGTGCTGGGCGCCGCCGCCACCACCGGGGCGAGCAACGCGACGGACAGCGCGGCGAGCAGCGTGGCCTTACGGATCACGCGGATGCCCGGGCTTGACTACGACGACGCACGCCCGCAATGGTACGGGTTCAGTGCCGTCGCGCGACCGCCCCACGTGATCCTCTTGGGCGTGAGCCGCTCAGGTCGACCATCTTGCCTGGCAGGAAGGCCAGCAGGTCGAGCGCACGTATGCACAGGGCCGTGTGCCGCTCGCCGGTGGCGGTGAAGATCGGCTCGGTGTCCATGGACAGCCGGTCGTCGATGAGCATCTGGAGCGACTCCGGTAACAGCAGCGGGCACACCAGCCCGTCGGCGTAGTCGGTGGTCGTGTTGACCACGTGGGCCGGTGCGGGACGTACCTGGCGCGCGCCGAGCAACCCTCCGACGGCTCCCGGCGTGGGCGGCGACGAGACGGGGGAGGTGACCCCGACGACGACCTCGCTGCCGACCCTGGTGGTGACTTCGAGCACCGTGACCATCAGGCACCTCTCGGGTGCTGCGGAGACCGTCTCCGGCAGCTCTTCCGCGCATGTCATGGGACGCGGAAGGCGTACGATCTCATGATGGACCTGGTGTGCGAGGAGCCAGCGGTGGATCGCGAGGGCGTCCTTCATATAGTCCTCCTTGCCTTGTTCCATGGCCCCCGACGGTCCCTTGACCGACGGTAACCCGGACCTGGTGTGGCTCGGGGGATATGTTCCGGAAGCAAAAGGACCGACTGAGTTTGTCCGACTCAACTCTGACCGAAAGCCAGCAGCAGGCCATGACCGACCTGTTCCGCAAGATCGCCCCGGTGGCCGACGAGCTCGGCCGCCTGTTCGCCGCGCAGGGCCACGAGCTGGCCCTGGTCGGCGGGCCCGTGCGCGACCTCCTGCTCGGCCGCATCGGCAATGACCTCGACCTGACCACCGACGCCCGCCCGGAGCGGGTGCTCGAGATCGTCAGGGACTGGGCCGACTCCGTCTGGACGATCGGCATCGACTTCGGCACGGTCGGCCTGCGCAAGGGGAGCTGGCTGATCGAGATCACGACCTACCGGAGCGAGTCCTACGACCCCAAGTCGCGCAAGCCCGAGGTCATGTACGGCGAGACGCTCGAGGCCGACCTGGAGCGGCGTGACTTCGCCGTCAACGCGATGGCGGTACGCCTGCCCGGCCACGAGTTCGTCGACCCGTACGGCGGTCTCGACGACCTGCGCGCCAGGCTGCTGCGCACGCCGGGCACCCCCGAGCGCTCCTTCGACGACGACCCGCTGCGCATGCTGCGGGCCGCGCGGTTCGCCTCGCAGCTCGGCTTCGCCGTGGACGGCAAGGCCCTGGCGGCGATGACCGCGATGGCCGACCGCATCGAGATCGTCTCGGCCGAGCGCATCCGCGACGAGCTCGACAAGCTGATCTGCGGCGCCAACCCGCGCGAGGGCCTGCGGCTGCTGGTGGAGACCGGCCTGGCCGCGCACGTGCTGCCCGAGCTGCCCAAGCTGCGCCTCGAGATCGACGAGCACCACCGCCACAAGGACGTCTACGACCACACGCTGACCGTGCTCGACCAGGCCATCGCGCTGGAGGAGGACGGCAAGCCCGACCGGATCCTGCGCTGGTCGGCGCTGATGCACGACATCGGCAAGCCCAAGACGCGCCGCCACGAGGCCGGGGGGCGGGTGTCGTTCCACCACCACGAGGTGGTCGGGGCGCAGATGACCAAGAAGCGGATGACGGAGCTGAAGTTCCCCAAGGACGTGGTGGCCGACGTCTCCCGCCTGGTCGAGCTGCACCTGCGCTTCCACGGCTACGGCACCGGCGAGTGGACCGACAGCGCCGTGCGCCGCTACGTGCGCGACGCCGGCCACCTGCTGGCCCGGCTGCACAAGCTGACCAGGGCCGACTGCACCACCCGCAACAAGCGCAAGGCGGCGGCGCTGTCGCGTACCTACGACCAGCTCGAGGAGCGCATCGCCCGGCTCGCCGACGAGGAGGAGCTGGCCAAGATCCGCCCCGAGCTCGACGGCAACGAGATCCAGCGGGTGCTCGGGATCGGGCCGGGGCCGGTGGTGGGGCGGGCCTACAAGTTCCTGCTCGACCTCAGGCTCGACAAGGGCATGATCGGCAAGGAGGCCGCCACCGAGGCGCTGCTGGAGTGGGCCAGGTCAAACAGCCTTGGCACGTGACGCCGTGGTGATCATCCGGTAGGCCAGCGCCGCGAGGGGGTAGCCGAGCGAGATGATCGCCACGGCGACGTACGACTTGCCGTCCGCCGGCAGGATGGTCGCCGACAGGGCCGCGGCAACCACGTACATGCCGTTGAAGAGCATGTCGTAGATCGAGAACGCGCGGCCCCGGTAGATGTCCTCCACGTCGCGCTGGACGGTCGTGTCGGCGCAGATCTTGACGCTCTGCCCGGCCAGCCCCAGCACGAACCCGGCCACCGGGAGGCCCCACTCCTGGAACGGCAGCACCAGCACCGCCGTCAGTACCCCGGCCCCGGCCAGCGCCATCTGCACCCACCGCTCGATCCCGAACCACTCGGTCGTGTACGGGGTGATGATCACGGCGAGGGCGGTGCCGATGCCGGCGCCGATCACCACCAGGCTGATCCCGCGCAGCGCCGCCTCGGCGTCACCGTCGGTGAAGTAGTAGCGGTAGAGGATGATGCCGAGCGCGGTGGACATGCCGAACAGGAAGCGGTGAGTGGCCATCGCGCCCATCGTCGCGGCGGCCACCCGGTGCCCCACCAGGTGCTTGGCGCCGTCGGTCAGGCCGGTGAGCACGTTGCGCAGGGCCTGGCGGGCCTGCGGCCGGTTCGGGTCGGGCCACGGGCCGAGCAGCTGACGGTCCATCGTCCGCGCCACCAGCGCGCTCAGCGTGAACACCACGCCGGACGTGGCCAGCAGCAGCGCCACCCCCAGGTCGCCGCCGCCCAGGAGCTCCCGGAGCAGGAACCCCACGCCCGCGCCGATGAACGTGGCCACCGTCCCCGAGGTCGGCGTGACCGCGTTGGCCGCGATCAGCCGCTCGGCGGGCACCACGTGCGGCAGCGAGGCGCCGAGCGCGGCCAGGAAGAACCGGTTGACGCCGAGCACGAGCAGCGCCGCCGCGTAGAACGCCGGATCGGGCACGTCGGCGGCGACCAGCCCGGCGGCCACGAGCAGCAGCAGCCCGCGTACGAAGGGCGCCACCACCAGGATCTGCCGCCTCGACCATCGGTCGATGAAGACGCCGACGAAGGGACCGAGCACGCTGTACGGCAACAGCAGCACGGCCAGGCCGGCGGCGACCTCCAGCGCGGTCGTCTGGTTCTCAGGGCTGAAGAAGGCGAATCCGGTCACGCCGAACTGGAAGATCCCATCGGAGAACTGGGAGACCAGCCGGGTGCCGAACAGCCGCTTGAAGTCCCTGCCCCGCAGGACGACGCGGAGATCGGCGACAAAAGACACGCCGTCAGCCTAGCTCCGTACCAGTCCTTTAGGATCCGCGGAGGTTGGTGCGGCAGGTGAACAACAGGTTCCGAGCGGTGGCCATGATCTCGTACGCTTCATAGCGTGACGATCGAGGAACACGTTGTGCTGGTTGACCGTGCCGGCCACGCACTCGGCACCGCGCCCAAGACTTCGGTGCACGGCCGGGAAACCCCCCTCCACCTGGCGTTCTCCAGCTACGTCTTCGACCGTGAAGGCCGCGTGCTGCTCACCAGGAGGGCGGATCACAAGATCACTTGGCCGGGTGTCTGGACCAACAGCTGCTGCGGCCATCCGATGCCCGGCGAGCCGCTGGACCAGGCGGTCGTGCGCCGGCTCTCCTACGAGCTGGGGCTCACCGCCGGCGGCGCCGACCTCCTGCTGCCCGCCTTCTCCTACCGCGCCGTCATGGCCAACGGCATCGTTGAGCACGAGCTCTGCCCCGTCTACCGGGTCGTCGTCGACTCGCCCGTCTCGCCCAACCCCGAGGAGGTGGGGGAGACGTGGTGGATGCCGTGGAAGGAGTTCGCCGAGGCGGCGCAGAACGGGCTGCTGGCGATCTCGCCGTGGTGCCGGGAGCAGGTGCCGCTGCTGACGGAGCTCGGCTGCGACCCGCTCACCTGGCAGCCCGCCTCCCGCGACGAGCTGCCCCCGGCGGCGCGCCTCTGAGGACGCGCCGCCGGCAGGGGGTCAGCGCTCGACCTCACCCCGGATGAACTTCTCGACGTAGTCACGGGCCTCGTCGTCCGAGAACTGCTTCGGCGGCGACTTCATGAAGTAGGAGGAGGCCGACAGGATCGGCCCGCCGGTCCCGCGGTCGAGGGCGATCTTGGCCGCCCGTACCGCGTCGATGATGATCCCCGCCGAGTTGGGCGAGTCCCAGACCTCCAGCTTGTACTCGAGGCTCAGCGGGGTGTCACCGAACGACCGGCCCTCCAGCCGCACGTACGCGAACTTCCGGTCGTCCAGCCACGGCACGTGGTCCGACGGCCCGATGTGGACGTCGGCCTTGCTCATCTCGTGCGGGATCTGCGAGGTGACCGACTGCGTCTTGGAGATCTTCTTCGACTGGAGGCGGGTGCGCTCCAGCATGTTCATGAAGTCCATGTTGCCGCCGAAGTTGAGCTGGTACGTGCGCAGCAGCTCCACCCCGCGGTCCTCGAACAGCTTGGCCATCACCCGGTGCGTGATGGTGGCGCCGACCTGCGACTTGATGTCGTCACCGACGATCGGCACCCCGGCCTGGGTGAACTTCTCCGCCCACACCGGGTCGGAGGCGATGAAGACCGGCAGCGCGTTGACGAACGCCACCTTCGCGTCCAGCGCGCACTGCGCGTAGAAGCGGTCGGCCTCCTCCGAACCCACGGGCAGGTACGACACGAGGACGTCGACCTGGTTGTCACGCAAGACCTTGACCACATCGACGGGTTCCTCGTCGGACTCCTCGATGATCTCCCGGTAGTACTCGCCCAGGCCGTCGAAGGTGTGGCCGCGCTGGACCGTCACCCCCGTGGGCGGCACATCCGTGATCTTTATGGTGTTGTTCTCGCTGGCGACGATCGCCTCGGACAGGTCGCGGCCGACCTTCTTGGCGTCCACGTCGAACGCCGCGACGAACTCGAGGTCGCCGACGTGGTAGTCGCCGAACTTCACGTGCATCAGGCCCGGCACCCGTGTCTCCGGGTCGGCGTCCTTGTAGTAGTGAACGCCCTGGACCAGCGACGACGCGCAGTTGCCGACACCGACAATGGCCACGCGAACCGAACCCATCGCACTCGCTCCCTTACTCATCAGTTGACGTGGTATCTCTTTCGGGCCTCTCCTCTGACGAGGCCCGACGCTCTGTTGCGATCAGCTCGTTCAGCCAGCGCACCTCGCGCTCGACGGACTCGAGCCCGTGACGTTGCAGCTCGAGCGTGTAGCTGTCGAGCCGCTCCCTGGTGCGCGCCAGCGCGGTGCGCACCGCGTCGAGGCGCTCCTCCAGCCGGCTGCGGCGGCCCTCGAGGATGCGCAGCCGCACCTCGGCCTCCGTGTGCCGGAAGAAGGCGAAGTGCACGCCGAAGCTCTCGTCCTCCCAGGCGGAGGGACCGGCCTGCGTCAGCATGTCCTGCAGCCGTTCCTTGCCCTCGGCGGTCAGCTTGTAGACGATCTTCGACCTGCCGCCGACGATCGTGGCGGGAGCGGGTTGCTCCTCCGCGATGAGGCCCTGAGCCAGAAGTGATCGCAGACAGGGGTACAGCGACCCGTAGGAGAACGCACGGAACATCCCCAGCAGGGCGTTGAGCCGTTTGCGCAGCTCATAGCCGTGGAGCGGCGTCTCGTGCAGCGACCCGAGCACGGCCAGTTCCAAGACCCTGCCCTGTCCGCTGGCCAATGGAACCGCCCCCTCTCGCGTCGATGTATCGAGCCGATACATCCCGAGGATACGTCGGGTCGCTATATGGCCGCAATCTACGAATCTGCCAAGCCGTTGGGATGAACCCGTAAAACGCCGTAGTCTGGCGCTCATGTGGTCACAGAGAGGGGTGGTGGATTACGGCCTCGCGAAACGGGCGGTGGTCCGATCCCTGCGCGCGGGGCACGCCTCGCGCGGCGACATCTGCGACGCACAGCCCTACCTCCTTCGCGCGGCGCGCCACTTCGGCGAGCCGACCGAACGCCTCTGCCCGGTCTGCGAAAAGGAGAACGTCACCAACGTGACCTATGTCTACGGGGAGTCCCTCGGACGGCATGCCGGTCAGGCAAAGGTCACATCAGAACTCGTCGCCATGGCTCATGATTACGATGAGTTCCGGGTGTACGTTGTCGAGGTCTGCCAAGGTTGTTCCTGGAATCACCTGACGGTTTCGTACGTCCTCGGGAACGGACCGCCTGACCTCGTCGGCCAAGCGTGAAGATCGAGGGCGGCGAGAAACCTCACGCCCAACCGCCGTTTTTGTTCCGACGACGTTGCGAGGACGTGTGAGTAACAGCATGAACGAGGGGACGGCTCGCCCGGGGAGGCGCCGTCGCTCCAGCTCATCCCGTTCTTTGCCCCAGGGTCCAGCACCCCAAACCGGCGAGTCGGGTTGGGGTGCGGCGGCCCCGCCGCGTCGTCCGGAAGCCGCTTACGAGCAGACCGGCGCCATGGCCGCGCAGCCTTATGACCAGCAGCCGCCGAGGCGCGAGGAGCAGCAGCCCGGCCGCACCGAGCAACATCCGGTCCGCCCGGAGCCGCCGCAGCGTCACGCCGAGCAGCCGCCGGCGCGCTCCCGCGCCCGGCAGGACACGAACACGGTGAGTAACCAGGAGACGATCGTCAGCGACGCCCCGCGGCGGTCGCGCCGGCGCGGGCAGGGCGAGCCACCCGTGCCCCCGGGGCCCCCGACGAAGAAGGGCGGCGGCGGCCGGGGCGGCTGGCGCAGGTTCGTCCCGAGCTGGAAGATCGTCGTGGTCGGCGTCGTGGTGCTCGCGGCCGGCTTCTTCGGCATGATCATGGTGGCGTACGCCAACACCCCGGTCCCGACCACTGCCCAGGCCGAGGCGACGGCCCAGCAGAGCACCATCTATTTCCGGGACGGCAAGCACCAGATCGCCCAGCTGGGCTTCAAGCGCGAGATCGTGCCCATCTCGAGGATGTCCCAGAACGTCAAGGACGCCGCGGTGGCCATCGAGAACAAGACGTTCTACGAGGACTCCGGCATCTCCATCTCCGGCATGTTCCGCTCCGTGTGGATGACCGCGACCGGGCAGCAGCTCCAGGGCGCCTCCACCATCACCCAGCAGATGGCCCGTAACTACTACGACGGCCTCAGCCAGGAAGTGTCCATCAAGCGGAAGGTCATGGAGATCTTCGTCGCGGTCAAGCTCGACGAGACCCTGACCAAGGACGAGATCCTGGCCAACTACCTCAACACCATCAACTTCGGCCGCGCGTACGGCGTCGAGGCCGCCGCGAAGGCGTACTTCGGCGACAAGGTCACCGCCGCCAAGCTGACCCCCGAGCAGGGCGCCTACCTGGCCGCGCGCATCCAGCAGCCGAACTGGGACCACGACGCCCCCGAGCTCAAGGAGCGGTTCAAGACCGTCATCCAGTACATGGCCGAGCAGTGGCCGGAGAAGTACGGCAACCTCCCGCAGACCGCCCAGTTCCCGAAGACCCGCAAGTCCGCCGGCAACAACGAGATGGCCGGCATGAAGGGCTACATGGTCGAGGAGGTCCTGAAGGAGCTGGAGGGGCGCGGCCTGACCCGTGACGAGGTCAGGAGCGGCGGCTACGACATCGTCTCGACCTTCGACCGGGAGCTGATGCAGGCCGCGAAGACCGCGGTGAAGAGCACGATGCAGGCCTACAACATGTCCACGGAGTTCCACGCCGGCCTGGCCGCGGTGGACCCGAAGCACGGGCGTGTGCTGGCCTTCTACGGCGGCGACGACTACCTCACCGACCCCTGGAACGAGCCCTTCCAGTCGACCAAGCAGGCCGCCTCGGCGTTCAAGCCGTACGTGCTGGCGGCCTGGCTGCAGGCCGGCTACTCGCTCAAGAGCTACGTGCCGGGCAACCAGACGGTGCCGAAGGTGCTGCCGGGCCAGCAGAAGGGCGGCATCAGGAACAGCCACAACGTCGGCGCGGCCGTGGACGTGATCAAGGCCACCGCCCAGTCGGTCAACACGGCGTTCGTGTCGATGGCGTACGCGCTGCCGAACCAGCTCAAGGACGTCAAGAACCTGGTCGAGGCGGCCGGCTTCAACGAGAAGCGCATGCAGGACGACGTCGACGTGCACCACTACCAGTTCGCCATCGGCAGCGCGCTGGTGACACCGGTGGAGCAGGCGGCGGGCTACGCCATCTTCGCCAACGGCGGCAAGTACACCCGCTACCACGTGGTCAAGGAAGTCAAGCTGAACGGCAAGCTCGCCTACGGTGAGCAGCTCGCCGCCAAGTCGGTCATCGACCCGGGCGTCGCCGCCGACTCCACGATCGCCATGCAGGAGGTGCTCAAGTCGGGCACCGCGGCGGGCAAGGGCCTGGGCTCCAGGCCGGCCGCCGGCAAGACCGGCACGAACAACGACGAGAAGGAAGCCTGGTTCGTCGGTTACACGCCGCAGATCTCCACCGCCGTCGGGTTCTACCGCGAGCAGTGCGTGACCAAGACGGGCAAGGTCGTCCCGCCCCAGCACTCCAACTGCCCGAGCAGCCGCAAGGGCAGCAAGAAGTACGGCCCCACCAACCCGTACACCATGCCCAAGGAGGTCTCCCTGGGCTTCGAGGGCGCGGGCCCGCCCACGATCGCGTGGCAGAAGTTCATGCAGCTCGCCCACGAGGGCCTGCCCGTCGAGCAGTTCCCGGACCGGGCCGAGGTCGGCGTGCCGGAGAACATCGTGCCGAGCCCGACGCCCACGCCGACGCCGACGCCGGACGCCGACGACAACCCGTTCGACAGCGACAACCCGTTCGACGACGGCACCGACGGCGACTGCCTCATCGGCTGTGACGACAGCGACGCCACCGTTCCCGACGAGGACGTGACCACCGACGACGGCGGCGGCTTCCCGCAGACCGCCGACGACTCGGGGGTCGCGGGCGGCGGCTCCGCGCCCGACCCGAGAACCAGCGGCACGCAGCCGAGGTCCACCAGGCCAGAGGACCAGTGACGAGCACTGAGGCACGCGCCCCCTGGGTGGCGCGTGCCGTGCCCTACCTGCCTCTGGGGCTGATCGCCGCCCTGGGGGCGAGCCTGGCGTACGTGGTGCGGCTGCCGTGCCGCACCGGCGGGTGGAACGACCAGGTCTCCACCTACACCAACTTCTGTTACACCGACATCTACCCGCTCTACTTCGACCGGGCGCTGGACACCCAGAACCCGTACTTCGCCCAGGTGCCGTTCGACAAGCAGGTCGAGTACCCGGTGGTCCTGGGCGAGGTCATGCAGGTGATCAGCTGGATCGCGCGGGCGCTGACGCCGGACAAGGTCGCGCAGGCGGTCCGGTTCTACGACCTGACGGTGATCCTGCTCGGCATCTGCCTCGTGGTGGGCGTGCTGCTGATGGCCGCGGTGGCGGGGCCGACGCGGCGGTGGGACCCGCTCTGGTACGCCATCTCGCCCGCCGTGGTGCTGGCCGCCTACATCAACTGGGACCTGGTCGCCGGCGCGCTGTCGATGGGCATGCTGCTGGCCTGGAAGCGGCGTCAGCAGGTGCCGGCCGGGGTGCTGCTGGGGCTGGCGATCGCGACCAAGTTCTACCCGCTGATGTTCGTGGGGGCGCTGTTCCTGCTGACGTTGCGCACCGCGCGATGGCGGCCGTTCCTGGTCACAATGGGGTCGGCCGCGGTCGCCTGGCTCGTGGTCAACCTGCCGTTCATGATCTTCGCGTGGGAGGGCTGGAGCAGGTTCTACGTCTTCTCCCAGGAACGCGGGGTGGACTGGGGCTCGGCCTGGCTGTTCTTCCAGACAAAGGGCACGCCGGTCCTGGGCGAGGGCGACGTGAGCACGATGGGCATGGTGTCGCTCGCCCTCCTGTGCCTGGGCATCGCCGTGCTCACGCTGGCCGCGCCGCGCCGGCCCCGGCTGGCGCAGATCTGCTTCCTGGCGCTGGCCGCCTTCATGATCACGAACAAGGTGTGGTCGCCGCAGTTCGTGCTGTGGCTGGTGCCCTTCGCCGTGCTGGCCAGGCCCAACTGGAAGCCGCTGGCGTTGTGGCAGCTCGCCGAGGTCTGGTACTTCGCCGCGATCTGGCTCTACCTGCTCTCCCAGCCGCCGCTCGACCGGGACGACCTGGGCATCGGTGACGACACCTACTTCACCGCCGTCTGGGGCCGGATCATCACGATCGGGATCATGATGGCGTTCGTGGTGCGTGACATCCTGCGTCCCGAGAAGGACGTGGTACGCCAAGCCGACATCGACGACCAGGCGGGGGGCGTGTTCGACGACGCCCCCGACCGGTTCACGCTGGCCTCCGTCACCAAATGATCACCCGCTCGGCCGGCCGGGACGCGCTGCTGCTCTGGTTCGGTTCGCGGGCCGGCCTGCTGGTCGCCACGCTGCTCGGCGTGACGCTGGCCGGGTACGCGGACAGGTGGCGCAAGTGGGATGCCACGCTGTTCATCACGATCGCCCAGTACGGCTACGACGGCGAGCCCGGCCGGCCTGCGGACGAAGGGCTGCCGGCGTTCTTCCCCGGCCTGCCGGTGGCGCTGCGGGTCGTACACCTCGTGGTGGACGACTGGGCGGCGGCCGGGCTGCTGGTCTCGCTGGTCGCGGGGGCGGTGGCCATGGTGGCGCTGGCCCGGCTGACCGAGCTGGAGGGCGCGAACGGCTGGATGGCGGTGCTGGGGCTGCTGCTTTTCCCGATGGCGGTGTTCCTCTCGGCGGGCTACAGCGAGTCGCTCTTCCTGGCCTTCGCGATCCCGGCGTGGCTGGCCGCCCGGCAGGGGCGCTGGCCGGCGGCGGTGCTGCTGGCCGCGGGGGCGTCGTGCGTGCGGATCACCGGGCTGTTCCTCGCGGCGGCGCTGGTGGTGGAGTTCGTCATGAGGGCGGAGCCGGTGCGGCGGGCCGGGTGGCTGGTCGTGCCGGTGCTGCCGCTGGCTGCGTACTCGTATTACCAGTACGGCCGGACCGGCGACTGGCTGGCCTGGAAGCACGCCCAGGAGGCCGGCTGGGGACGCGACTTCGCCTGGCCCTGGGAGGCGTGGCGGACGACCTGGCGCTCGGCCATGGGCTCCGACGACTTCTCGGTGGCCTTCCGGATGGAGATCGTCGGGGTCGTGGTCGTCGTGGCCGCGCTGGTGTGGCTGCTCGTCCTGCGGCGGTGGAGCGAGGCCGTCTACACCGGCACGCAGGCGGCGGCCCTGATGACGTCGGCCTATTACCTGTCGATCCCGCGCTCGCTGCTGCTGTGGTTTCCGCTGTGGGTGCTGCTCGCCAAGGTCGGGACCAGGAGGGCGTGGGTCTTCGTCCTCTATGCGGCTGTTTCCGGGCCGCTCATGCTGCTGAACGCCCTGAGGTTCCTGGACGGCGCGTGGGCGGGCTGATCTCTATACCCGTTTCCTCGTCTTGGTAATCCAGGGAAGTTATCCACAGGCTGTGTGTATTCGCTAGAGATTCTTCCTCAGGAAGGCGATGTCGTCCGCCTGGCCCTCGGCGGGCGTCTCGACCACGATCGGCGCCCCCGCGGCCCGGCACACGGCCAGGATCAGCTCGGAGTCGATCTTGCCCTGGCCGAGGTTGGCGTGGCGGTCGGCGCCCGAGTCGAAGTCGTCGCGCGAGTCGTTGCAGTGGACGAGGTCGATGCGGCCGGTGATGGCCTTGACCCGGTCGACCACGTCGATCAGCTCCTCGCCGCCGGCGTGGGCGTGGCAGGTGTCGAGGCAGAAGCCCACGTCGAACCCGTCGAGCGCCTCCCACAGGCGGGCGATGCGATCCAGCTTGCGGGCCATCGCGTTGCCGCCGCCCGCGGTGTTCTCGATCAGCACGGGGATCGGGCACTCCATGCGCTCGAACACCTTGCGCCAGTTGTCGAACCCGGTCTGTGGATCGTCGCTCTTGTTGACGTGGCCGCCGTGCACGATCAGGCCCTTGGCGCCGAGCCCGGCCGCCGCCTTCAGGTGCTGCTCGAGCAGCTTGCGGCTGGGGATCCTGATGCGGTTGTTGGTGGTCGCCACGTTGACCAGGTAGGGGGCGTGGATGTAGATGTCGACGCCCTCGACCGGCTTGGCGGGCAGCACGGGCTTGTCGTAGCCCTGGGGATCGCCGAGGAAGAACTGCACCACCTCGGCCCCCACCTCGGCGGCGTGGGCGGCGGGGTCGTCCTGACCGACATGAGCTCCGATGCGCACCATGTCAACGAGCTTATCCGTTTCGCGGGGGCGCCCACGGGCAGTCGGCTGGCACCCCCTACCGAGGAGAAGTCATATGAGTCGCTGGCGCTTACGAGCGCTGATCGTATTGATCTACGTCATCATCGGCATCTATGTCGCCTGGGTGTACGACTACATCACGCCGGGCCTGCTCAGGGATCTCGCGGAGGCGTTGCTCGCGGTCTTCCTGTGGTTCCTGGTGCTGCTCGGGATAGATCTGCACATCGGTGGATGAGTCACATATCAAACGGCCCCGGGGAACGTGCACCGGGGCCGTCGCTGTGCGAGCTGAGCTTCACGGGCGGACTTACGGACAGGCTCACGGACAGGCTCACGGGCGGGCTTACGGGTGGGGAAGGAAACCGCCGTGGGCGATGCCGAGCGCGGCGCCGACGAACGAGCCCACGAGCCCGACGACGTTGAGCGAGCGCTGCGGCGTGGTCGCCGAGACGTACTGCGAATAGAGGCCCATGCCGAAACCCAGCGTGCCGAACCACGACGCGATCATGTGGGCCGAGGTCCAGAACGTCGCGACGAAAGCGACCACACCGCACACGAGCGTGGCGACGGCCAGCATGTTCTCGACCGGGTGCGGGCGTCCGTCCGTGTTGAGCGTGAGCTTGAACCGCTCCCTCTCGGAGGGCTGAAGCACATGTGGCACAACCATCACCCCCTTGGTTTCCTACAGGCCTTCCCACCTACTCGCGGCTGGTAACCTGGGCAAGCTGCGTTGTGATGGGTGATCCATCGCCCCGGGGTGCCGAAAGGGGCCGCCCGGGTTCAGACGTCAGCGTCCTCCTGTCACGGCAGAGTGTCGTGACCGCAAGAGTCCAGAGGAGGTTGGAGTCCCGCATGCGTCGTTACGAAGTAATGGTCATTCTGGACCCTTCGCTCGATGAGCGCACCGTCGCGCCGTCCCTCGACCAGTTCCTCACCGTGGTCCGCAACGACGGCGGCACCGTGGAGAAGGTCGACGTCTGGGGCCGTCGCCGTCTTGCCTACGACATCGACAAGAAGTCCGAAGGCATCTACGCCGTCATCGACCTGTCCGCGCAGCCCGCGACGGTCAAGGAGCTCGACCGGCAGATGAACCTCAACGAGGGCATTCTGCGCACCAAGGTCCTGCGTCCGGACGTGCACTAACCTCCGGCTTTTGTCGGGGAAGCCCCGTACTCTGAGCCGTAACCCAAGCGAAGGCGTGCAGGAAGGCGAGCGCTAGCCATGGCAGCAGGCGACACCGTAATCACCATCGTCGGCAACCTGGTCGACGACCCGGAGCTGCGCTTCACCCCGACGGGGCAAGCGGTGGCTCGATTCCGCATCGCGTCCACTCCGCGGTTCATGGATCGACAGACCAACGAGTGGAAGGATGGCGAGAGCCTCTTCCTGACCTGCAACGTGTGGCGGCAGGCGGCGGAGAACGCCGCTGAGAGCCTCCAGCGCGGCATGCGGGTCATCGTGCAGGGGCGGCTCAAGCAGCGGTCTTACGAGACCAAGGAAGGCGAGAAGCGCACGGTCTACGAGGTCGAGGTCGACGAGGTCGGCCCGTCTCTGCGCAACGCCACCGCCAAGGTCAACCGCACCTCCCGCCAAGGTGGCGGCGGGGGCGGCGGCTTCGGCGGCGGTCCGGCCGACGACCCGTGGGCCTCCGCGTCGCCCGCCCCGCCTCAGGGCGGCGGCTACCAGGGCGGTGGCGGCGGCTTCGGTGGCGGCGGCGGTGGTCAGCAGAGCGGTGGCGGCGGCGGTTTCGGCGGCGGCGGCAACGACTTCAGCGACGAACCGCCTTTCTAAATCCAGTCCACAAGCCCGAGTCCATTCCCGCCCTGAAGGCGGGGCTCTGAAAGGAGCACCACGATGGCAAAGCCGGCACTGCGCAAGCCCAAGAAGAAGGTTTGCCTGTTCTGCCACGACAAGATCTCCTACGTCGACTACAAGGACACGGCGCTGCTGCGGAAGTTCATCTCCGACCGCGGCAAGATCCGTGCGCGCCGGGTGACGGGCAACTGCACCCAGCACCAGCGCGACGTGGCGACCGCGATCAAGAACGCGCGTGAGGTGGCCCTGCTGCCTTACACGAGCACCGCGCGCTAAGGAGGCCTGTCGATATGAAGCTCATCCTCACCAACGAGGTCTCCGGCCTCGGCACCCCTGGCGACGTCGTCGAGGTCAAGGACGGCTACGGCCGTAACTACCTCATCCCGCGCGGCTACGCCATGCGCTGGACGCGGGGCGCCGAGAAGCAGATCGAGACCATCCGCAAGGCTCGCGACGCTCGCGAGATCCGCGACCTCGGCACCGCCAAGGAGGTCGCCGGCCAGCTCGGCGCGCTGCGCGTCCGCCTGGCCACCCGTGCGGGCGACTCCGGCCGCCTGTTCGGCTCGATCACCACGGGCGACATCGCCGACGCCGTCAAGGCCGCCGGTGGCCCGATTCTCGACCGCCGCCGCATCGAGATCGTCAACCCGATCAAGAGCGTCGGTTCCCACCGCGTGACCGTCAAGCTCCACCCGGAGGTCTCCGCCTCCGTGGATGTCGAGGTCGTCGCCAGCTGAGTTCGACCGGAAGGCCCCCGCTCCGCGCGGGGGCCTTCCGTTTTTTCGCCGGGCTTTCGTGAGGCCTTTCCAGGAAACGGTCGCTGACCCTTCACCGGCCGGTCGCCGTTACGCGAGCCCACGTGGGCCGATCGCCGTGGTGAGCGGGCACCCGGGGACGTAATTCCCTATCCGGGCGGCGTAGAATGCCCTCGTTCTTTCGGCATTCCCCCTGGAGGCACGGCCATGGCCCGTCCCTTGATGCTGCTCGCGCTGGCCGTGGCCCTGGTGGGTTGCGCACCGGTCGACGACCCGGCCACCACGGCCGCCGCCCCCACCACGTCCACCGCGTGCACCAAGGAGCAACTCCAGCTCGTCACCCCGGGCAAGCTCACCATCGGGACCGACAAGCCGGCGTACGAGCCGTGGTTCAAGGACGACGACCCGAGCAACGGGCAGGGGTTCGAGAGCGCGGTGGCGTTCGCGGTGGCGGGGGAGCTCGGCTTCGATCGCAGCGAGGTGCAGTGGAACACGGTGAAGTTCGACGCCGCGTTCGCGCCGGGGGAGAAGCAGTTCGACTTCGACGTCAACCAGGTGTCGATCACGCCTGATCGGGCCACGGCGGTCGACTTCAGCAAGGGCTACTACACGGTCAAGCAGGCCGTCGTGACGGTCGGGAGCGGCAAGTTCGCGGGGGCGAAGAGCCTGGCCGAGCTGAAGGACGCGAAGATCGGCGTACAGGTCGGCACCACCTCGCTCGACGCCGTCCAGAACGTCATCAAGCCCGCCGACGACCCCAATGTCTACAACGAGCAGATCGACGCCGTGAACGCGCTGAAGAACAATCAGGTGGACGCGCTGGTCGTGGACCTGCCGACGGCGTTCTACGTGACGGCCGCGCAGGTGGAGAACTCCAGGATCGTGGGCCAGTTCAGCTCGACAAGTGGCACGCCGGAGGAGTTCGGGCTGGTCATGGAGAAGGGCAGCGCGCTCAAGCCGTGCGTGGACAAGGCCGTCGACGCGCTGAAGTCGAAGGGTGAGCTGGCCAAGATCGAGCAGCAGTGGCTCGGCTCGGCGGCGGGCGCCCCCGAGCTTCGATGAGCGAGTGGGTCAAGTCGGAGCGGCAGGCCGAGCGGGAGCGGGTACGCAGGTCGCACGCCCGCCGCTCGGCCTCGATCGCGACGGCCTCGACGGTGGTCTTCGTCGTCCTGGTCGTGTGGGTGGCCACCAGCTCGCCGGGCTGGCCCCGGGTGCGGGAGACGTTCTTCGACGCCGATGAGTTCGCCGAGGCGCTGCCCAAGGTGCTGGAAGGCTTCCTGCTCAACATCAAGATCTTCCTCATCGCCGAGCCGCTGATCCTCGTCGTGGGCCTGCTGGTGGCGCTGGCCAGGGGCATCAGGACGCCGGCGTTCTTCCCGATCCGGGCGCTGGCCACGCTGTACACCGACATCTTCCGCGGCGTGCCGACCATCCTGGTGGTGTACCTCATCGGGTTCGGGCTGCCGGCGCTCCGGCTCCAGGGCATCCCGACCGATCTGGTGACGCTGGCCATCATCGCGCTGACGCTCTCGTACGGCGCGTACGTGGCGGAGGTGTTCCGGGCCGGGATCGAGTCCGTGCACCCGAGCCAGGTGGCGGCGGCCCGCTCGCTCGGGCTGAGCCACGCCAAGACCATGCGGTTCGTGGTCCTGCCGCAGGCCACCCGCAGGGTCGTGCCGCCGCTGCTGAACGAGTTCGTCTCGTTGCAGAAGGACACCGCGCTGGTGGCCACCATCGGGCCGCTGGAGGCGCTCAGGCAGGCGCAGATCCACGTGGCCCGGACGTTCGACTACACGGCCTATCTGGCCGCGGCGCTGCTGTTCATCCTGCTCACGATCCCGCTGGCCAGGTTCACCGACCACCTGGCCGCCCGCACCCGCAGGAGGCGCGGAGCATGAGCGAGCGAACAATCGGACACAGCCTGCTGACGATCGAGGGGGTGTGGAAGAACTTCCACGGCCACCACGTGCTGCGCGGCATCGATCTCGAGGTGCGCCCGCACGAGGTGGTCAGCCTGATCGGGGCCTCGGGGTCGGGCAAGTCCACGCTCCTGCGCTGCGTCAACCTGCTGGAGACGGTGGACGACGGCGCCATCTACCTGGAGGGCGAGGAGATCACCGCCCCCCGCACCAACGTGGATGACGTGCGCAAGCGGCTGGGCATCGTGTTCCAGGCGTTCAACCTGTTCCCGCACATGACCGTGCTGGACAACATCACGCTGGCGCCCCGGCAGGTGCACCGGGTGGCGCGGGGGCAGGCGGAGGAGCAGGCGTACGACCTGCTGGCCAGGTTCGGGCTGGCGGGGAAGGCGCGGGCCTACCCCGACCAGCTCTCCGGCGGGCAGCAGCAGCGGGTGGCCATCGTCAGGGCGCTGGCCACGCAGCCCAGGCTGATGCTGCTCGACGAGGTCACCTCGGCACTGGACCCCGAGCTGGTCGTGGAGGTGCTGGGGATCATCAGGGAGCTCAAGGAGTCGGGCATGACGATGATCCTCACGACCCACGAGATGGGCTTCTGCCGGGACATCTCCGACACGGTGTGCTTCCTCGACGGCGGGGTGCTCCTGGAGAAGGGGCCGCCCGAGCAGATCTTCACCGCGCCCGAGCACGAGCGGACCCAGGAGTTCCTGCGCAGCGTGCTGGAGTCCCGGCGGTTCTAGCGCGTGCACACGGGCGGCGCCCGTGCGGTCGTGCAGGTGGGTTCCGGCGACGGTGCGGCTGTGTGAGCGGCGTCCGGCGCCCGGTGCGATCCCGGGTGGCTCTACCGGCGGTGCCGCCCGTGTGCCGGCCTCTCCGGGGTGCGCGGGCGGGCCAGGAGGCTGTGGCGGCGGCCGTACGCGAGGTAGACGGCCAGGCCGAAGGCCATCCACAGGGCGAACCAGGCCCAGGTCAGCACACGCAGATTGACCATGAGCCAGAGCGTGGCCGCCAGCGACAGCGCGGGCAGCAGCGGCGAGAGCGGCACCCGGAACCCCCGCTCCAGGTGCGGCATGCGCCGCCGCATCACGATCACCCCCGCGGCCACGAACGCGAACGCGAACAGCGTCCCGATCACCACCAGCTCCCGCATCTGGATCACCGGCACGAACTCGGCCAGCACGATCGCCACCAGCCCGATCACCAGCGTCACCCGCGTGGGCGTGTGGTAGCGGCGGCTGACCGTGGCCAGTCCGCGCGGGATGAGCCCGTCGCGGGCCATCGAGAACAGCACCCGCGTCTGCCCCACGATCAGCACCAGGATCACCGTGGTGAGCCCGAGCACCGCCCCGACGTCGATGACGTGCACCATCCAGTCCACGCCGACCGCCCGGAACGCGCTGGCCAGCGGCGCCTGCGCGGAGATCTTCGTGTACGACACCATGCCCACCATGACCAGCGCCACCGCCAGGTAGATGACCGTGGCGATCACCAGGCTGCGGATCATGCCCTTCGGCACGGCCCTGGGCGCGTTCACGGTCTCCTCGGCGGAGGTGGCCACGATGTCGAACCCGATGTACGCGAACGCGATGGCCGAGGCCGCCGCGAAGATCCCGAACCAGCCGAACGCCTGGCCCTCCCCGACGAAGATCCCCAGTACGGTGGCCGGCGCGGTGTCCAGCGGCTTCGGCGGCACGTAGAACTCGCCGAAGTTCGCCACGTCGACGTACGCCAGCCCGACGACGATGACCGCGCCGACGGCCAGCAGCTTGGCCGACACCATGATCCACAGCGCCCGCAGCCCGATCCGCGCGCCCAGCGCCACGATGCCGGTGAGCAGCACCAGGATGACGAGCACGAGGAGGTCCTGGACGAGCGCCTCCTGGGGGACGCGGACGCCGAAGGCGGTGACCGCCCCGACCGCGATCCCGGCCCAGGCCCTGGCCACCACCGCGGCGGCGAACTGCAGCTCGAGGATCAGCGCCCAGCCGATGATCCACGCCCAGACCTCGCCGAAGATGACGTAGGTGAAGGTGTAGGCGCTGCCGGAGGTCGGCATCGTGGACGACAGCTCGGCGTAACAGAGGCAGGCGAGCAGAGAGGCGATACCCGCGATCATGAAGGAGAGGATCACCCCGGGGCCGGCCGCGGTGGCGGCCTGCTCGCCGGCGATGCTGAAGATGCCGGCGCCGATCATCACGCCGAGACCGAGAACCACCAGGTCGGCCGGGCGGTAGAGCTCGGCCAGGCTGTGCCGGGCGCCGGTGCGCAGGCCAGTCGCTTCGGAAGGTGGCAGTCTTCGCAGAATCGTGGACAAGGGACACACCCCGCTCAGGGAACTCGCCCACAATGTCTCACCCCTTGGACAACAGCAAGCACGAAACAGTCACGCCCCGGTCACCAGCCAGGCAGGGCCGGCCGCGCGGCGGACGAGGGTGATCAGGCGTGCCACCATCCACACGCCCAGCGCGCACCAGAGGGCGACGACCCCCAGACCGGCGGCGAGCAGGGCGGCCGGCAGGTACGCCAGCGTCGTCCACACCCCCGCCCAGGCCAGGTAACGCTGGTCGCCCGCCCCGATCAGCACGCCGTCGAGCACGAACACCACCCCGCACACCGGCTGGAACAGCGCAACCGGCCACAACAGGGCCAGCAGCAACTCGGCGACCTGCGGGTCGGCGTCGAACAGGGCGGGCAGCAGCGGCCTGGCGGCCAGGACGAGCAGGCCGAGCACGGCGCCGGACCAGATGCCCCACTGCACCATCCGTTTCGTCGCGGCCCTGGTGGCGGCGACGTCCCCCGCGCCGAGCGAGCGCCCGGTGATGGCCTGGCCCGCGATGGCGATGGCGTCCAGGGCGAAGGCGAGCAGCGTCCACACCTGGGTGGCCAGGGCGTACGCGGCCAGCTCGGCCCGGCCCATCCTGGTGGCGATCACGGTGGCCACGACCAGCACGATACGCAGGCAAAGGGTACGGATGAGCAGCGCGAACCCGGCCGTACCGGCCTGCCTGACCCCGTTCATGCTGGGCGTGAGCGGCGTCCCCAGCCGCAGCGCCCCGCGCGCCACCACCACGAGGTAGACGGCCGCGCCGAGGGTCTGCGCCAGCACCGTCCCCCACGCCGACCCCGCGATGCCCCACCCCAGCCCCAGCACGAACCAGGCGTTCAGCGCCGCGTTCACCGCGAACGACCCCCCGGCCACCGCCAGCGGCGTCACCGTGTCCTGCAGCCCGCGCAGCACCCCGGTCCCGGCCAGCACGACCAGCATGCCGGGCGTGCCGAGCAGGCTGATCCGCAGGTACGTCACGGCCTGCGCGGCCTGCGTCTCGACCGCCCCGAACAGCTCCACGATCGCCGGCGCCAGCGGCCAGCACACCACGATCAGCGCGACCCCGATGGCCAGCGCGAGCCAGATGCCGTCCACACCGCTGCGCATGGCCCGCGCGTGGTTGCCCGCCCCCGTCTGGCGCGCCACGGACGCCGTCGTGCCGTAGGCCAGGAAGACGCACAGGTTCACCAACGTCGCCAGCACCGTGCCGGCCACGCCCAGAGCGCCCACGGCCGTGGTGCCGAGCCCGTGCCCCACGATGGCGTAGTCGGCGAGCAGGAAGAGCGGCTCGGCCACCAGCGCCCCGAACGCCGGCACGGCCAGCCGCAGGATCTCCCGGTCTCTGGGTGTAATGGGCATTTGTCCATTATGGCCATTACACGGCGTGTCGGGCCAACTTTCTTTCCTCCACAGCCGGTGGACACCGTTCGCCCTGCTCACACTGGCTTCGGTGGATATCCGAAAGAGTTATCCCCAGGCCCGTCCACAGGCCGTTCACACCCTCGGCGCGATAGTGCACAGCTTGACCACAGGGTTGTCCACAGGCCACGTTGCCGACGGGCCGCGACTCCGCGAAACTGTCAGACCGGTCGACTACAAGTGGGGGTGGTGCGACCGCCTGCAAGTTTGTTGAGGGGGCGCGGTGAGCATTGACGAAGAGGCCGGCGGAGGCCCGGGTTTCGAACGCACACCTCCTCACAACATCGAGGCGGAGCAGTCGGTCCTCGGCGGCATGCTGCTGTCGAAGGATGCCATCGCCGACGTCGTGGAGATCCTGCGCTCCGACGACTTCTACCGCCCGGCGCACCAGATGGTCTACGACGTCGTCACCGACCTCTACGGCCGGGGCGAGCCCGCCGACGCGGTCACGGTCTTCGACGAGCTGCAGAAGCGCGGCGAGATGGCCAGGGTGGGCGGTGCCGCCTACCTCCACACCCTCACCGCCGTCGTGCCCACGGCCGCCAACGCCGGCTACTACGCCAAGATCGTCCGCGAGCAGGCCATCCTCCGCCGCCTCATCGAGGCCGGCACCCGCATCGTCTCCTACGGCTACGGCGGCCAGAACGAAGAGGTCGACGACCTCGTCGACCGCGCGCAGGCGGAGATCTACAAGGTCACCGAGCGCCGCACCTCGGAGGACTACGCGCCGCTGGCCGACATCATGCCCGGCGCCCTCGACGAGCTGGAGGCGATCGGCAGCCGCGGCGGCCAGATGGTCGGCGTGCCGACCGGCTTCGCGGACCTCGACCAGCTCACCAACGGCCTCCACCCGGGCCAGATGATCGTCGTGGCCGCCCGGCCCGCGATCGGCAAGGCCCTCGACCTCGACACCCCGCTGCCCACGCCGACCGGCTGGACGACGATGGGCGAGGTCGAGGTGGGCGACCAGCTCATCGGCGCCGACGGGAGACCGACCAGGGTGGTCGCAGCGACCGAGGTGCTGTACGGGCGGCCGTGCTACGAGGTGGAGTTCGGCGACGGTACGGTGATCGTCGCCGACGCCCGGCACCAGTGGCGCACGACGGCCGCTCACCGGAGCGTGCTCACCACCGAGGAGCTCGCCGCCTCGCTCCGCGGCACGACACCGGACGACCGGCCGGGCCACGCCGTGGCGGTCGCGGCCCCCTTCGAGCTCGCCGAGCAGGACCTGCCGCTGCCGCCGTACTCGCTCGGCGCCTGGCTGGCCGCGGGCGAGGGCGACGGCACCATGCACGACCTCCTGCGCGAGCTGGGCGTCCTCCACGACAAGCACATCCCCGAGCGCTACCTGCGCGCTTCGGAGAAGCAGCGGCTCGACCTGCTGGCAGGCCTGCTCGGCCCGGCACCCGGCAGCACCGGCGGGCAGGTCCAGCTCGCCCTGACCGACCGGCGCCTGGCGGACGACGCGCTGGAGCTCGTCCAGACCCTCGGGCACCGGGCGACGATGCGCACCGAGCAGGCGGCCGGCGGCCGCACCCGCCAGGTGATCGACTTCGTGGCCCCCCAAGAGCCCGAGCACCCCGCCCCGCCGGTCCACCACATCGTGGCCGTACGCCCGATCCCGTCGCGGCCCGTCCGCTGCGTCGAGGTCGACAACGCCGACCACCTCTACCTCGCGAGCAGGTCGTGCATCCCCACCCACAACAGCACGCTCGGCCTCGACTTCGCCCGTTCCGCGGCGATCAAGCATGGGATGACCACGGTCATCTTCTCCCTGGAGATGTCCCGCAACGAGATCACCATGCGTCTGCTGTCCGCCGAGGCCCGCGTGGCGCTGCACGCCATGCGCTCGGGCATGATGGGCGACGACGACTGGACCCGCCTGGCCCGCCGGATGAGCGAGGTGGCGGAGGCGCCGCTGTTCATCGACGACTCGCCCAACATGTCGATGATGGAGATCAGGGCCAAGTGCCGGCGGCTCAAGCAGCGCAACGACCTGAGGTTCGTGGTCATCGACTACCTCCAGCTGATGAGCTCGCCGAAGAAGACCGAGAGCCGCCAGAACGAGGTCTCGGAGATCTCGCGTGCCATCAAGCTGCTGGCCAAGGAGCTCGAGGTCCCGGTCATCGCGATCTCCCAGCTCAACCGTGGTCCCGAGCAGCGCACCGACAAGCGCCCCCAGGTCAGCGACCTGCGTGAGTCCGGATCGATCGAGCAGGACGCCGACATGGTCATCCTGCTCCACCGTGAGGACGCTTATGAACGCGAGTCGCCGAGGGCCGGCGAGGCCGACCTGATCGTGGCCAAGCACCGTAACGGCCCCACCGCCACGGTCACCGTGGCCTTCCAGGGCCACTACAGCCGGTTCGTGGACATGGCCCAGCACTAGCAGCGTGCCGGCCTGTAGGTTCCGTGATTCCGGCTGATCATGAGCCTGGTCCGAGCCCGTGGGGCGCGGCAGCGGCATGAACCCGTCCAACCGCCGAAACGGCTGCCGGATTCGCTGCCATCAAGCCGCTTCGTCCGTGGGATCGGGAGTGGGAGTCAGTCGCACGCGGCCGGACTGGGCCTTCTCGTCGGGGAAGACCCACTTCCGGAGCGCCCAGAAGCGGAAGACCATGGCGATCTGCGTGCCGATGATCTGCGCGCTCACGAAGTCGGCGATCTCCTGGGTCACCAGGCTCACGTCCGGGGTTTCCAGGCGGAACGCGTACCGGGAGATCCATAGCGGCGCGGAGCTGAGCACCAGACCGACGCCACTGACCAGGAAGAACAGCGCCGCCTCGTGACGGCGCTCGCGGCCGCCCCTGGTCCGGAACGACCATTCGCGGTTCAACACGTAGGACACGATCGTCGCCACGAGCACCGCGATGACCTTCGCGGTCACCGGCTTCGGTTCCAGAACGGTCAGCTTCAGCGCATAGAACACCGTGTTGTCCACTAAGAACGCTGTTCCACCCACCACCGCGAACTTCAGCAGCTCACGGTGCTTCAGCGCAAGTGCGTGCAGCGGTTCCGGCAGTCTTGCGAGTACTGCGTTTGCTGTTCGGAGCACCCCCGATCTTCTCACCAGCCGAACACCCTGGTGACAAGGCTGATCGGCGTGATCTTGATGGCGCTCTGCACTCCGGGTGCGGCGCGACAAGTTGGCCGAAGGAACGCTCTGGTGCGTACGCGGATGCTGAACGCCCGGCTCCAGCACCCGCAAAGCAATGGACTCCAAGGCCGATTTCACGGGTGCTGCCTTTTCGCCGGACGCCGAGGAAATGACACCAGGAACGGAACGATCAAGGTGACACGGAGCGTGGAACCGCCGGAACACCCAGCTCACAGGACCAGCATGTGACACCGAAACCCGGACCTACATGTGACGAAGTAGACATTCGCCACGGGGATGGCACGTGATCTCTCCGGTGCTCTAACGAGGGAGAGAAGCGAAGGGAAGAACGCCATGACCATCCTCGTCGCCTACGACGGCTCGGCCGACGCGCGCGCCGCCATCGAGTTCGCCGCCAAGCACCTCGCCGCCGAGCCCACGGTCGTCGTCACGGTGTGGGAGCCGCTGCTGGTCCAGCTCAAGAAATACCCGCTGGCCGCCGGCGTGCTCGACCAGGACACGGAGGACCAGTCGCACGCCCAGGCCGAGCAGCACGCCCGGGAAGGTGCCGACCTGGCGATCGCTTCCGGGCTCGCCGACGTCACCTACCGGGCGGTGGCCGACAACGAGTCGATCTGGAAGACGATCGTGGACGTGGCCGACGAGATCGACGCCTCGCTGATCGTCACGGGTTCGCGTGGCCTGGCCGGGGTCAGGTCGGTGCTGCTCGGCAGCGTCTCCAACCACGTGCTGCACCACGCCCACCGGCCGACCCTCATCGTCCCGCCGGCCAAGGACCAGTCCAGGAAAGGCTAGAGACGGCAGGAAAGGCTAGAGGCAGCCAGAGGAACAGCCAGGACCGGCCCGGAACGGCCAGGACCGGCTAGGGAGCGGTGGCGCAGCAGTTCTGAGGCGGGGTCAGCCGGGTGTCGATGCGTCGCGCGCCCGGCCCCTCATCGCCCAGCCGGTCGTGCGGGTTGGCCACCGGGCACCGGTCCAGCGACAGGCATCCACAGCCGATGCAGTCGGTGAGGTCGTCGCGCAGCCGCTGGAGCTGCTCGATCCGGTCGTCCAGCTCGCCGCGCCAGGCCGCCGACAGCCTGGCCCAGTCGTCCCTGGTGGGCGTGCGCTCGTCCGGCAGCTCGGCCAGGGCGTCCTTGATGACCTTCAGCGGGATGCCGATGCGCTGGGCGAGCCTGATGAAGGCGACCCTGCGCAGGCTGTCACGGGGGTAACGGCGCTGGTTGCCGGCCGTGCGCCGGCTGCTGATGAGCCCCTTGGCCTCGTAGAAGTGCAGCGCCGAGACGGCGACGCCGCTGCGCTCGGCGAGCTGGCCGACGGTGAGTTCCTTGGTGTTCCAGGCGACCTTCGTCATACCTGGAGATTACTTGAGGGTTCGCTCGAAGAACGTTTCCAGCACGACGATCGTCTGTGTCCCGGTCACACTTTCCACCTCGAAGACCCGGCGCAGCACGTCCTGGAGCTCCCGCGTGCCGGCCGTACGGATCTTCAGCAACACCGACGCGGGCCCCGCGATGACGTGCGCCTCCTCCACCTCCGGGATCCCCGCCAGCCCCTCCGCGCTGCCGCCCATCCACGACCCCCCGTCGACCAGCACGTACGCCGTCACGGGCCGCCCCAGCGCCGCCTGGTCCACCTCGATCGTGGTCCGCCTGATCACACCGCGCTCCCGCAGCTTGCGCACCCGCTCGTGCGCGGCCCCGCTGGACAACCCCACCGCCTTGCCGAGCACCGCGTAGGACTGCGTCGCATCCTCCTGCAACAACCCGATCAGCATTCTGTCGATTTCATCCACGACCAAATGCTATCTGGAGATGTGCCAGTCCAACCAAACCCCGTATGGTTAGCGCTATGACGGACACGATCCCCACAGAGTTCGAGGTACTCGACGAGCGGGCCTCCGGGTTCGGCGGAGACGACAAGGTCGAGATCCTCTACACCGGCACCCGCTGGGCGGAAGGCCCTGTCTACTTCCCGGCCGGCCGTTTCCTCGTCTGGAGCGACATCCCCAACGAGCGCATGCTGCGCTGGGACGAGATGACCGGCGCGGTGGGCCCGTTCCGGCAGCCCTCCGGCTACACCAACGGCAACACGCTCGACCGCGAGGGCCGGCTGGTCTCCTGCGAGCAGGGCAACCGCCGCGTGACCCGCACCGAGCACGACGGCTCGATCACGGTGATCGCCGACCGCTGGCAGGGCAGGCGGTTCAACAGCCCCAACGACGTGGTCGTCCACTCCGACGGCTCCGTCTGGTTCACCGACCCGCCCTACGGGATCCTCAGCAACTACGAGGGCGTGGCCGCCGAGCAGGAGATCGACGGCTGCCACGTCTATCGGGCCGACCCGGTCACGGGCGAGGTGCGCATCGTCGCCGACGACTTCGTCCGGCCCAACGGCCTGGCCTTCTCGCCGGACGAGCGCCGGCTCTACATCGCCGACACGAAGGCCAGGCACCTGCGGGTGTTCGAGGTGGGCGACGACGGCACGCTGGGCGGCGGCAAGGTCTTCGCCGAGGGGGCCGAGAAGGACAACTTCGACGGCCTCCGGCTCGACGATGCCGGCCGGGTCTGGACCGCGGCCGGCAAGGGGGTGCTCTGCTACGACCCCGACGGCACCCTGATCGCCCGGCTGCGACTGCCCGAGTCCACCGCCAACCTGGTGTTCGGCGGGCCCAAGCGCAACCGCGTGTTCATCACGGCGTCGTCCTCGCTCTACTCCCTGATGACCAACGTCACGGGAGCGCGCCCGGTCTGGGCCAGGCGCTGACGGTGGCCCGCCGTGCCCCTGTGACGGCGGGCCGTCGCAGGGGCTCACTCCCACCGGAAGAACCGGATCGCCAGCCCGCCGAAGACCACCAGCCCCACGGCCACCACCGCCAGGTGCCCGAGCTGCGGCGCGTGGCCCGCCCAGGTGTCCTGGAGCGCCTGGGCGAACGGCCCTGCCACGGAATAGTCGCTGACCGCGCGCAGCGCGTCCGGCATGAGGTCGCGCGGCAGCCACATCCCTCCGAGGAACATCAGCGGGAACATCACGGCCGAGCCGATCCCGGGAGCGACCTTGCCGTTCGGCGCGAGAGCGGCGATCACCAGCCCGATGGCCATCAGCGCGGCGGTGCCGAGCAGGAAGACCAGGACGAACCCCACCCACTGCTTGGGCGGCGACGAGCCGAACACCGCTGCGGCCGTCACGATCAGGATGGTCGTGGACACGGCCCCGACCGCCAGGTTGATCAGCAGCTGCACGCTCAGCAGCCGCCCCGGGTGCACGGGCGTGGTGGACATCCGCCGCAACACCCCCTGCTCCCGGTACGAGGCCAGCACCCCGGGCAGGACGGTGCAGGCCAGCGTCAGCAGCGCGAGGAGCGTCATCATGCTCGGCATCTGCGTGTCCACGGCCCGCTGGCCGGACTCCTGCTGCTGCGTCATGGTCGGGATGCTGAGCCCCAGCACGAGCAGGAGCCCGACCGGCAGCCCGATGGTGAACAGCAGGGACGGCCAGTCCCGCAGGTGCAGCTTGGCCTCCAGGAGCAGCAACTTCATGACAGCTTCCTTCCGGTGAGCGCGAGGAACGCGTCGTCGAGGGTGGCCTGCTCGATCCGCAGGTTCGCGGGTACGACCTGGTGGTTGGCCAGGGTGAGGGTGACGGCGGTCGCGAGGTTGTCCGAGCCGCTCACCACGATCTGGTCGCCGCTCCTGGTGACGTCCCGCACCTCGGGCAGGGCCAGCAGCACGGCGTCGTCGATGGGCGCGGACGGCCGGAACCGCAGCCGCTGCTCCTCGCCCACCTGCCTGATCAACCCGGCGGGTGTGTCGGTGGAGACCACCTTGCCGGCGTCGATGAGGGCGAGCCGGTCGCAGAGCCGCTCGGCCTCCTCCATGAAGTGGGTGACCAGCACGATGGTCACGCCTGTGTCGCGTACCTGCTCGATCAGCTCCCACGTGTCCCTGCGGGCCGCCGGGTCCAGCCCGGTCGTCAGCTCGTCGAGCACCGCCACGCGGGGCCGGCCCACCAAGGCCAGCGCCACGGACAGCCGTTGCCGCTGGCCGCCGGACAGCTCCCTGAAATAGGTGTGGCGCTTGTCCGCCAGGCCCACCCTGTCCAGCAGCTCTCCCCAGTCGGCGGGGTCGGGGTAGAAGGAGGCGTACAGGTCCATCGCCTCCCACACCCTGATCTTGTCCGGCAGTGCCGCGCTCTGGAGCTGCATGCCCAGCACCTGGCGCAGCCCGTCCCGGTCCGCCTGCGGGTCCAGCCCGGCCACCCGTACGGTGCCGCCGTCGCGTGCCCGCAGGCCGGCCACGCACTCGACGGTGGTGGTCTTCCCGGCGCCGTTCGGGCCGAGGATGCCGAAGATCTCGCCCTCCGCCACCTCGAACGACACGTCGTCGACCGCGAGGTGGTTCGGGTACTGCTTGCGCAGGTTCCTGACCTCGATGATTTTCATGTCTTAGACGCTAGGAACACGCGTCCTGTCCGGGAATCTCGCTAGCTGCCCGGCAAGGGTGTACTTAGGTGCAGTGACCGCCGCCGCCCCGGTAACGCAGACTGGGAACATGCTTCGGAGGTACGGCCAGATCGCGACGCTGCTCGCGCTCGCCCTCGTCCAGGTGCCCCTGATCGCCCTGACGGCTGTCATGCTGCTCCTGACCTTCGCGCTGGGCATGGTCTTCCTGTTCCCGCCGCAGGTGATGATGGTCAGGCGGCTCGCGGAGCACAACCGGCGGCTGGTGTCGCGGTGGACCGGCATCCAGGTCGAACCCCCCTACGTGCCCCCGCCCCCGCCTCCGGTCCCGCAGGCCGACGGGATGTACCGTTCGGAGCGCACGCTCTACAGGACGCCCCGCATGCCGGCCTGGAACAACCGGTGGAAGTGGCTGATCAGCGACCCGGCGACCTGGCGGGACGAGGCCTGGCTGCTGCTCGACCCGGCGGTGAAGGTGGCGCTGGTGCCGCTGTTCCTGGCGATCCCCGAGCGCGGCCTGCGCGTGTACGGCCTCTGGAGCGACCTGCTGCTCGGCGCGACCGCGGCCAGCCGCCTGGCCGGCCAGGTGATCCAGCTCAGGCGCACCCGCAGCCTGGCCACCGACTCCCAGGCGGCCGAGATGCGCAGGATCGAACGCGACCTGCACGACGGCACGCAGGCCAGGCTCGTGGCGATCGGCATGACGCTCGGCGCGGTCGAGCAGCTCGTCGACACCAACCCGGAGGCGGCCAAGGCCCTGCTCGCCAAGGCCAGGGACGCCTCCTCGGAGACGCTCACGGAGCTGCGCCGGGTCATCCGCGGCATCCACCCGCCGGTGCTGGCCGAGCGCGGCCTCGCCGACGCCGTCCGGGCGCTGGCCATGGACAGCCCGCTGCAGGTGACCGTGGACGTCGACCTGCCGCACCGGCCGGAGGCGCCCGTGGAGGCGGCGGTGTACTTCGCGGTCAGCGAGCTGCTGTCCAACGCCGCCCGGCACGGCGGGGCGTCCAAGGCGGTCGTGGACATCAGCTCCAACGGCTCCGACCTGCGCGTCACGGTCTCCGACGACGGCCTCGGCGGCGCCGACCCGACCAGGGGCAGCGGCCTGGCCGGGATCGAACGGCGGCTGGCCGCCTTCGACGGCCTGATGGCCCTGAACAGCCCGCCGGGCGGCCCTACCACCGTGACCATGCAGCTGCCGCGCGTGCTTCCCGTGCACTGGACGAGCACGCTGCCGAACCTGCCGCGCTGGAAGGCGGCCACGGTCGTCCTCTTCTGGGCCACGGCCTGGTGCCCCACTTTCCCGCAGGGAATCGTGCCCGCCATTTTCAAGATCATCGGATTCGAGGAGAAGTCCTGGTTCCTGGCCCTGCACCTCCCCGAGGTCTGGCAGTGGCCGGTGATCCTTGGCATGATCTCGCTCGGCGTCATCATGTACGTGATGGCCCACCGCATTCCCACCATGCACGGCCGCGACAGCCTCATGGCGGAGGGAACCCTCGTGAAACCCTGGTGCCGATGAACCGCGTACTGATCGCCGAGGACCTCTACCTGCTCAGGGACGGCCTGGTCCACCTCCTCCAGGCCCACGGGTTCACGGTCGTGGCGGCCGTGGAGAGCGGGCCCGAGCTGCTGAAGGGGCTGCTGGAGCTGCGCCCGGACGTCTCGATCGTGGACGTGCGGCTGCCGCCCACGTTCACCGACGAGGGCCTGCAGGCCGCGCTCGCGGCCAGGAAGCAGCTTCCGGGGCTGCCCGTCCTCGTGCTGTCCCAGCACGTCGAGCAGCTGTACGCCCGCGAGCTGCTGGCCGACGGCTCGGGCGCGATCGGCTACCTGCTCAAGGACCGCGTCTTCAACGCCGAGCAGTTCATCGACGCCGTACGCAGGGTGGCCGAGGGCGGCACGGCCATGGACCCGGAGGTCATCGCCAAACTCCTGGCCAGCAACGCCAGGCACGAGCCGCTGGCCGAGCTCACGCCGCGCGAGCGCGAGGTGCTGGAGGCCATGGCGGAGGGCCGCTCCAACGCGGCGATCTCGCAGCGCCTCTACCTCAGCGAGAGCGCTGTGGCCAAGCACACGGCCGCCATCTTCGCCAAGCTCGGTCTCGTCCCGTCCGACGACGACAACCGCCGCGTACTGGCCGTTCTCGCCTACCTCAACAGCCGTTAGCCTGCTTCGAAGCGCCCTGACTTGTCGGTGGCACCGGCTATTTTCATAGAGGCACGGCGCGACGAAGAGGTGGTATCAGGTGAAAATCCGGGTTAACCGCGATGTTCTGGCAGATGCGGTGGCATGGGCTGCCCGAATGCTGCCCAGCCGTCCCGTGGTGCCCGTCCTGGCCGGGCTGCTGCTCGAGGCGGGCGAAGAGCTGACGCTGTCCGCGTTCGACTACGACGTCTCGGCGCGGGCCGCGATCGACGCCGACGTGGCCGAGGAGGGGCGCGTGCTGATCCCCGGCCGGTTGCTGGCCGAGATCAGCCGGAGCCTGCCCGGCGACGACGTGGAGATCGTCACCGAGGGCCCCGAGGCGGTGCTGACCTGCGGGAGCGCCGAGTTCGGGCTGATCACGATGCCGGTCGAGGACTTCCCGACCCTGCCCACGATGCCGCCGAGCATCGGCGCCATCGGCGGCGGCGTGTTCGCCTCGGCCGTCGGCCAGGTCGCGCCCGCGGCCAGCCGCGACGACACGCTGCCGATGCTCACCGGCATCAGGGTCGACATCGAGGGCGAGTCGGTGGCCATGGCGGCGACCGACCGCTACCGCATCGCGGCCCGCGACTTCACCTGGCGCCCGGCCGTCCCCGACGTCGCCGTCTCCGCCATGGTCCCGGCGCGGGTCCTGGTCGAGGTGGCCAAGTCGCTGCGCGGCGGCGAGGTCTCGATCGCGATGGGCGACGGGGTGGCCGGGTTCGAGAGCGTCGGGCGCAGCACCACCGTGCGGCTGCTCGACGAGCAGTTCATCGACTACCGCGCCAGGCTGACCTCCGACTGGTCGATCAGGGCCGACGTGGCCGTGGCGCCGTTCGTCGGCGCGATCAAGCGGGTGGCCCTGGTGGCCGAGCGCAACACCGCGATCCGGCTGTCGTTCAGCCAGGGTCAGGTGCTGATCCAGGCCGGCGGCAGCGACGTCGGGCGCGGAGCCGAGGTGGTGGAGTGCGAGCTGCGCGGTGACGACATCCAGATCGCCTTCCAGTCGCAGTTCCTGCTCGACGGGCTGACCGGCATCGAGACCGAGCTGGCCCGGATCAACCTGGAGTCGCCCACCAGGCCCGCCCTCATCCAGGACGTCCCAGGCGACGCCCAGCCCGCCTTCCGCTACCTGGTCATGTCGCTGCGCCAGACCTGAGCCCTATGCGCCGGTCCCCGTCTGGCGCTCGGCGACCAGCCGGAACACCCGCTTGAACTCCGCGTACGCCTGCTCGCCCACGGCCCGCGCGTGGGCCGCCTCCATGTCGGCGAGGATGACGTCCGACTTGGCCATGTGGTCGAGCCCCTTCTCGGTGGGCACGATCAGCTTGGCGCGCCGGTCGGCCGGATCGGGCTGCCGCTCCACGTAGCCGAGCTCGACCAGCTCGTCCACCAGCGTCCCGATCACCTGCTTGTGCTGGCCCGACTGCGCGGCCAGGTCCGTGGCCCGGCTGCCCTCCTCGTCCAGGTAGGCCAGCACCGCGCCGTGCCGGGGCCGCAGCCGGGGATGCCCCTGCTCGGCCAGCTTGGCGAACAACTCCCGCTGCAGGCTGAAAAGTGTCCGGCCGGACAGCACGCCGAGGTCGGGATCCTGCTGCTTGCGCTGGCTCCTGCGCACCACGCACTCTCCACATGGTCACTAATCTTGATTGTCACTAATGCTTACTATAATGTCCGTGGTATGACGACGACAGTGGAACTCACCAGATTCCGGGTGGCCCCTGACCGCGCCGGCGAGCTGCTCGCGGCGCGGGCCGGGATGATCGCTGACTTCCAGGCCGACAGGGCCGGATTCCTGGGGGCCAAGCTGGTCCGCGTGTCCGATGACGAGTGGCTGGACATCGTGGAGTGGCGATCGAGCGCCGACTTCGCCGACTCTCGTGCGAAGGGCGGCAACCTGCCCGGCATCCGGGCCTTCTTCGACCTGATCGACGAGCTCGTCTCCAGCGAGGAGGGGACCAGCCAATGACCGACGTCGCTGCCGCGCTGTGCTGAGGTCACCGGGTGCGCGACCCGGCCCTGTACGGCGTGCCGGGGGAGGGCCTGCACCCGCACAAGCCCGGCTTGAACCTCACGGGGAGGCCGGAGGGTCAGGCGTCGGTGAGCGCGATGAGGATGTGCTCCATGCAGGCGTGCCCCGCCCGCTCGGCCGCGGCCGCGTCGCCGGCCGCGATGGCCCGCGCGATCGCGTCGTGCGGGATGTAACTCTTGTTGAGCGACGTCCCGGCGGCCGTGATGCTGGCCCGCAGCGCCGCCGAGAAGTCCTCGTACAGGTCGATCAGCACCAGGTTGTGCGTGGCGTGTGCGACGGCCATGTGGAAGGCCAGGTCGGCCTCGACGAAGAAGTCGGGGTCGTCCAGCTCCCAGGCGCGGTCGCGCTCGGCCAGCGCCGCCTCTATGCGCCGGATGTCCTCGTCGGTACGCCGGGTGGCGGCCAGCCGTGCGGCCTCGACCTCCAGCGCACGGCGTACCTCAAGGATCTCGAGCTGCTCCGCCTGGCGCAGCCGCCGGAGCATCGCGCCGGACAGCTCGCTGGTCGCCCGGACGTAAGTGCCGTCCCCCTGACGGCACTCGAGCAGCCCCGCGTGCGTGAGCGCGCGTACGGCCTCACGAACTGTGTTGCGACCCACCCCGAGTTGTTCGGCGAGCACCGTCTCGGTGGGGATCTTGCCGTTCATCTGCCACGACCCTGAGGTGATCTGCTCCTTGAGCTGATCGATCACCTGGTCGACGAGCGAAGCCCGCTGCGCCGTACGCAGACTCACAGTCCGCCTCCTCCGGGAAAACCAATCATCCTATGAGTCAATGACTGGTCGACCCTAATTATTCCAGACTCAAAAAGCCAAATCTGGAGCTCCCGGAGGTTCAGCGAGACACTGTGGCGTCAATCGTCACCCCTGCCATGGCGGAGCGGACTCCGGCAGCTTCAAGGGCTTTACGATATGCGGCTGTCTGCGGTGCTCTCGCCTCGCCCCTGCCGTAGAGGTCGCCCAGCTCACGCCAGCAGCGGGCGGCCTGCCGGTCGGACCCGAACACCGGCCGGTCGAGCGTCTGGAGCAGCTCGTGCGCCTCACGCAGGTGCGTCGCGGCGTCGCCGCCCTGGTCGAGCGCGACGGTCGCCAGCACGAGGTGAGCCTCGGCGGGAGTCGTGCCAGAACGGTCGTGTGCGAGCCCCAGAGCCACCACGGCCAGCTCGCCCGCGCCCGCCAGGTCACCGGCGCGCAGCTTGACCCGCGCGTGGACGATGAGGCTCTCGCCGTGCTCGCGCGTGGTGGCGGGGAACACGGCGAACGCCTTGACGGCCGCCGAGATGAGCCCCTCGGCCTCGCCGATCGGCGCCGTCGACAACCTGGACCAGTGCATGGCGGCGCGCGCCAGCTGCAGCGCCAGCCGGGTCTCCCGGCCCGCCATGATCGCGTCGTCGGCCAGGCGCACGGCCAGGGCCGAGTCCTCGCCCGCCGCCGCCGCGGCGCTCGCGTGCCACAACGCCCGGATCTCTCCGGAACGGTCCACAACTTCAGGTACGCCAGTGGCGTCCAGCACCTGCTTGGCGTAGGTCAGCTCGGGGGAGTCGGTCTCCTGCTCGCTGCGCGCCTCGACCAGCACGGCGGCCAGGTCGGTGGCGAGCTCGCCCTGCGTGATGGACAGCCGCTCGGCCTGCGACAGCGCGGCGGCGGCCAGGTCGCGGGCCCGCAGGCGGTCGCCGGCCCGCTGGTAGCAGCGGCTCAGCGCGATGGTGAGCGGCAGGTCGGCCAGCCGCTCGGGGTGGGCGGCCGCCTCGCGGCGCAGGCGCTCGAACGCCTCCACCGCCTGACCCAACCGGCCCTGAGCCTCCAGCGCGCGCGCCCGGCCGAACCGCGCCTGCGCGGTCAGCATGGCGTTCTCCTCGTCGGCCGCCTTCACGATCTCCGTGAAACGGTCGGCGGCGATGGCCGGGTCGCCGTGTTGCAGCTCGAGCTCGGCATGCCGCAGCCCGAGCTCGGTGTCGATGCGCTGCCGAGGCTCGATCCCGTGAAGGAGGAACTCGGTCGTGCATCCCAGCCGCTCGGCCAGCAGCCGGGCCACCACAGGAGTCGGCGTGCGCTTACCCGACTCAATGAGCGAGACATAACTGTCAGACAGGTCGGGTCCGGCCAGCTGGGCCTGAGACATCCGCCTGTTCAGCCGCAGTCCTCGGACGCGGTCACCGATGGTTCCCTGACTCGGCATCTCATCTCTCAAGGCGGGGAAGGGTCAACAACACGCAATGATTGCATGAAGTAGCCGAATCTGGTATCCCCGCGTGAAGAATTTGCCACGCGGAGATTAATCGTCGCTGTCGTCCTTGCCTGGGAAAAGCATCTGGCAGACCTCGAGGTACAAGGTCTCCGGATACGGAATGTACTCGACCGTTGACAGAGCCTGATCCTGACCGGCCGACTCGAGGATGAACTCGCCGTAACCGAGCATGCGCCCGAGCAGCGATCTTTGGAAGCTCATGTCGGTGACCTTGCCCAAGGGCATCATCGCGACCTTGCGCGTGATGAGCCCCGTGGTCAGCAACATACGCTTCGAAGTCACCACAAAGTAATCGACCGACCACTCCGCGACTTTCCATACAAAACGGATCAGAAGCAGGAGCCACAGCCACCACACGACGACGAGCGCCGTGCCGCCGGCCTCGCCGCCGCCGAAGAACCTGCTGAGCAGTCCGGCGATGATCAGTCCGCCGAGCACCTCGGCGACGGGGCGCAGCAGAATCGCGGGATGCCGCCGCACCATGATGACCTGTTGCTCGTGGGGGAGGAGGTAGCGGTTGACCGACGATGGAGCTGAGTCCCCGTGGGTCACAAGTCTCATGAGAGGCTGTTCACAAATTGAGCCAGCGAGTCGGCCGCGTTGAACACCGTGTCGAACGCTCCTCTCACCGCGTCCGCGGCATCAGTTGGTCGCGCGAACAGGTAGTACGCAACAAATGCGATACCACCGTATGTGAGGACCTTTTTGACCTGCACCGTCGCCTCCGTGCCACTTACCCACTCCACCCGCCGTATACATTACCCACCTCGATGCCGGGGTAAAGGTAACTTGGCCGGTTAGTTCTGATCTTGCTTAGCCGCGTTCGCTGGCCACCAGAGCCAGCACGTGAAGGTGCTTGCGCGCGATGCGCTCAACAAGGCTCGGATGGGCGTAACCGGTGACCTCCAGCGCGCCGTAGTGCGCCGCCTCCACGCAGCGCGTTACGGTGGTCGCGGAGTGGACGCCGGCGAATTCGTCGCACAGCACCGTCTCCACGTCCGCGTACGGAGTCGGATCCGCCTCGGTGTGATCGCTCATCGTGCTCCCCCACGCGCATGCGGAAGTTGCCTTCCATCTCTTCGTACCCACCCAACCACAGTATGTAACGAAGCGATGACTACGCGTGACGGGAACGGTACTTTTCAGACCACGCCGTAGAGCCGGTCGCCCGCGTCGCCGAGGCCCGGCACGATGTAGCCGCTCTCGTTGAGCCGCTCGTCGAGCGCCGCGGTGACCACGCGGATCGGCTTGCCGGAGTTGGCGAACACCTTGTCCATGTGGGCCAGCCCTTCGGGCGCGGCCAGCAGGCACAGGGCCGTGACGTCGACGGCGCCCCTCTCGAAGAGGAACTGCACGGCCGCCGCCAGCGTGCCGCCGGTGGCCAGCATCGGGTCCACCACGTAGCACTGCCGGCCCGACAGGTCGTCGGGCAGCCGCGTGGCGTACGTCTCGGCCTGGAGCGTGGACTCGTTGCGGATCATGCCGAGGAACCCGACCTCGGCCGTCGGCAGCAGCCGCATCATGCCGTCGAGCATGCCGAGCCCCGCCCGCAGGATCGGCACGACCAGCGGCACGGGCTTGGCCAGGCGGATGCCGCGGGCCGGTGAGACCGGCGTCTCGACGGTGACCTCGGTGACCCGCACGTCGCGCGTGGCCTCGTACGCGAGCAGCGTCACCAGCTCGTCCGCGAGCCTGCGGAAGGTCGGCGAGTCGGTGCGGACATCGCGCAGCGTGGTGAGCTTGTGGGCCACGAGCGGATGATCGACGACGAGGGTCTCCATGGGACACCACGCTATCTCCTGGCGTACGCTGCCGCAGCCGCCGCCACCTGCGGCGAACGCAGGCGGCGGGGTAGGTCGCGGCGGGCGCCGGTGGAACGTGACACAGGGTCACCGTGATCTCACATCTTTGGTTTTGATCACAATTTGGCCCGAGAGGCACACGCCCAGTGGCCGGTTCTGGAACGATTGGGTGCTGGTGATATCTGTCGTGTCAGAGGTCGGGTGGGGATGGCGATGACAGACGAAGACGCTCTCGACTTCGCCATCGTGGTTTATCGCGAGGACGAATGCTGGCAGGCCGAGCTGCTGCCTGTCACGCTCACATCAGACCTGCAGGGGCTCATCCATGCCCTGAAACAGCAGCCGAGCGAGAGCGGCACGATCGGGCTGGTCGCGGTCGGCGACGAGTTCTTCGTGGCGCTGCGGGTGCTGGGCGACCGGGTGGACGTGTTCCTTTCCGACATCGCCGCCTCGTGGGACTTCCCGCTGGCGCGCCAGGTCCTGCACTACCTCGACGTGCCCGTGCCGGACGAGGAGGAGCTCGACGAGATCCTCCAGGACGAGGAGACCGTGCTGCCGGCGGGCGATCTGTCGATCTTCGCTGATCTCGGGTTGGACGAGATGGAGCTGGGCATCCTCTCCGGCGACATTGATCTGCTGCCCGAAGATGTGTTGTCCAGCATCGCCGCGCGGCTCGGCTTCTCCGAGCCGTTCGAGCGTGCCATCGAATCGGTCTTCGGCTGACCCCCCTGGAGCGCGGACATGGCGTCCAACACCTTCTCTGCGGCTTTTGTCAGGACCTCCGACGGCTGGAGCGGTGCCGAGGTCGATCTCGGGGGCGCCGAGATCGTCGACGACTTCGGTGACGCGGTCACGGAGGCGCTGGGGCTCACCGGCGACGAGCTGGCCCTGTTGTGCGTCGAGGTCGAGGACGAATGGTTCGCCATCGCCCGATACCGGGGCGAGGACGAGCCGAGGGTGTTCCTCTCCGACGTGCACGCGGTCCTGGCCGACAGCCTCGGCGAGCTGTTCGCCGAGTTCGCCGGCGTGGCCCCCGACAAGGAGGGCAACGGACTCGGCGTGCGCCCGGCAGGCGACTTCGAGCTGCTCAGCGACCTGGGCGTGAGCTCCGAGGAGCTGCTGGAGCTCAGCATGGAAGAGGGCCTGCCCGCCGACATCCTGTCGGTGATCGCCGAGCGGCTGTCGTTCGCCGACGAGCTCGACCGGCTGCGGTGACGCATCCCGCCTCCCGGGGCTCGCGGTGACTCCCGAGGACGCCATGCGCCTGGCCCTGGCGGAGGCCGTCACGGCCGGCACCAGGGGAGAGATCCCCGTTGGCGCGGTCGTGCTCGACCCGCTCGGCGAGGTGCTGTCCGCGGCGGGCAACGACCGCGAGTCGGCGGCCGACCCGACCGCACACGCCGAGGTGCTCGCCCTGCGGCGGGCCGCCGCGCTGCGCGGGCAGTGGCGGCTGAGCGGCTGCACGCTCGTGGTGACGCTGGAGCCCTGCACGATGTGCGCCGGGGCCGCCGTGCTGGCCAGGGTGGACCGGATCGTGTACGGCGCCACCGACGAGAAGGGCGGGGCCGTGGGGTCGCTGTGGGACGTCGTACGCGATCGCCGGCTCAACCATCGGCCCGAGGTCGTCATGGGTGTGCTCGCCGGGGAGTGCGGCGACGTACTAAAGCGGTTCTTCGCCACTCGCAGGATCCGGTAAGCTCGTGCGCGGTGGTGTCGCCTAGTGGCCGAGGGCGCACGCCTCGAAAGCGTGTGATGGGGCAACTCATCCGTGGGTTCAAATCCCACCACCACCGCCATCCGCCGAAGGGCCTCCGAGATCTCGGGGGCCCTTTCGCATGCCCGAGGCGCGGGCTGACAACCGTAACCGTATTCGCCGGGCATTCTCCAGAACGATGTTGAAAACCGTCCCCGGCATAAGAAAAAGGGGGAGCCGTGATGCGCCGGCTCCTCCCTTTTTCCTTTCTCAGTTGGGCAGCTCCAGGACCCTGGCGTGCAGGATCGATCGTTGGTGCAGTGCGGCCCGCAACGCGCGGTGCAGGCCGTCCTCCAGATAGAGCTCGCCCTGCCACTGCACCACGTGCGGGAAAAGGTCCCCGTAGAAGGTGGAGTCGGCGGCGAGCAGCGAGTGCAGGTCCAGCATGGCCTTCGTGGTGATCAACGAGTCGAGCCGGACCTGCCGTGGAGGGATCTGCGCCCACTCTCGGTGCGTCAGACCGTGTTCGGGATAAGGGCGTCCGTCGCCGACAAGCTTGAAGATCACCCCCCTGATTTTAGGAGAGAATCCGATTCCTCGCGCTGTCCGGCGCCGGTCAGCGCAGTTCACCGAGATCGCAGTCGGCGGGCGAACCCTTTTCGTAACCGCGCTGGAAGGCGTTGACGCGTTGCTCGGCGCTGCCGTGGGTGAACGATTCAGGATCGATTCTGCCGGTGGTGCGTTCCTGGATTCTGTCGTCGCCCACCGCCGCCGCGGCGTCCAGGGCCTCGGAGATTTCCGCCCGGGTGAAGGGCTTGTCGTAGAAGCCGGTCCTGGTCGCGTTCTGCGCCCAGACCCCGGCGTAGCAGTCGGCCTGGAGCTCGATGGGGACGGAGCTGCCCTGGTCGAGGGTGCCGAGCAGGTTCTGGACGTGGTGGCCGTACTCGTGGGCGATCACGTACGCCTGGGCGAAGGGGCCGCCCTTGGCGCCGAACTCGGTGTGGAGCTGGTCGAAGAAGCTCAGGTCGAGGTACACGCGCTGGTCGCCGGGACAGTAGAACGGGCCGGCGGCCGAGCTGGCGGAGCCGCAGCCGGTACGTAAGCGGCCCGAGTACAGGACGGTCTTGGCCACCCGATATTCGGAAATTTCCTGCTTCCAGTAGTCCTGGATGCTGTTGACCACGCCCACCACCCGGCACTTCTCGGACTGGTCGGCATCCTTGCCCGTCTGGCACTGCTCCGAGAGGTTGGACGGGGGCTGCCGCTGGGCGGGCTCGCCGCCGCCGCCCACGTTGTTCAGGACGAACACCAGCACGAGCGCGATCAGGCTGACGATCCCGCCGCCACCGATGATCATCCCGCCGGGGAAGCCGGAGAAGCCACCGCCGCCGCCGCTGCTTCCGGCGTCCTCCACCTGCGAGGGGTCGAGATCGACCTGGTCCCTGAAGTCCATGCTGACGTCCCTTCTGGGCGCTGCCCGCAGGACAACTTCCCCGAATTTCCCAAAGGAGGCGGGGCCGCCGGCTAGATCCCTCCGGAGAACGTGTCGCACCTCTGGGGAGCGCCGCTGTCGTAGCCGACGCTGAACCACTTCTCCCGCTGCTGGGAGGTGCCGTGCGTGAAGGCGTCGGGGGTGACGCGGCCCTGCGAACGCCGCTGGATGCTGTCGTCGCCGACCGCCGCGGCCGCGCTGAGCGCCTGGTCGATGTCGGTCTGGGAGAACGGCTCCTGGTAGAAGCCGGTCTTGACCGCGTTCTGCGCCCAGACCCCGGCATAGCAGTCCGCCTGGAGCTCAAGGCGGACCGAGGGGCTGTCGGCGCCGGGGCGGTTGTCGCGGCCGACCCGGTTCATGGTGCCGAGCAGGTTCTGGACGTGGTGGCCGTACTCGTGGGCGATCACGTACGCCTGCGCGAACGGCCCGCCCTCGGCCCCGAAGTCGCGCTGGAGCGTGTCGAAGAACGTCAGGTCGAGGTAGACCTTGCGATCGGCCGGGCAGTAGAACGGGCCCACCGCCGAGTCGGCCGCGCCGCAGCCGGTGTTGACGGCCCGGGTGAACAGCACGGTCTTGGCCGGCGTGTACGTCTTGCGCCCGCCCTCCTCGAACGCCTGCCGCCAGTAGGACTGGATGCTGTTCACCGTGCCGACGACGCGGCAGTCCTCCGACTGGTCGGCGTCGGCGCCGGTCTTGCAGCGTTCGGCGAGGTTGCCGCCGGGGGAGAGCGCGGGAGGGGCGCTCGGCTGCTGCCCGCCGCCCTGCTGCCCGCCCTCGTCGCCGGTGAAGGGCGTGGGCACGACCCCGAACACGAACATCGCCCCCACGGCCAGGACCAGCAGCAGGCAGCCGCCGCCCCGGCCGCCGATGGGCAGCATGCAGCCGCCCGGCATCCCGCCGAAGCCACCGCCACCGCCGCCGCCCGGGCGCGGACCGGAGGCTCGCACGTCCTCGACCTGCGACGGGTCGAGTGGCTTGTCGTCGTCGAACTGCATGTGTCCCCCCCGTCGCAGTTCTCCCCCGTGGCGGATCGAATACGCACCGCAATCGATGCCACATGATTTTTTCGGATTTGTCAGATAATCTGCCGATATGACGGGTGGATTGATCGGGGTTGCGCTGGTTTCGCTGGGCATGGTTCTCACGCCCGGGCCGAACATGATCTATCTGGTCTCACGTTCGATCACGCAGGGCCGCCGCTCCGGGCTGATCTCGCTGGCGGGTGTCTTCCTGGGCTTCACCTTCTATCTCACCGCGACCTGTCTCGGGCTGACGGCGGTCTTCGCGTACGTGCCGGCCGCGTACACGGCTCTCAAGCTGGCCGGCGCCGCGTACCTGCTCTGGATGGCCTGGAACGCGATCAAGCCCGGCGGCACGTCCGCCTTCCAGCCGCGCGAGCTCCCTGTGGAGGGGCCCGGCAAGCTGTTCTCGATGGGCCTGCTGACCTGCCTGCTGAATCCCAAGATCGCGATCATGTACCTGTCGCTGCTCCCGCAGTTCATCGACCCGGCGATGGGCGACGTGCTGCTGCAGAGCCTCGCGCTCGGCTCAGTCCAGATCGCCGTCGGCACCCTGGTCAACGCCATGTTCGTGCTCACGGCGGCCGGCCTGGCCGCCTTCCTGGCCCGCCGGCCGATCTGGATGCGCGTGCAGCGCTACGTCACCGGCACGATCCTCGGCATCTTCGCCGTCAACATGGCGACCGACCGCTCCAAGGCCCTGGTCGGCGCCTGAACGGACGGTCCCGGGAACGCCCGGGGACCGTCCACCGGTTCACCGGTCGAACCACATCGCGGACGAAGACCTGCACAACTGCGCGAACACGACCCCGGCCAGCACCACGCCGAGCACGTTGCCGAAGCTGGCACCGTCGGTGAGCTGCCACACGCCCAGCAGGACGAGCAGGAACTCGATGACCAGCCCGAAAGTGCGTACCCAGCCGCGCCGGGACGGGATCCGCATCGCCAGGTACCCGATCAGCAGGATCGTCGCCAGCGGGACGGCGAGCGCGGCCAGCAAGGCCCCGCCCACGGCGCCCGCCGGCGCGCTCCCCAGCAGTACGAACAGCAGGAACAGGCCCACCAGCCCCAAGACGGCCTGGACCCACATGCAGGTCCTGGCCACGGACACGGACTGGGGCATCGCCTCGATGCTGTAAGGCTCGGACATTGCGAGCCTCCCGATTCAGAGGCAGCGATTGACGCGCCGAGCATAGGGTCGCCCCGCATGGTCATGTACGCGATAGGCCGAAAAGCCGAAGTGGCATGACATGACGGCGGCCTGTCCGAAGCGCTTAGGCCACGACGTCCACTCGGTACGCCGAAGCGCCCACGGCGCGACGCGACGCGTGGATCAGAGATGGTTCATGACGGGCTCGGGGGTGTCGGGAACCGGCTGGGAAAGGAGGGTCGCCGCCTCGCCCGGAGCGAGGAGGCGGGCTTCGCGCAGGAGGCGGACGGACTCTTCCCACTGCTTGCGCGCTTCGCCGTGCCGTCCGAGGTCGTGCAGGGCAGTGCCGAGCCACCAACGTGATACGGCCTCTCCGAGACGGTATCCCGACTCCTGGAGCAGCCGTACGGCCACCGTGTAGCTCTCCACCGCCTCGACCAGACGGCCGGCGTGGCGGTAGATGTCGCCCAGTGAGTCGTGGGCCGTACCCACACCGACGTGGTTGCCCCCCTGTGACCACAGCTCCATCGCCTCGCGTACTTCTTCGATCGCCTCGTCGAAGCGTCCCTGCCGGTAATAGACGTGAGCCCGGTTGGTACGGAGTGCGGCCGTGGCCCCTATGCGCCCGGTGCCGTCGTTGAGGGTCAAGGCAGCCTCGAGGTAGGGGAGCGCGTGGTCGAGACGGCCCTCGATCGTGTTGATGACACCGAGGTTGTTGAGCACTGCCACCTTCCTTCGGGGCAGGCCCGCGCGATCCCAGTCCGCGAGAGCGAGCTCCCCTTGCCTGATCGCGGCTTCGTAGCGGCCCTGGTCGCGATGGGCCCAGGTGAGGAAGGCGCGAAGCTGGGCCTTGTCCTCCCATGCCGCGATGCGGTCGGCCACCGCGATGGCGCGCGTGTAGATGTCGGCCAGTTGCGTGTGCCAGCCCTGGTAGCAGAAGGGCCAGTGGAGTCCGATGACCAGGCCGACGGCAGTTGCGGGATCGGGGCCTGCCAACGCCTGTTGCGCGGCCGCGAGCAGGTTCTCCCGCTCGGCTTCGACCCACCGTCCCACCTCCGCCGCGTCTTTGAAGGTGGCATCGGGCACCTCGATGGGTGGCCGCGGCACGGTGTCGCGATTGAGGATCGGGGTCGCCATATACAGAGCGGCCAGGTAGTGATGGAGCGCGCGGCGGATCGCGGCGGCGCGCTCCTCTTCGGCGAGGTCCTCGTGTGCCCGCTCCCGGGCGTAGAGGCCGACCAGGTCGTGGAACTGGTACCGGTGGGGGCCGGCGGGTTCGAGCAGACGGGCGTCCAGTAGGTGTTCCAGGGCGGCCTCGGCGCGGTGTTCCGGCCAGCCGGTGAGGGCCGCCGTGGCGGCGGGCGTGTGCGTGGGCAGGTCGAGCAGGCCGAGCAGGGTGAGCAGGCGGGCCGCGTCCCCGCCGGTGGGCTCGTCGTGCAGGTGCTGGTGGCTGACCGCGATGCCGGCGCGTACGGCCTGGTCGCCGTACTCCAGTGTGTCCAGGCGGCGGGTGGCGTCGGCGAGCCGGGCCGCGAGGTCGGCCAGGGTGCCGTCGGGGCGGGCGGCCAGCCGGGCGCCGACGATGCGCAGGGCGAGGGGGAAACCGCCGCAGAGCCGTACGATCTCCTCGGCCGCCTCCGGCTCGGCCCGCACCCGGTCGAGCCCGGCGACGCGGCTGAGCAGCGCGTCCGCGTCGGTGTCGGCGAGCGTGCCGAGGTGCAGGTGGCGTGCGTTGTCGAGGCTGGTGAGCGGCTCGCGGCTGGTGACGATGATCCGGCAGCCGTGACCCGCGGGGATGATCGGGCGGACCTGGCGCACGTCGCGCGCATTGTCGAGGATCACCAGCAGGTTGCACGTCGCGGTGAGTGACCGGTAGCGGGCTGCCGCCTCGTCGGGATCCGCGGGCACGGCGGTGCCGTCGAGACCCAGCGAGCGCAGCAGGTGGCGCAGCGCTTCGATGGGCGTCAGCGGGGCACGCCCGGCGGTGGATCCGTGCAGGTTGACGTAGACGACTCCGTCGGTGAAGCGGTCGGCGACGGCGTGCGCGACATGGACGGCCAGCGCGGACTTGCCGATGCCGCCGGGACCGTCGATCACGGTGACGGGGGCTCCGCCGTCCGCGCCGAGCGCGGCGCGCAGCCGCTCGACCTCGAGGGCTCGGGCGGTGAACACCAGGGTGTCGGCGGGAAGCTCGGCGGGAACGATCGGCTCGCCCACCGAGATCTCCTGCTTCGGGGTACGCAGGTCGAGCACGGGATCCTTGACGAGCACGGCCTGGTGGAGGCGGCGCAGCTCCGCACCGGGCTCGAGCCCGAGCTCCTCGACCATGATCCGGCGGGTGCGCTGGTAGACGGCCAGCGCTTCCGATATCCGCGAGGATCGGTAGAGGGCGAGCATGAGCTGGGCTGCGGACCGCTCGCGCAGCGGGTGGGACTCGACGTGCGCGGCCAGCTCGGCGGCCGCGGCGTGGTGGTCCCCGGCGGCCAGGCGCAGGTCGAGGTGGTCCTCGAGGACGGCCAGTCGTTCCTCCTCCAGCCGGGTCGCCTCGACCCTGGCCCAGAGGTCGGTCACCCCGGCGAGCGCGGGGCCGCGCCACAGGCCCAGCGCCTGGCGGAACGACGCGTCGGCGGCGGCCGTCGCCCCCTGCGCGTGGGCGGTGCGAGCCCGTTTGGCCAGGCGGACGAACAGGTGGGCGTCGATGCGGTCACGATCGAGGGCGAGCCGATAGCCGCCGGGCACGGTCTGGATGATCTCCTCACCTCCGTGCGGGACGAGCGTCTCGCGCAGCTTGGAGATCACGATGTGGAGCTGCTTGGCCGCGGTGACCGCCGAGCTCTGCCCCCACACGTCGGAGAGGAGCCGCTCGGCGTGTACGGCCTGCCCGGCGTCCAGGGCGAGCCTGGCCAGCGCTGCGATCCGCCGATGCCCGGCGATCATGACCGGCCCGACGTCACCGGCGATCTCCCACGGACCGAGAAACCTGATCTCCAGACCCATGAGGGGCGCCCCCCGTTTCGTCAACGAAGGTGGAAGTGTAGCGATATCAACCGGCATGCCGCCGGTATGTTCACGCGCTGTTCCGGGGCCGTGGACGCGCGTGGCCATGAGTCAGTCCGACCAGGTTTCCTCGGAGCAGACGACCCGGGCGGCACACGCGGTGGGTACACGCCGGGTCCTTGTCCCGGAGGTCAAGCTCCTCCTGGAGCGGGCGCTTGTCCGGCCGCATGGCCGCCCACTGCCCGGCCGTCGTGACGGGGACGGGCACCAGGCGCGGCTCCCAGAGGTGACGCGGATCCGACCAGCGATCGGCCTCCAGCCGGGCCCGAGCTTCGGCGGCTCGGCGTCCCACGCTCCAGGCGTCGGTGCCGCACGAAGAGCTCTTCGTCGAGGTGGCGGTACGCGCGGGTCTGTGGACCTGGTCGAGTCCGTTCAGAGACGTGGAGAGCAAGCTGTGAGCACGCCGGAACCGTCGGCAGCACCCACGCGTGCCGGGAGAACCGCGGTCGCAAGCCGGTGGCTACGGCGGGTCAGCCGGCCGCCGGAGACCGGCGGCACCGTGGAATCACCACTGAAGGCCGGTGGAGATTTCGCCGGAGGGGTGGGTTCCGTAGATTTTCTCCGCGGCGGAGGCGGAAGAGGCCAGCGCAGCGCCGAGGCCGAGCGCGATCAGGCCGGTTGCGGCCACAACGGCGAGCTTCCTGAGCAGTCTGACGTGTGTCACGAGACCTCCTGTGCGATACAAAGATGGAGGCGTGATCGTATTGGACCCAGAGATCGCGACACAATCCTCCCTATCAGGCTGGGGTACGAGCCTATGTACGGCAGGAATGTGACGGTGTCAGGTGAACACCCGACAAGTTTCGTCTCCCCGGTGAGCGTGGCATTCCAGCGACGGGTGGACGACTTGCAGATCGCCTTCAACCGGAGGCCCGATCCCATCCGTGTGGCCGGCGAGCCAGCTGTAAGGCACCTGTAAGGCCGCACGTCTAGACATGCACATGTGAACAAAAACGCCGGAAACCTGGATGAAGACGGCGTTTATCGGCAATCGCCGCAAATAGGTTCGATCATCCCATTTCACTGCCGACTACGTTGAAGGAGGGCAGCGCTCCTAGTGACGCTGGAGATCAGATTCCTCGGCCCGTGGCAGGTCCTGGCCGGTGACGATCCGGTCCGGCTCGCCGGGCATCGACGAATCGGTGTGCTGGCCAGACTCGCCCTGGACGCCGGGCAGGCCGTACACGCCGAGCGGATCCTCACCGACATCTGGGGAGACAGCTCCACGGCGACCGCGACCAAACAGCTCCACATCGTGGTCTCCAAGATCCGGGAAGCCCTCGGATCGCACGCCACCGAAGAGATCATCCAGACCGTGCCCGGTGGCTACCGGCTCGCGCTCGAACCCGACCGCATCGACGCCCACCTGTTCGCCCGCCTGGTCAAACGCGCCCGCACCGCTCAGGCGCAGGGGGCCACGGAGGCCGCGGACGCCCTGTTCCGCACAGCCCTGCAGCTGTGGCGAGGCGAGCCGCTGGCCGGACTGACCGCCCCGTGGGCACGCATCGAGGCCACCCGGCTGGAAGAGGAACACCGCACCGTCCTGGAGGACCACGCCGATCTGCGCCTGGCCGCCGGCGACCACCACGCGGTGGCCGCCGACCTGGCCGCACACGTGCGGGCCCACCCGCTGCGCGAGCGCCCGGCCGCCCAGCTCATGCTCGCCCTGCACCGCGCCGGCCGCCCGTCCGAAGCGCTCGCCGTCTACCAGGACACCCGCCGGATCATGGTCGCCGAGCTCGGCGTCGAACCCGGCGCCGAGCTACGCCGCCTGCACCAGGCCGTCCTGGTCAAGGACCCCGTCCTCGACCTGACCACCCCGGCCCAGCAGGTCACGGTCAGCGGACCGTACATCCCGGCTGAACTGCCCGCCGACACCCACGCCTTCACCGCCCGCGCCACCGAGATCCACAGCCTGCGCACCGCGCTCGGCCCCGCCGACGGGCCCACCCATGGACCCGCTGTCACCGTGATCGACGGACCCGGCGGCATCGGCAAATCCGCCCTGGCCGTCCATGTCGCGCACGCCATGGCCGCCCGGTTCACCGACGGCGTCATCTACCTCAACCTGCACGGCGCCACCCCCGGGCTCGACCCGCTGACCCCGGCCGAAGCCCTGCGCCACCTGCTGCGCTCCCTCGGCCTGGACGGCGCCGCCGTCCCCGCCGACGCGGGCGAGGCCGCCGCCCGCTACCGCTCCCTGACCGCGACCTGCAACCTGCTGGTCATCCTGGACAACGCCCGCGACGTCCGCCAGATCCGCCCGCTCATCCCCGCGGGACCCGGCTGCCGGGTTCTGATCACTTGTCGGAACCCGCTGGCCACCCTGGACAACGCCCGCCACCTCCACCTGGGCAACCTGACCGCCGCCGACGCCGGCGCGCTGCTGTCCCGCCTGGCCGGACCCGACCGGGTACGCGCCGAACCGCAGGCGGTCGAGCGGATCGTCCACCTGTGCGGCGGCTTCCCCCTCGCCCTGCGGATCGCCGGCGCCCGCCTGGCCGCCCGCCCCGACTGGACCCTGTCCGACCTGGAAGCGCGGCTGGCCGACGCCACCCGCCGCCTGGACGTGCTGGAGTACGCCGACCTGGCCGTCCGCGCCAGCATCGCGGTCAGCCACCACCACCTCCGGGAAGAACTCGCCGGCCGTGACGCCGCCCACGTGCTGCCCCTGCTCGGCCTGCTCGGCCTGCCCACCCATACCCCCGCCGCCACCGCCGCCCTGACCGGCTGGCCCCTCCACCGCGCCGAAGCCGCCCTGGAACGCCTCCAGGACGCCCGCCTCCTCGAACCCGCCGGGCCCGACCGCTACCAGTTCCACGACCTGGTCGGCCTGTACGCCCGCGAACGCGCGCACCAGGACCTGCCGGAGGAGGAACGCACCACCGCCGTACGCCGCGCGCTCCACCACTACCTGGCCACCCTCTGGATGGCGAGCACCATGCTCAACAGCGATCCCGTACTGCGATGCCCCGTCGAGTTGCCCGACAGCACCTTCAAGGACCTGGCGGAGGCGGAACGATGGGTCCACGACGAGCGGGACAACCTGCTCGCCGCCGCCCAGCAGGCGCTGGACGGCCCCGACCCGGCGACCGCCATCGGCCTGGCCATCGGGCTCCACTGGCCCTTCTGCTACCAGGGCTGGCACACGCAACTGGCCGACATCTACACGCGCGCCATCGAGGTGGCCGACGGCGTCGCGGCATGGGAGGACAAGGCCCAGCTCCGCAGCTTTCTCGGCTGGGTCCACCGAGACCAGGGCCGCTATGACGCCGCGATCGCGCAGCTGACGACGGCTCTCACCGACTGGGACCGTGCCGGCCTGCCTCGGCGGAAGGCCGGTGTGCTCAACAACCTCGGTGTCATCAACACGATCGCGGGCCGTCTCGACGAGGCACTCGGCTACCTGGAGTCCGCGTTGGAGCTCAACGACGACGCCGAACGCCCTGGGGCCACGGCCACGATCCGCAACAACCGGGTGCATGTCCACTACCGTCAGGGGCGCTTCGACGAGGCGATCGCGGAGGCACGCCAGTTGGTGGGGCTGGGGCCGAAGGTGGGCCCGCTCGCCGATGCGGGCATTGCGCAAGGTTCGCTGGGCGACGCCTACCGTCATGCCGGCCGGCTGACCGAGGCGGTGGACAGCTACACGACCGCCGTGCGGTTGCTCCGCGAGTCGGGATACCGCCTGAAGGAAGCCGTGTCCCGCTGGTGGTTCGGCACCACGCTGCACGACCTCGGACGGCACGGCGAAGCACGGAAACAGTGGGAGGAGTCCATCCGCCTCCTGCGCGACGCCCGCCTGCTCACGCCAGGGGAGGCCGCCGAGATCCTCGCCCGGCCCGTGCCGGAAACACCTCAGCCGATCAAGAACATGCTCTGACCCTCCGGCACGTCATGGCGGTCCGGCTTCAGTGGGCGATGTCGCCGCCATCATTCAGGGACATGAGGGACCGTCCAGGTGGCCTGTCCCTTGCCTGGAGAGCGCGTTCGGCCCCTGGGACAGTGGGGACGCTCAGAGCCAGAGGTACAGTCCGTGACCGGCTCGTACGACCGGGTCCAGCCAGTCGAAGAACTCCTCCACCCATGTATCTCGCGGGGGTTCCTCCAGGGCCGGTGACGGGTGCGGGTTGCGTTTGAAAGCGCCCGGCACCGTACGGCTGAACTCGCGCGCGGCCTGATCCAGCAGCACGCCGTGCCTCGTCACCGCCTCATGGTGCTCCTGCTGTCCGGTCGTCGGCCCGTCGTCCTCCACCGCGCGCGGCGGCGGGCCGGGGGGAGGGCACGACGGGTGAGGGCGGCAGAGCGAACACGCGACGGCGGGCCTCGATGAAGGCGGGTTTGCGGGTCCACGCGTTTGTGCGGTCCACGGTGGCCCGAGCCGTGGCGAGGAGATGAGCCTGGGTTTCGGCGAGCACGTGGCTCGTGTCCCATGTGCGCAGCCGGTCGCGGTAGTGGCGGAACCCGCCGGCGGCCGTCTCGGCGTACCAGTGTCGCCATCTGACCGACCACTCTGCCAGCTCGTCGGGGAGGAACGTCGCCCAGGCCGCCTGCCGCCACTCGGGCGGAAAGATGGGGTTGGCTCCGACGACGGAGACACGGCGGGGGTTGTCCAGATCGAGGACCAGCAGCGAGCGCAGCCGCTCGTCGATGTCCCGCCACTGCGCGAGGATCGTTTCGTGGCCGGTCTCTTCCGGCGGGCTCGTCTCTCCAGGAGGGTCCGTGCGGAGCGTGTGACCGAGTGTGTGGGCCAGGCGTGCGTGGGCGCGTGCCAGCCGTACGAGCTCGCCGGGGTCCCTCCGCGTGACATCGCGTACGGCCGCGGGCGCCCAATCCGTACCCACGGCCCGTCATCGTAGCTGACGAGCACCGCATCAATGCGGAGGAAGATGGACGGCGGCGATCTCTGCCAGTGTCGCCGGCGGAATGTGCCGTTCCTGGACCGGCCGGACCGAAGTTGACGGGATCCCGTCCGATCGATTGAGCGGACGGGATCTTCGTCGTTGTGGTGGATGGAGCGGCGACTCGCTCAGTACCCGCTGCGGCGAGGGGCGGCGGTCGGGCGGCGGGAGGGATTGGTCCGGCCCGTGGGCTTGAGATCGCGCGCCGGGTGTTCGTCCCGGTGCGGCGATCGGGCCTGGCGGTTGGTCTTGGCCTGGTCGGTCAAGGCCGAGAGTTTGACATGCATGCTTTCCTCCTGCGGTTCTAGGCCCTGGTGAGCCAGGTGACCTGGGCGCCGTTGTCGAAGGACTCGCGCCGGGTGGGGGTGAACAGGGTGGGGCGGAACTGCCCGGAGAACATGGGGATGCCCGTCCCCGCCACCACGGGGTAGCTCTTGAGGATGATCTCGTCGATCTCCGGGAGCAGGGAGGCGGCGAGTCTGCCGCCGCCGCAGAGGTAGATGTCCATGCCGGTGTCCTCGGCCTTCAGCCGCCGGACGAGCTCGATCGGATCGCCGGTCTCCACCTGCACCGTGGGGTCGTCGATCGTCAGCGTGCTGGAGACGACGTACTGGCGCAGGTGGGAGTACGGGCTGGTGGTGGGGACGTCCAGGGCCGGCTCGTAGGTGCCGCGTCCCATCACCAGCGTGTCGAAGACCTTGTTGGGCACGCCCTCGAGGCCGACAAGCTTGCGGACGTGGGTGGGGAGCGTCTCGGGGTAGCGGTCGTTGATCCAGGCGGCCATCTGGTCCGACACGGGGTAGAAGTCGAACTCGGCGTTGGGGCCCGCGATGTAGCCGTCAAGCGAGACGGCGACGTAGTAGACAAGCTTTCGCATATCAATCAACTCCCGACGTAGTACTCTGTATGGAGTGGTAAGAACGTAGTACTACAGATGGAGTGGTGTCAAGTGCGGAGAAATCCCGAGCGGCGGCAGGCGCTGATCGACGCGGCCATCGAGGTGTTGGCCAGGGAAGGAGCGCGGGGGCTGACCTTCCGGGCCGTCGATGCGGAGGCGGCCGTGCCCCCGGGCACGGCCTCCAACTACTTCACCACCCGCGACGACCTGTTCACCCAGGTCGGCGGGCGTATCTATGAGCGGTTGCTGCCCGACGAGGCCACGATCGCCCGCAGCCGGGAGGGCATGCAGGACCAGACTCGCTATGCCGAGCTCATGCACGAACTGGTGGACCGGGTCTCCGCCTTCAACTCCGGCTACCTGGCCCTGCTCGAGCTCCGACTTGAGTCCACTCGGCGCCCCGAGCTGCGCGCCGTGCTGACCAAGCGCATCCGAGAGGACATCGACGCCAACATCGGCCACCACGCCGCCTCCGGTCTGCCCGGCGACACGACCTCGGTGGTTCTCCTCTACCTCGCTCTGAACTGGCTCATCGTGGAGCGGCTGACGCTGCCCGACATCTTCACCGAGCAGGAGATCCACGAGCTGGTGGACGCCGCCGTGCAAAGATCGCTGAATGCCTGACGTGTGAGGCCGCCCGGCGATGCCGGGAAACGATCACTCCTCGAGTGGGAAGCGATCCGGGGACGCTGGGGACAGTGGGGACCGCGCGCCGACACGTGGCCCGACAGGCGCTACGAGCCGATGGCGATCCACGGCGATGATCGATCGCCTGTCGGTTCTCCGGAGATGACGGCCTGACGGCGGACCACAGTCACCGACATGCCGGTTTCCCCATGGATGTGGTCGCCGGCGTCGATGTGCCGGGCCTCGCGGGTACGCCGGCTGAGACCCAAAGCAAGAGGGGTTGTGCCGCTGATCACGGCACAACCCCTCTTGAGCTGGCGGAGGATGGGGGATTTGAACCCCCGAAAGGTTGCCCTTTACACGCTTTCCAAGCGTGCGCCCTCGGCCACTAGGCGAATCCTCCGTCGACGAGCTTACCTGACTTCAGAGGGTCCGCAGACCATGTTTTTCGCGGGGTTCCCGAGGGTGACACGAGCACTGCGGTGTCCGGCTAGACTGTCCAGGGACCCCTCGCGCGGCGTCATCCTGTGAACCTCCCCAGGGCCGGAAGGCAGCAAGGATAAGCGGGCTCTGGCGGGTGTGCGGGGGGTCTCTTCGTTGAGAGCCCCCTCGCAGGCGGGATGGTCGTATGAGCCTTGCGCTTTACCGCAAGTACCGACCCGGGACCTTCGCCGAGGTCAAGGGTCAGGAACATGTCACTGACCCGCTGCGGCAGGCGTTGCGGACGCGCCGTATCAACCACGCCTACCTGTTCAGCGGCCCCCGCGGATGTGGCAAGACCTCCAGCGCCCGCATTCTGGCGCGTTCTCTCAACTGCGAGCAGGGCCCCACGCCCGACCCGTGCGGCGAGTGCGAGTCGTGCGTCGCGCTGGCCCCCACCGGTCCCGGCCACCTCGACGTCATCGAGATCGACGCCGCCTCGCACGGTGGTGTGGACGACGCGCGCGACCTGCGTGAGCGGGCCTTCTTCGCCCCCGTCTCCGCGCGCTACAAGATCTACATCATCGACGAGGCGCACATGGTGACCCGCGAGGGTTTCAACGCGCTGCTCAAGCTCGTTGAGGAGCCCCCGCCGCACCTGAAGTTCATCTTCGCGACGACGGAGCCGGAAAAGGTCATCGGCACCATCAAGTCGCGCACACACCACTACCCGTTCCGGCTGATGCCGCCCGCGACGCTCCGGGCGCTGCTGGAGGAGATCCTCACCTCCGAGAACGTGCCCTTCGAGCCGAACGCGCTGCCCCTGGTCGTACGCGCCGGCGCCGGCTCCGCCCGTGACTCGCTGTCCATCCTCGACCAGCTCCTCGCCGGGGCGGAGGAGGACGGCATCACCTACGCCAAGGCCGTCTCCCTGCTCGGCTACACCGACGGGGACCTGCTCGACGAGGTCGTCAAAGCGTTCGCCGCCCGTGACGGCGGCGAGGTCTTCCACACGGTCAACCGGGTGATCGAGGGCGGCCACGACCCCCGCCGCTTCGCCTCCGACCTGCTCGAACGCTTCCGCGACCTGGTGATCCTGGCGAACGTCCCCGAGGCGGCCTCCAGCGGCCTGCTCGACCGTCCCGCCGACGAGCTGGAGCGCCTCGTCCAGCAGGCGGCCTCGATGGGGCCCGCCGAGCTCACGCGCGCCGCCGAGATCTTCAACGCCGGCCTCACCGAGATGCGCGGCGCCACCTCGCCGCGCCTGCTGCTCGAGCTGATGTGCGCGCGCGTCCTGCTCCCGGGCGCCTCGCAGGGCGAGGGCGCGCTGCTGGCCCGCCTGGAGCGCCTCGAACGCGGCGGCGCCGTCGCCCAGATGGCCGCCCGAGCATCCTCTGCCGGGACACCGCCCGCAGGTTCCGGCGCGGTGACCATCCCGCGCCCGGGTGCCGCTTCCGCGGGTGCGCATGCCGGGGGTCAGGGCGGTGCTCCTGGCTCCGGTCAGGCGGGCGGTCATCACGGTACGGGAGCGGCGCCGGGCGCCGCGGCGGGCGGTGACGTGGCGGGCGCCTCCGCCTCGGTCGCGCAGTCCCATGCCGCACCGGCGGCTGCGGGCAAGGGCGGTGACGACTGGCCCGAGGCCGCTCGTCCCGGTGCTCCGGCAGCTTCCTCGCCCGGCGGCGGGGAACACGTGGCCGATGGCAGTGCTCATCAGCAGGCTCCGCAGGCCGCTGCCCCGAGCGGGGGGTTCGCTCCGGAATCGGGGGGCGCTCCCGCGGCGGGTGGAGCGGGCGCCGTGCAGAGCCAGTGGGCCGCCGTGCTGGCCTCGCTCAAGCAGCGCAGCATCGTCGTCTGGGCCAACGTGAGCACCAACGCCCAGGTGGTGGGCGTGGAAGGCAACCTGGTCACGCTCGGCTTCACCCAGGTCGGCGCGATGAAGAACTTCACGGGTGGCGGCAAGGACGCCGTGGTGGCCGGTGCGCTGGGCGACGTGCTCGGCGGCACCTGGCGCGTGGAGGCGGTCGTGGGCGGCTCGCCCGTCCCGCAGTCCTCCCGTGGCCCCGCCCGGCCCCCGACCCACAACCCGGCTCCGCAAGGTCAGGGACCGGCCGGTGCCCAGGGAGCGCCCGGAGCCGCGCAGGCCGCTCAGGGCATGTCAGGGTCGCAGAACACGCCGGGGTCTCAGGGCGTGTCCGGCCCCCAGGGACGTACGGCGTCGCATGGGGCGGCCAACGAGGACCGGGGCGGTCAGGACCCCGACCAGCCTCCGGCTGCCGCCTCTCCCGGGCGTCAGACCACGGACGAGTCCTGGCCCGACGCCCCTGACGACATCAGCCCCGGCTCCCCGCCCAGCCCGGACCCCACGCGTACCGTCGCCGCCGCCCAGCACACGGTCAGCGCCCCGGCGGCTGCGCAGGCGGGCACTCCGACGGGTGCTTCGGTCGGCGCCTCCGCGGGCGGGGGTCCCGCGGGCGCGGGCCTGGCCGCCGCCAGATCGGCGGCGAAGGCGGCCGCCCAGGCGGGCCCGCGTGTCCCGGCCGCCCGTGGTGGCGTCCCGGCTGCCCGCGGTGGCGCTGCCGCGTGGCCGGAGACGGTCCCGGGCCGCAACAAGGGTCCCGAGTCCGACGACGTCGACCCGCTCAACGACGCGGATGCGGATGTGGACGCCATCTCGGGCATGGCCCTGCTGGAGCGGGAGCTCGGCGCCCAGGTGATCGGCGAGATTGACCACACCTGACCCACCCCGCCGGGCCCAGGCGGGGAAGTCCGTCCAGGTCCCGCTGGGCAGCGGGGCACCCACGCCCGTGGGAGCGGGAGTCGGGCACGCACGTCGGGCACCCGGCCGCGCCCAAGGCTGCGCGGGCCGTGGCCGCCGGGCAGGCCCGCCGGGCCGCCGGAGGCCCCCAAGGCTGCGCAGATCGTGGGAGGCGGGCACGTCGCGCCGGGCCGCCGCCGTTCCGACCAGAGGGGTCAGGAGAGGAGGCGGGAGCGGGCGGCGGCTGAGCGGGGGTCGGTCGGTGGGAGGGCGGCCAGGCGCTCCAGGACCTCGTAGTCGTCCCGCCCGCCGCTCGTCTGCGCGTACGTCCACAGATCGTCCGGCGACCCCTGCCGCAACAGGCAAGCACGCACCTGGGCCTCGAGCTCGTCCCGTTCCCGCCGGATCTCCGGCGACTCCGAGCGCGGCAGCAGCGGCCCCGGGTACGCGCGTGCCAGCGACGTGGGGTCGTTCGCCGACAGCAGCCGGGTGAGGGACAGGAAGTCGGCCTCCACCGGGCACGTCAGGCGGTACGGCTTGGCCGCGATCGCCTCCCCGAGCTGGGCCCGCAGCCGGTGGATCTCCGCCCTGATGGTCACCGGGTTGCCAGCGTCCCCGTACAGGTGGAAGGAGAGCTGCTCGGCCGTCAGGCCGTGCGGGTGCAGGGCCAGGAGGGTGAGGATCTCCGCGTGCCGCAGCGACAGGGACCGGTCACCCTCCCCGAACGCGGCCGAGGGGGTGCCCTCGCCGAGGAACGACAGGGCCAGGACCGGCGGCGCGGCGGCCGACGAGGGGCGCAGGAGAAAGCCGTCGGAGAAGGGCTCCAGCAGGGCGACGCTCCCGTCCCTGAGGATCATGCGCTGGCCGGCGAATTGCCCCGCCCGCTCGCCGAGGTGCACGCGCCCGCCCAGGTCTCCGGCCGGGTCGCCGGAGATGACGCGGCCCGTGGACGACAGCAGGACGCCGGGGTGACCGCGCAGGGACTCGTACCGGCGGCGCAGGCGCTCGTCGCGCTCGTGCATGCACAGCGCGAGCTGCTTCTCGGCGAGCTTGGCCGTCGTGGCGACCAAGGCGACCGTGGCGGGGTGGAGAGAGCGGGCGGTGCCGCTGACGTCGACGCAGCCGATGACCCGGCCGGAGTCGGGGTCGGTGATCGGAGCGGCGCTGCACGACCAGATGTGCAGGATGCGCATCAGGTGCTCCTCCGAGTAGACGTGCACGGGCCGGCCGGTGGCCAGGGCGGTGCCTATGCCGTTGGTTCCGACGTTGTGCTCGCCCCACTGGTGTCCGTCGGCCAGACCGATCTGGTCGGCGCGCCGCATGATTGTGCGATTACCCTCACGCCACAACACCCGGCCGTCACGGTCTGTGACGATCATGACATGTCCGGTCTCGTCGGCGAGACCGGACAGAGTGCCGGAGAGCAGGGGCAACAGGGGCTGCAACGGATGTGCCTGACGTATGTCCCTGATGCGTGATAGGTCGTAGACGAGTGGGGCACTCTTGCCTTCCGGGTCGATACCGGCATCCAGCGAACGGTGCCAGGACGCCTTGATCAGCTGGCGGGGCGACTCTGGCCAGGGCCGGCCTGTCGCGGCGGCTTCGTGCGCTCCGCGTAGAAGGCGGGAGTACGCGTCGAGATGGGCGTAACTCATCGGTCACTCCAAGTAGTCAATTAGAGCATCCGTCCTACCGCTCGATAGCGCAACCCGTTCAGGGGGATTGCAGAGGGTGATTGAATGAACGCAACGTGTGTGCAACGTTCCGCTGACTAGCGTTCCTGTTCAACGCGTCGGCGTGGTGCGGCCGCTCCGCCGACGTGATTGGCCGGGTCTCGGACGCTGGAGGGGGGCCGAGACCCGGCCAAAACACGCCGGTGCCGGACACGGATGCCAGGCCAGGACAACGGGCGTCGAACTGGAAACGCCCGCCCCAGGCGGCACACGTGAGCGGGACAACCGTCCCGCGCGAGGGTCGGGGCGCGAAACATGGGGACGCCCCCCAGTACATGACGCCGCCCAAACACCGTAGGCTCGTGGCAGTCAAGAACGCGGAGCCACGAGGAGCGCACGACGGTGAACCCAGGGGATGTCAACCTGCAGCAGCTGCTGGAGCAGGCCCAGCTCATGCAGCAGCAGCTTGTGAGCGCCCAGCAGGAGCTCAACGACGCGCAGATCGAGGGCTCATCAGGCGGTGGCCTGGTCACGGCCGTCGTCAACGGCTCGGGCGAGCTGCTCGAGCTCAAGATCGACCCGAGTGTGATCGACGCCGGCGACGCGCAGGACACCGCCGACACGATCGCCGACCTGGTGATCGCGGCCGTCCGCGACGCCGTGCGCGCGGCTGCCGACCTGCAGCAGGAGAAACTCGGCCCGCTGGCCCAGGGTCTGGGTGGCGGCGGCCTCGGACAGTTGCCAGGGTTCTAGGCATGTACGAAGGGGTCGTCCAGAATCTGATCGACGAGCTGGGCCTGCTGCCCGGCGTCGGTCCCAAGAGCGCGCAGCGGATCGCGTTCCACCTGCTGGCGGCCGATCCAGCCGACGTCAAGCGGCTGGCGCACGCGTTGCTGGAGGTCAAGGAGAAGGTCCGCTTCTGCCGGGTCTGCGGCAACGTGGCGGCCGAGGAGGAGTGCCGCATCTGCCGCGACTCCCGCCGCGACACGCACGTCATCTGCGTGGTCGAGGAGTCCAAGGACGTCGTCGCGATCGAGAAGACGCGCGAGTTCCGCGGCACCTATCACGTGCTCGGCGGCGCGATCAGCCCGATCGACGGCGTCGGCCCCGACGACCTGCGCATCCGAGAGCTCATGACACGCCTGGCCGACGGCCGCGTCACCGAGCTCATCCTCGCCACCGACCCCAATCTCGAGGGCGAGGCCACGGCTACCTACCTCGCCCGTCTGGTCAAGCCGATGGGCATCAAAGTGACACGACTGGCCAGCGGTCTGCCTGTGGGCGGTGACCTCGAATACGCCGACGAGGTGACCTTGGGCCGCGCGTTCGAAGGACGGAGGCTGCTGGATGTCTGACCAGTGGAGCGCGCTGGCGGAAGAGATCTCCGGGCACGCGCAGAACTACGTGGACGGCCTGACCAGGGTGGCGGGCGGCGAGGGTGGCGACGCCATCTGGTCGATCCTGCTGGTGGAGGTCGCCCAGGTGAGCTTGGCCGGCGCCAAGCTGGGCGCGAACCGGGACGTCATTCTCGCCGGCAACTACGAGCCGCCGATGAGCGAGGATCCCGACATCGACGGGGTCCGCACGGCGCTGGCCGAGCGGCTGGAGGCCGTCGACGACTACGCCGAGGTGTTCGACCCGTACAAGGACACGGGCGTCACCCCCTACCGGCTGTCCGACGACCTGACCGCCGTCGCCGCCGACCTCATCCACGGGCTGCGCCACTATCACGCCGGCCGCCCGCACGAGGCGCTGTGGTGGTGGCAATACTCCTACTTCAACACCTGGGGCAACCACGCGGGCGCCGCGATGCGCGCGCTGCAGGCCCTGGCGGCGCATTCGCGCCTCGACGTGGCGGAGGAAACCACCACGGTCTGATCATCCACATAGTGGTACGAACCATCAGGCCCATGAGAGGCCCCCAGTAGACTGGCAGCTCACAGTCCAAACCGGGAGACTCTCGTGGCGCTCGTTGTGCAAAAGTACGGTGGTTCGTCCGTCGCCGACGCGTCCTGCATCAAGCGGGTCGCGCAGCGGATCGTCGCGACGAAAAAAGCCGGCAACGACGTGGTCGTGATCGTCTCCGCGATGGGCGACACGACGGACGAACTGCTCGACCTGGCCGAGCAGGTGTCGCCGCTGCCTCCGGGCCGCGAGCTCGACATGCTGCTGACCTCCGGCGAGCGCATCTCGATGGCCCTCCTGGCGATGGCGATCGCCAACCTCGGTCACGAGGCCCGCTCGTTCACCGGCTCGCAGGCAGGTGTGATCACCGACTCCACGCACGGCAAGGCACGCATCATCGACGTGACGCCCAGCCGCATCCAGGAGGCGATCGACCAGGGCCACATCGCGATCGTGGCCGGTTTCCAGGGCGTCTCGCAGGACACCAAGGACATCACCACGCTCGGCCGCGGCGGCTCCGACACCACCGCCGTCGCGCTGGCGGCGGCGCTCAACGCCGATGTGTGCGAGATCTACACCGACGTCGACGGCATCTTCACCGCCGACCCGCGCATCGTGCCCGCGGCGCGCCAGATCCCCAGGATCTCCTACGACGAGATGATGGAGATGGCGGCCTGCGGCGCGAAGATCCTGCATCTGCGGTGCGTCGAATATGCTCGCCGTTTCAGCCTGCCGATTCACGTACGCAGCTCTTTCAGCACCAAGGAAGGCACGTGGGTCGTCTCCGACCCTTACACCGAAGGAACCGAGATGGAGCAGCCGATCATCTCCGGCGTCGCACACGACCGGAGCGAGGCCAAGATCACCGTTGTCGGGGTCCCCGACAAGGTCGGCGAGGCTGCCTCGATCTTCAAAACGCTGGCCGACGCCGAGATCAACATTGACATGATCGTGCAGAACGTCTCGGCCGCGGCCACCGGGCGCACGGACATCTCGTTCACGCTGCCCACGGCCGACAGCCAGACGGCGCTGACGTCGCTGAAGAAGATCCAGCCCCAGATCGGTTTCGAGTCGCTGCTGTTCGACGACCAGATCGGGAAGGTGTCGCTGATCGGCGCGGGCATGCGCTCGCACCCGGGCGTCACCGCGACGTTCTTCGCGGCCCTCGCCGACGCGGGGGTCAACATCGAGATGATCTCCACCTCGGAGATCCGCATCTCTGTGATCGTCGAGCAGGACGGTGTCGACGCGGCCGTGGCGGCCGCTCACCGTGCCTTCGATCTCGACGCCGACCAGGTCGAAGCCGTGGTGTACGGAGGTTCAGGACGATGAGCAAGAGGCCGAGTCTGGCCCTGATCGGGGCGACCGGTGCGGTGGGCACCGTCATGCGCGACATCGTGTCGACGCGTGAGGACATCTGGGGCGAGATCCGTCTCGTCGCCTCCCCGCGCTCGGCGGGCAAGGTGCTCCGGGTGCGCGGCGAGGACGTCGTGGTGCAGGCCCTCGCGCCCGAGGTGTTCGACGGCGTCGACGTGGCCATCTTCGACGTGCCGGACGAGGTGTCGGCCGTGTGGGTGCCGATCGCGGCCGAGCGTGGTGCGATCGTCATCGACAAGTCGGGCACGTTCCGCATGGAGCCCGACGTGCCGCTGGTCGTGCCCGAGGTCAACCCGCTCGACGCGCGCAACAGGCCGCGCAACATCATCTCGACCCCCAACTGCACGACGCTGTCGATGATGGCGGCCATGGGGGCGCTGCACGCCGAGTTCACCCTCACGGAGCTGGTCGTCGCCTCCTACCAGGCGGTGTCCGGCGCGGGCGTGGCCGGTTCCGCGCGGCTCTACGACGAGGTCGAGGCGCTGGCCGGTGACCGTACGATCGGGCAGGCCGCCGGTGACGTACGCAAGGTGCTGGCGAACAAGCTGCCGGAGGAGTCGCCGTTCCCCGCGCCCATCGCGTTCAACGTGGTGCCGTGGGCGGGCTCGCTGAAGGACGGCGGCTGGGCCTCGGAGGAGATCAAGCTCCGCAACGAGTCCCGGAAGATCCTCGGCATCCCCGACCTGAAGGTCTCCGCGACCTGCGTCCGCGTGCCGGTGGTCACGACGCACTCGCTGGCCGTGCACGCGCGGTTCGAGCGCGAGATCACGGTCGCCGACGCGCACCGCGTCCTGGAGGCGGCGCCGACGGTGGTCCTCATGGACGACCCGGCCAACGGGGTCTACCCGACGCCTCTCGACGTGGTGGGCAACGACCCGACCTACGTGGGCCGCATCCGCCAGGCGATGGACTTCCCGAACACGCTCGACCTGTTCGTGTGCGGTGACAACCTGCGCAAGGGGGCGGCGCTCAACGCGGCGGAGATCGCCGAGCTGGTCGCTGCCGAGTTCTGACCGAAGTTCTGATCACCTGGGTGACGCCGTGCGTCTCGTGCGGCGTCACACCCATGTCCGGGGCGTGTCGCCGGGGCCCTGTCACACCCATCTCCGGGGCGTGTCGCCGGGGCCCTGTCACCGGAAGAGGATGTCCCAGTGGTCGCCCTCGTCGGCGAACGTCGTGCCCGAGCCTGACTTGTACAGCCGGGCTCCGTCGCTGCGGATCCCCGCCTTGTCATGGTTCTTGGAGATGTGCCGGTCGATGCAGGCGTTGTGGGAGATGTCGAGCTTGTAGCCGTTCCCGTGGCTGAAGTGGCCGGGGGCGTGGCCCCGCTCCGTGCCGCCGGTGACCATGATCGGGCAGCCGCTGCGCTGCTTCAGCGCGATGGCCTTGGCGATCGTGCCGGTCCGCACCGAGTCGAGCGACGTGCAGTGGTGCATGTGCTTGCTGACGCAGTTCCCGGTCGACTTCGTCCGCAGCCCCGCGCTCTTCAGCCACCCCGTGGCGGTCGCGTGGGACACCTGCATGGCGGCCTTCCTGGGCAGGACCCGCGTCAGATCGACCTGAGCGCGCCTGTGAGCGGCGTGCGCCCGCGCCCGGGGCATCTTGGCCACTCCGGTGCGTACGGGGCTCTTCGCCGCCTTCGTGGCCTCTGGCCGCGCCTTGGGCTTCTGGGCCCAGGCCAGATCCTCCGCCTCTGCGGCAGACCGGGTGGCGGAGCGGGTGGCGGCCTCCGCCGCGGACTCGGCCGCGGTGGAGGCCCGGTCGCGCGCCTCGTGCGCCCGCTCCACCTGCTCCAGCGGCCAGTGGGTGTCGATCGCCGGCCAGTCGCTGATCTGCTCGAGCTGCCGGCCGGCCGCCATGAGCCCTTCGTAGGCCATGTCCGGTTCCACCTCGTACGCGTCGGAGAGGGCGGCGTCCATGGCCGCCCGCCACTGCGCCGGGGCGTCCTCCCAGCCGTAGGGCCCGGCCTCGTACAGGCTGCCCTGAGCCGGCGACCCTTCGGGGTGGGTGGCGGCGGAGGCGGCCGAGGCCAGCGCGATTATGGTGATCTCAATGCCGAGGAGCGCGACTACCATGAGGCGCACTGTTCCACGTATCCACATGTCGATGCCTTTTCGCGGAAATAGCCCTTCCGCCTGAAACGACAATCCCACCTTTCACAGGAGATAACTCATGCCGCGAGTGCAACTTTGCCTTGTGGCGGTGATCACCGTGCGGCTCCATGACCTAACCCCGTTGCACGACGTAAAGTGACGAACGTGTCCGAAGCCCGAAACCGAGGATCGGAGAGCACCCGAGAGGTCATCGTCGAGACGGCCTTGCGACTGTTCCGGGAGCGCGGCTTCGACGCGACCACCATGCGGGCCATCGCCGCCGAGGCGGGGGTTTCCGTGGGCAACGCCTACTACTACTTCGAGAGCAAAGAGGCGTTGATCCAGGCGTACTACGACCGCGCCCAGGCCGAGCACGAGGCGGCCTGCCGGGCGTTCCTGGCCACGGAGAGCTCGTTCGCGGCCAGGCTGAGCGGGGTGCTGCGCGAGTGGGTACGCGTCTCGGAGCCCTACCACGAGTTCGCCGTCAAGTTCTTCAAGCACGCGGCCGAGCCGACCAACCCGCTGAGCCCCTTCAGCAAGCAGTCCTCGCCCGCGCGGGAGGCGTCCATCGCCATCTACCGCCAGGTCGTGGAGGGGTCGCGCGACCGGATGAACGCCGAGCTGCGCGAGGAGCTGCCCGAGCTGCTGTGGTTGCTGTCCATGGGCATGGTGCTGTTCTGGGTGCACGACACGTCGCCGGGGTGCGAGCGGACCTACCGGCTGATCGACGTGACGGTGCCGCTGGTGGACCGGCTGGTGGGGCTGTCGCACCTGCCCGGCCTGCGGGGCATCACGAAGGACTTCATCGCGGCGGTGCACGAGCTGCGAGCCTAGAGCCACATACCGAGCGGTTGGTACGTTGTTCGTCATGACGCAGAACTGGGGCATGACGATCCCCTTCTACGACCGCTCACTGGCGAACTCGCTCGACCTGATCGCCGAGCTGCCCGCGCTCGGGTACACCGACGTGTGGTCGGCGGAGGTCAACGGGGCCGACGGGTTCGTGCCGCTGGCCCTGGCCGCGCAGCGGGCGCCGGGGGTCAGGCTGGGCAGCGCCATCGTGCCCGTCTCGACCCGGGGCCCGGGGCTGCTGGCCATGTCCGCGGCCACGCTGGCCGACCTGGCGCCGGAGCGGTTCGTGCTGGGCATCGGGGCCTCCTCGCCGGCCATCGTCGAGCGGTGGAACGCGGGCACGTTCGGCAAGCCGTACGCGCGGACCCGCGACACGCTGCGCTTCCTGCGGAAGGCGCTGGCGGGGGAGAAGGTCTCGGAGAAGTACGAGACGTTCGAGGTCAAGGGCTTCAAGCTGGAGCGGGCGCCGAAGGTGCCGCCGAAGATCGTGCTGGCCGCGCTGCGCCCCAGGATGTTGCGCCTGGCCGCCGAGGAGGCCGACGGCGCCATCACGAACTGGCTCTCGCCGCAGGACGTGCGGAAGGTGCGGGCGGAGATCGGGCCGGACACCGAGCTGATCGCCCGCCTGTTCGTCTGCGTCAGCGAGGACACCGACCGCGTACGCGAGATGGCCAGGTGGATGCTGGCGAGCTACCTGACCGTCCCGGTGTACGCGGCCTTCCACGACTGGCTGGGCCGTGGCGAGGTGCTGCGCCCGATGCACGAGGCGTGGGCGGCCGGCGACCGGCAGGCCGCGCTCAAGGCCATCCCCGACGAGGTGGTGGACGCCCTGATCGTGCACGGCGACGCCGCCACCTGCCGGGCGAGGATCCGGGAGTACGTCGCCAACGGCCTCGACACCCCCGTCCTCGCCCCCATCCCCGGCGGCGACGTCTCCATCGATCAGGCGGTTCGCGATCTGGCTCCGGAAGGGTAGGCATGGACGAGTTGCTGAGACTGGACGCCGTCGGCCAGGCGCGGGCGGTCAGGGACGGCCAGGTGTCGGCGCGGGAGCTGACCGAGGCCGCGATCGCGCGCATCGAGGCGGCCGACGGCGAGCTGAACGCCGTCATCCATCGCCGCTTCGAGCGGGCGCTGGCCGAGATCGACGCCATCCCGGCGGACGCGCCGTTCCGCGGGGTGCCGATCCTGCTCAAGGACCTGGGCTGGCGGGAGGCGGGGGAGCCGTACAGCGCGGGCTCGAACGTGCGTGACGGCCTGGCCGACGCCGAGGACTCCTACGGCGTCCTGCGGCTGCGCGAGGCCGGCTTCGTCCTGCTCGGCCGCACGAACACCCCCGAGTTCGGCAGCACGATCACCACGGAGCCGGTGGCGTTCGGGCCCACCAGGAACCCGTACGACCCGGCGTACTCGGCGGGCGGATCGAGCGGCGGCTCCGCGGCGGCGGTGGCGGCCGGGATGGTCGCGCTGGCCACGGCCAGCGACGGCGGCGGGTCGATCCGCATCCCGGCGTCCCTGTGCGGCCTGGTGGGGCTCAAGCCGTCGCGCGGGCGCGTGAGCCTGGGACCGGCCATGGGGGAGGGCTGGAGCGGCTTCTCCTGCCCCGGGTTCGTCACCAGGACCGTGCGGGACACGGCGGCGGCGCTCGACCTCGTCTCCGGCCGGTACCCGGGCGACCCGTACGACGCCCCGGCCCTCCCCGGGAGCCTCGCCGGCGAGGTGGGCCGGGACCCCGGCAGGCTGCGGATCGGGTTCCTCAGCACGCATCCCCGGGGCGACGTGCCGGAGGTGCCCGAGGTGACCGAGGCCGTGACCGGCGCCGCCGCGCTGCTGGAGTCGCTCGGCCACGACGTCACCCCCGGCGGTCCCGAGGCGCTGGGCGATCCCCACTTCCCCCGCCACTTCGGCGCCATCGTGACCAACAACCTGGCCGCGCAGGTCGCCGGGCTGGGCGAGCTGCGCGGCAAGCCCGTACAGCTGGAGGAGCTGGAGCCGCGCAACGCCGCCATGGTGAGCGCGGCGCGCGAGCACAGCGCGGCCGACCACATCCTGGCCACGCAGTGGGTGGACGGCTTCCGGCGCCGCATGACCGCCTGGTGGGCGGCGGGACACGACCTGCTGCTGATCCCGTCGCTGGGCGTGGCGCCGTTCCCGCTGGGCTGGATCCCGCCGGGGGACCTCAGCATCGCTCTGGGGCGGACCGCGCACGCCGTGGCCTACACCTCGCCGGTCAACGCGAGCGGGCAGCCCGCCGTTTCGCTCCCGCTGCACAGGACCGCGGCGGGCCTGCCGGTGGGCGTCCAGCTCGTGGCCGCGCCCGGCCGCGAGGACCTGCTGGTACGGGTGGCGGCGCAGATCGAGCAGGTCAGACCGTTCGAGCACGCGGCCCTGCCCTGACGGAAGGGAACTCGTACCCCCGGTGACGCGTTATGTCGTGAAAAGCCGGGGGTAGGGGGAGCACATGATGGCGAAGGCAACACGGGCGGCGGCGGCATGGCGGACCTACCGCGAGGTGACCCGGCCCGGGTCGCCCAAACTGATGACCAGGGTCCGGGCGATCCCGCGGATGATCGGCGCGGTCATGCGCGGGCAGTACGCGGGCATGGGCAAGAGCAAGCTCGCCCTGCTCGGCCTCGGCGTGGTCTACCTCATCTCACCGATCGACGTCGTGCCCGACTTCCTCATGTTGATCGGCGTGGCCGACGACTTCGGCGTGTTCCTGTGGCTCCTGGCCTCGCTGCTCGGTGAGAGCGGGCGCTATGTGCAGCACGAGCGCCACGTCATCCAGGCCCGCCTCGAAGAGGGTTAGATCTCCTCCATCCGCAACCACGCCCGCGAGGGCAGCGGGTGCCCGAACAGGCGGGCCGCGTTGCCGTAGGCGACCCTGGCGATGTCGGCGGGCGGGAGCGTTCCGAGGTTGCGGGCCACCGACTTCTGGGTGTCGGGCCAGGTCGAGTCGGAGTGCGGGTAGCCGCTCTCCTGCAGGACGTGGTCGAGGCCGACGGCGAGCCGAACCCCTGACAGGGCGTGGTCGTCGAGCGTTCCGAAGAAGAAGTTGCGGCGCAGCACCTCGCTGGGCTTGAGCCCGCCCTCCCACGACGCCTCTCCGGCGACGGGGTGGTCGAGGGCGTAGTCGGCGCGCTCCGCCAGCATCGGCAGCCAGCCCACGCCGCCCTCGACGATGAGGATGCGCAGCGAGGGGAAGCGCAGCGGCACCCCGGACCAGAGCCAGTCGGCGCAGGCGAACATGGCGCTGGTCGGCATCAGCGTGGTGATGGCCTCGATGGGCGTGTCGGGGGAGGGCACGGGCGACCAGGAGGAGTCGCCGGTGTGCAGGCAGACGACGGTGCCGGTCTCCTCGCAGGCGGCGAAGAACGGGTCCCAGTGGCCGGTGTGGATCGAGGGCAGCCGCAGCCGGGTGGGGAACTCGGGGAAGACGACGGCCTTGAAGCCCCTGGCCGCGTTGGCGCGGATCTCTTTGGCGGCCACGTCGGGATCGGGCAGCCACGGCAGCTGCAGGCCGATGATCCGCTCGGGGTAGGTGCCCGCCCAGACGTCGATGTGCCAGTCGTTCCACGCCTTCACCAGGGCCAGGCCCAGCTCCTGGTCGCGGGTCCTGGCGAACGGCATGCCCGACTGCCCGGCCAGCATGCCGGGGAAGCAGAGCGCGGCCCAGATGCCCGCCACGTCCATGTCCTGGATGCGGGCCTCGATGTCGTGGCAGCCGGGGCGCATCTGGTCGAACCTGACGGGCTCGAGCGTCCATTGCTCGCGCGGCAGCCCCGCGCCCACGTCGATGCCGGCGCACGGGTAGGTGGCGCCGCCGTAGCGCCACACCTGGTGACCCGCCTCCGTCTCCACGACCTTGGGCGCGACCTCCGCGTATTTCTCCGGCAATCGGTCCTCGAACAGGTCGGGAGGCTCGATCAGGTGATCGTCGGCTGAGATGATCACATAGTCGCGCCGCCTGGGGTCAGGGTCGGGGAGCAGCGGCGTAGTCACGCACGTAACCGTACGACGGCGGGATAACGTCGAACAAGCTGCGACGTATCCGTTGGGTATCCGAGATTTTCTGACCCGGGACCGCCGGGAGGGGGATGGCTGGCGATCCCGGGACTGACAGACCCGCTCGCGCAGGGGCGGGCCCGGTCGGCCACTACCCTTCTGAGATCGATTCAGTCAGCAAATGCCGGCGAAGTTCGTCGATCGCGGCGGGCGAAAGCTGGAGCACCCGGGTGACGTACGCCTCGACGGAGCCGTGCCGGGACGTGAGGTCGGCGAGGAAGAGCCGCATCGTCTCGGCGGGCGCGAGGCCGAAGCCCGGCCACAGGGGCGCGCCCGGATGCCTCCTGCTCCAGTCGGCGACGAAGCGCTCGGTGGCCAGGCCGGTCAGCGCGTAGTCCGCCACGATGTCGTCCTCGCCCACGCCCGCCAGCGACAGCACCAGCGCGGCCAGCACCCCGGTACGGTCCTTGCCCGCGGCGCAGTGGATGACCACGGGGGCGTTGTCGGCGAGGGCGATCGTCTCCAGGGCGGTCCTGAGGTTCGCGACGCCGTCCTCGGTCACCTCCAGGTAGCGGTCGGCGAGGTAGCGGGCGACGCCGAGCTCCTCGCTGTAGGCAGCGGTGTCCCAGCGGCGGCCCTCGATCGGCAGGTTCTGGTAGCGCTGCCCCTCGCTCTCGGGGACCCGTCCGGCCCGCTCGACCTCGGACGGGTGACGCAGGTCGATGACGTTGCGCACACGCAGCGCCCGGAAGGCCGTCAGGTCGTCTCCGGCCAGCCAGCCGAGGGAGTCGGCCCGGTAGAGCCGCTGCCACCTGACGGTGCGCCCGTCCTTGGCGGCATATCCACCTACGTCGCGGAAGTTGCAGAGATTCCTGAACTCAATGTGGCGGATCACCCTCAACACATTAATTGGCGGCGGTCTTCGCATCCGAGGCCACGGGCGCCTCTGAGGTCTCCTGAGACCTGCGCTCGGCCAGCTCGCGCCGGATCAGCAGGATCCACCCGCCGATCGCGATCCCGATGAACAACCACCACTGGACGCCGTACGCCAGGTTGAGCCCGCCCCCGGCCCCGACGTCGGGCTCGGGCACCGGCGCGGGGGCCGCGGCGGGCTTGGGCTGCTGCTCGGTCAGCTCGACGTAGCCGCCCACGAGCCGGTACGGCAGGCCCCTCCCGATCTCGTCGGCGTTGATCAGCAGCACCTGGCCGACCGGCAGCCCGGACCGCTCCTGGATCCCGCTGGATTCCTCGGTCTCGCTGAGGCGTAGCCGCCCCGTTACAGTTACCTGCCCGGCGGGCGGAGCGGGCACCTCGGGTGCGGCGTCGGCGGTGGCGGCGGCGGGGACCCAGCCCCGGTTCACGATCACGGCGGTGCCGCCGCCGGTGACCAGAGGGGTGAGGACGTAGTAGCCGTTGCGGCCCTCCTGGGGGCGGCGGCGTACGAGGAGGGCGTGGGCCTGGTCGTACGTGCCGGCGACGGTGACCTTCCTGAACCGGTCGCCCTCCCGGATCTGCCGCCCGGGGGCGGCCAGCCGCTCCAGCGGCACGGGCGCGGCCTCGATGTTGGCGGTCACCCGCTCGCTGTTGGCCGACCGCTCCTCGAACCGCCCGAACTGCCATCGCCCGAGGAACACGAAGGCGGGGATGACCAGCAGCACCACCACGTGGAGCGCGAGCCATCGGGGCGTCAGCAGGAACCGGTACACGCCTCTAAGGTTAAGGACCGGCAGCGGTGCTCCCCCACGCGCCCCGTTCAGGCGCTCTTGAGGTCGGCGCCAGGCCCGGGGAGCGGCGTCACCTCGCGCGGCCCGCTCACCTCGTGGCCCGCCGCGCAGTGGAAGCGCAGCTCGATGGGTGCGCCGCAGTCGCGGTGGGTGAGCAGCACGGGTGGCCCCTCCTCCGCCAGATATCTGTCGCCCCAGTGCATGAGGGCGACGAGCAGGGGATAGAGGTCGCGGCCCTTCTCCGTGAGCCGGTATTCGTCGCGCTGCCGCTGCCCCGGCTCGCGGTAGGGCACCTTGCGCAGCAGCCCCTCGTCGACCAGCCGGGCCAGGCGCGCGCTGAGCACCTGCCGGGGGGCGCCGGTGATCGCCTGCATGTCGGCGAACCGCCGGACGCCGCCGAACGCCTCGCGCAGCACCAGGAAGGTCCACTTCTCCCCGACGATGTCCAGGGTGCGCTCGATCGAGCAATTGTCCACCCGGAAACCCATGCGGGACGGCTCGTTCATTTTTGCATTATACCTGAGTTCAATTGACAGACTCAGCCGTGACGGGCACGCTGGGTCTATGCAAGGAACTCAGATCCGCCCGGCCCGCCCGGACGACGAGGAGCGGATCAGGCGCTTCCTCTCCGGGCTGTCGTTGCACACGCAGACGCTGAGGTTCTTCACCGGCGTCAGCGCCCCCGCGCCCGCGCTCGTCCGCGTGCTGCTGGCGGTGGACGAGCGCCGCGACGCGATCGTCGCCACCACGGACGGAGGTGAGATCGTCGGTCACGCCATGAGCTTCAGGGGCGGCTGCACCGATGTGGAGATCGCCGTGGTCGTGACCGACGAGTGGCAGGGGCGCGGTCTGGGCCCCAAGCTGATCGACACGCTGCTGCTCAGGGCCTTCGTGCGCGGAGCCAGGTCCGTGGGGATGGACGTCCTGGGCGAGAACCGGCGCGTGCTCAGGCTCATCCGGCGGGTCTGGCCGGACGCCCGGATGAAGGTCAGTTCCGGATCGGTGGAAGTGACCGCTATGATCGATCAGGCTGGCCTATTTGCGGAACAAGGTTCTGGTAGCACACCATTGACAGTGTGAAGAGTGTCAAGAACGGACGCGACGGCCGGACCCGGATCATCGAGGGCGCCCTCCGCCGTTTCAGCCAGGACGGGGTCTCGGCCACCACCCTGGCCAGCCTGCGTGAAGAAAGCGGCGTCAGCGTCGGCAGCTTCTACCACCACTTCGCCAGCAAGGAGCACGTCTTCGGCGTGCTGTACGCCGAGATCCTCGACGCGTACCAAAGTGCCTTCCTCGCCGAGCTGGTCAGCCACCAGGAGGCCCGCGACGGCATCGAGGCCGTCGTCGCCTTCCACATGCGGTGGGCGGGCGAGCACCCCGAGCGGGCCAGGCTGCTGATCAGCGAGCGGCCACCGCGCAAGCAGGAGCCCGGCGGCGCCGAGGTGGCCGAGGCCCGGCGCGCGTTCTTCCGCAAGGTCTCCGACTGGTGGCGGCCGCACATGAAGAACGGCCTGCTCCAGCCGGTCCACGCGACCATGTGCTACGTGCTGTGGCTGGGGCCGGCGCAGGAGATGTGCCGGTTGTGGTTCGCCGGCGCGCACACGCCCACGGACGAGGAGATCAAGGGACTGGGCGAGGCGGCCTGGCAGAGCCTCCGCCAGCGCTCCGAATGAGCGCAGAGCGAGCGGGTCTGACCTGCGCGGGGAGCAATGATCTGAGCACCGTCTGTGGTGTTATTGTCCAAATGTGAGACGACCTCGGGCGCTGGTACTGCCCACCTTGCCGGAGAGCGCGCTCGCCCGACTGGGCGAGGTCGCCGACCTGACCGAGGTTCCCGCACGACCGAACCTCGGCTTCACCGACGAGCAGCTGGCCGACCTGGTCATCGAGACCGGCGCGACCGTGCTCATCACCGACGGCGACCAGGTGCGCACGTCGGTGCTCGGCCTCCACCTGGACGTCGTGGCCACCATGGGGCCGCCTGCGAACGTGGATCTGGCGCTGGCGGCCGAGCGCGGGGTGCCCGTCCTGCACGCCGCCGACCGCGACCCGGAGGCGGTGGCCGAGCTGACGCTCGCGCTGCTGTTCGCGGTGAGCAGGAACATCGTCAGCGCCGATCGAGAGGTGCGCAGAGGGCGCGTCTACCACGGGAGGGTGCCTCCCGCACAGCGCCACCGCGGCCGCCGGCTGACCGGCAGGACGTTCGGCATCGTGGGCCTCGGCCGCGTGGGCCGGGCCCTGCGCTGGCGATGCGAGGGGCTGGGGATGCGGGTGATCGTCTGCGACCCGTTCGTGACCGAGGCCACCCACACGCTGCCGGCGCTGCTGGAGGAGGCCGACGTGGTCTCGCTGCACGTGCCGCTGACCGAGGAGACGCGGGGGTTCTTCGGCTACACCGAGTTCGGCGCGATGCGCCCGGGATCGATCTACCTCAACACCTCGCGCGGCGCGCTGCACGACCTGAGAGCGCTGGTCGACGCGCTGCGCTGGGGCCGGGTGGGCGGCGCCGGGCTCGACCACTTCGAAGGCGAGTGGCTCGACCGGGCCCATCCCCTGACCCGGCTGCCGAACGTGGTGCTCACGCCCCGGCTGGGCGAGGCCACCGGGGAGAGCCTGGAGGAGCTGGCGGAGACGCTGGTGGAGGACATCGCGCGGCTGCTGCGCGGGGAGGAGCCGGCCCACGCGTACGCGCCGATCACGGCGTGACGCGGGTCAGGCGGGCTGGCGGATCCGGGTCGGCACCCGCCAGCTCGCCCGGTCGAGCGAGATGTCCAGCCGCAGGTCTCCACGCTGCCTGCGCAGGCCGGGCACGCGTACGCGGTCGTGCACGTCGAACCTGCCCCGATGCGGATATCCGAACCCGAGCTCGCCCGGCAACACGCGCAGGTCGTCACGGTTGCCGCAGCGCGGGCAGGTCCACGAGACCAGGTCCAGGCCGCGGTTGTAGTCGGAGCAGGCGTTGAAGTATTCGTCGGGGCCGAAGCGGGACTCGCAAGCCAAGCAAGGGATCAGCATGACGGTCCGCTCCTCGGGATGACGTGGTGGCACCCATAAAGATGTGGTGGCACCCATAGAGATACCGCTGGTCACTTGTCCGCCGCTTGCAGAATGCTTGGGTACTTAAGTAACAGTATGAGCACTGTCGGTATCAGATCATGCGAGGGAGCCTGCGGTGAAAGGATGGCCTCGTGGAACGACTGCGCCATCACCTCCTCGAGACCGGATACACGATCGACGGCGTACGCGAGCGCCTGGGCAGCATGGCCGCCTCGGCCCTGGCCCGCGAGGAGCTGGTGCCGGCCCTTCGCGCCACCGCGGACGGTGACCCGCTGGCGACGCTGATCAGGCTGTGGTGGCTCGGCGTCCCCGTCCCCGCCAAGGCCGTCGCGCCGGAGGTGCTCGAGTCCGGGCTGGTCAAGGCCGACGGTGACCAGGTCGGTGCCACCGTGCACCTCCAGCCCTGGGAGACCGGCGGCTACCTCGTCTCCGACCGGAAAGTACGCCCCGGCGACCCCGCGCTGCGGCCCGACCACGTGGTGGGTGCCGGCGGCGCCTCGGCCAACCTGGCCCAGCTCGTCAGCCGCCGCCCGGTGGAGCGTGCGCTCGACCTGGGCACCGGCTGCGGGGTTCAGGTGCTCCACCTGGACGGCCGGGCCGAGCACGTCGTGGCCACCGACCTCAACCCCCGGGCCCTGGAGCTGGCCGCGCTGAGCTGGGAGCTGTCCGGCGTCGAGGGGGTGGATGCGCGCGTGGGGTCGATGTTCGAGCCGGTCGAGGACGAGCTGTTCGACCTGGTCGTGAGCAACCCGCCGTTCGTCGTCGCGCCGGCGCGGGCGGGGAAGCTGACCTATCGCGAGTCGGGCCTCGAAGGTGACGACTTCTGCCGCGACCTCGTACGCCGGACGCCCCGCCACCTCAACCCCGGCGGCCAGGCCCACTTCCTGGCCAACTGGCTGCACGTCGAGGGCGAGGACTGGCACGACCGCGTGGGCGGCTGGCTGCGCGAGACCGGTTGCGACGCGTGGGTGGTCCAGCGTGACGTGCAGGACCCGGCCGAATACGTCGAGCTGTGGCTCAAGGACGCGGCCGAGCAGGGCACCAGGAGCTACGCCGAGCACTACGACCGGTGGCTGGCCTGGTTCGACGAGCGCAGGGTCGAGGGTGTCGGGTTCGGCTGGATCACCATGCGCAACTCCGGCACGCTCGACCCGGTCGTTCGCGTGGAGCACCTGGCGCACCAGGTCTCGCTCCCGGTCGGCGACTACGTCGACTCCGTCATCGACGCCATCGCCGCCGCGCACCGGACCCAGGGGCTGGACGCCGCGCTGCTGCGTACCGCCGACGGGCTGCTCGACGAGCGCATCGGCCTGCCGGGCGCGGAGGACCCCATCCGCATCATCCTGCGCCAGACCCAGGGGCTGCGCCGCAGCCGCGAGGTCGGCACGGTCGAGGCCGCGCTGGCCGGCGTGTGCGACGGCGAGCTGGCGCTCGGGCCGCTGCTCAACGTGATCGCCGAGCTGGTCGGCGACGGTGAGATCGCCAACTCCGACGCGGTCAGACCCCTCATTGCCGAGGGTTACTTCCTCCTTTGATTCGGTGTTGATCGGACGTTGACACCGAGGGTGGAGGCTTTGGGCCAGGACACGGACCTGGGGGGTTCGAGGGCCGTGTCAGGTCCGGCCGGTCGTCTTAGTGAGGCGGCTAGCCGCTACGCGGAGCATCCGGATAACCGGGCCCCCTAGCGACGCGTGGTGGCGAGGATGACCGGCCGGGCTGAACTCCATCGATCACGAAGATCTCGTGACTCCCTAAGGACAGCCTTGATCAACCATGTGTGGATGACACGTCTGGACGACGAGCTGTACTCAGGACTCGACGACGGACCCGACGGCGGGGATGCTGTCGAGCAGGACCTTGAGATCACCGGCCTCGGGGGCTCCGAGGCGGGAGAAGATCTCGAAGGCCCGGCGTAGGCAGTCGAGGCTCCTCGTCGTGCTGCCGAGTCCGCGCAGCGCCTTGCCGAGTACGGTGAGCGAGAGCGCCTCGCCGTAGGGATGGCCGATCTCGCGGGAGACCGTCAGGGCCTCCTCGGCGTGGCGTACGGCGTCGGGATAGCGCTCGGCGGCGATGAACGTCTCGGCCAGCCTGGAGCACACCCGCTGCTCCCAGACCCGCTGCTTGCCGGCCCGGAAGAAGGCCAGGCACTCGGCGTGGTGGTGGACGGCCTCGGTGAGGCGGCCGACGCGGGACAGCACGATGCCCAGGTGGTAGCGGGCCCGGGCGGTGCCGGCGCCGCTGCCGATCTCGGTGAAGATGGCCAGGCCCTTCTCCGCCGCCGCGATCGCGTCCTCGGGCCGGCTCAGGCCCAGGTGGTCGCGGGCCGAGTAGCTGAGGACCAGCGCCTCGCCGGCCGGCACGCCGTTCTCGCGGTAGAAGCGCATCGCAGCGTCGAACAGGGACAGCGCCTCGGTGTGGCGGCGCTGCCTGCCGACGACGACGGCCAGGGCGTTCAGCACCTCGCCGGTGACGATCTTCTCCTCGCGGGCCCGGGAAAGCTCGTGCACGATCCTGAACTGCGCCTCGGCCTCCTTGAGCCGGTTGCCCGCGAACAGCACCCGGCCCAGCACGTAGCGGGCCCGCAGCTCGCCGGCCTGGTCGCCGATCTCCTGCGCCGACGCCAGCACGGCGCGGGTGCCGTGGTCGAACTCGCGCGTGTGCGTGCCCGACTCCAGCAGCGGCTCCATCGCGACCAGCAGGTCGGCGGCGGGCAGCAGCTGTTCGGCGGTCCGCGCCGCCGCGGCGGCCTGGTTGATGGTCGCGAACAGCGAGTCGCCTTCGGAGATCAGCCAGGCCACGGCCTCGTCGGCGGAGGTGAAGGCGCGCCCGCTGCCGACCACCACGAGGTTGGCAGGGATCATGCTGCCCTCGTAGGCCAGCGTGTGCGCCGACTGAGCCGAGGCCAGGTAGAAGCCGAGCAGGCGGCGCAGCGCCATCGTACGGGCCTGGTGGCGCTCGCCCCTCTCCAGCGCCCGCCGGGCGAACAGCTTGAGCAGGTCGTGGAAGCGGTAGCGGCCGGGCGCAGGGGCCTCCAGGAGGCTGGCGTCCACGAGGGACTCCAGCACCTCCTCGGCCTCGAACGCGCTCATCGACAGCACGGCGGCCGCGGCGCCGGAGGAGATGTCGGGGCCGTTGGGCAGGGAGAGCAGCCGGAAGGCGCGGGCCTGAAGGGAGGTGAGCTGCCCGTACCCGAGCGCGAACGTGGCCTCCACGGCCAGGTTGCCCACGCGCAGCTCGTCGAGGCGGCGCTGCTCGTCGGCCAGCCGGGGCACCAGCGAGGCCACGGTCCAGGAGGGCCGCGCGGCCAGCCTGGCGGCCACGATCCGCACGGCCAGCGGCAGGAACCCGCACGCGGCCACCACGTCCATGGCGGCCCCGTGCTCGGCCGAGACCCGCTCGGCCCCGGCCACCGCGGCGAACAGCTGCAGCGCCTCGCCCGGCTCCATCACGTCCAGGTCGATGAGCCTGGCCGAGGGCAGGTCGGCCAGCTTGCCGCGGCTGGTGACGATGGCCGCGCACCCGGGGGAGCCGGGCAGCAGCGGGCTGACCTGCTCGGCGTCGCGGGCGTTGTCCAGCAGGACGAGGATGCGGCGTTCGGCCAGGATGGAGCGGTAGAGGGCGGAACGTTCCGCGAGCCCGTCGGGGATGACGTCCGGCGGGATGCCGAGAGCGCGCAGGAAGCCGCCGAGCGCCGACTCGGGCGCGGTCGCCTCGTCGGTGTAGCCGCGCAGGTCGGCGTAGAGCTGGCCGTCGGGGAAGACGTCGTCGACCAGATGGGCCACGTGCACGGCCAGCGCGGTCTTGCCGACGCCGCCGATGCCGGAGATGGCCGCCACCGGCACGCCCTCGGGGGCGGACCGCGGCTGGGCGGACGAGTGGCCCGACAGCAGCGTGCGCAGGCGTACCGCGATCTCCTTGCGGCCGGTGAAGTCGGTGACGGCGGCCGGGAGCTGCGCCGGGCGCGGCAGCTCCAGCGCCGGCGGCTGCTCCTCGGCTTCCGCGGGCTCGTCCTCCTGGGGTGCTTCCGTGTCGACCTGCGCGGGGGCGGCCAGCGTGGGGTCGGCGGCCAGGATGCGCTGGTGCAGGGCGGTCAGCTCGGGCCCGGGCTCGATGCCCAGCTCGTCGACGAGCGCCTCGCGGGTCTCGGTGAAGACGTTGAGCGCGTCACCCTGCCGGCCGCAGCGGTAGTAGGCCAGCATGAGCTGGGCGCGCAGCCGCTCGCGCAGCGGGTGGTCGGCGGTCAGTGCGATCAGCTCGGAGACGATCCTGGCGTGGTTGCCGAGCTCCAGGTCCACGTCCATGAGCGTCTCGATGACGCTGATGCGCCGCTCGATCAGGCGGTCGCGCTGGTGCTCGGAGTAGGGGCCGACGGTGCCGGCCAGCGGCTCGCCCTCGAACAGCGCCAGCGCGGCCCGCAGGGCCCGGGCGGCGTCGGCGAGCCTGCCGGCCTTGCGCGCGGTCTCGGCCTGGTGGATGCCGCGTTCGAAGCGGGTCAGGTCGAGCGCGTCGTCGGGCAGCCGCAGCGCGTAGCCCCTGCCGATGGAGGTGAGCAGCTCGGGGCGGGAGCGCGCGGGCCGGTCGGGCTCCAGGACGGTGCGGAGCCTGGAGACGTACGTCCGCAGCGCGCCCAGGGCCCGCGGCGGCGCGTCCTCTCCCCAGACCGCGTCGATCATCTCGTTGGGCGTGACCGCGTGGCCTTCCCGAAGGAGCAGCATGCCGAGAATGGAACGCTGCAGCGGGGTGCCCAGGTCGAGCTCCTGGCCATCACGCCACGCGCGGACAGGACCGAGCACGGCGAACCGCAGCCCGCCTTCAACGCTCTGACCAGCCATGCCGTCTGTCTCCAAGCCAATGGAATGATTTGTTACCAAATGATAGATCCATCGTCGCTCGTCACCTAGATGCAGACTGATCGTTAACCGAGCCGTTGATCCGCCTTTGATCAGGTGTTGAGTCCGCCCTTGGATGCTGGGCGTGTCGCCAGGCGTGACACACATCGCGGGGGCGTGTGTCATGTAGAGCGAATCTAGGCAGGAAAAAATACCGGCCCCGCCCGGTGAATTCGGGCGGGGCCGTGGTGGACGGGTTCTCAGGCTGCCTCGACCAATCCGAGCCGCATGGTCAGACGCTCGCGTACGAGCGGCCATTCGGAGTTCAGGATCGAGTAGAAGGCGGTATCTCGGACCGTGTTGTCGGCGCCTCGGCTATCCGCTCGCCGCACCCCGTCGAAGTGTGCGCCGAGGGCCTCGATGGCGGCCCGGGATCTGGTGTTGCGTACGTCTGCCTTGAGGGTGATGCGGTGGACGTTCCAGGTCTCGAAGGCGAGCGAGAGCATGAGGAACTTGCTCTCCCGGTTGACACCTGTGCCCTGGGCGCTGGCGCCCAGCCAGGTGTAACCGATGTCGGCCACGGACGGAATGTCGCCCACCGCGCCACGCGTACCCGGAGGCCAGGGCATGGGGCCCTGCCAATACTCCAGGTGCATGAGACGGGTGGCACCGACCACGCGGTCGGTGTGCAGCCACCGGATGGCGAAGGGCAATGTGCGGCCCTCCGCCTGCTCAGCCATGGCGGCCTCCACGTAGGAGACAACCTCGTCCCGGCCATGCGGGACGCGAGTGAAGCCGTAAGTGGAACGGTCTTCATTCGCCGCGGCGACCAGGTCATCGACCGCCGCGAGGCTGAGAGGTTCCAGGCGCACGAGGCGCCCGGACAGGGTGACAAGAGCGGGCATGAGCACATGATGGGGGGTGCGTGGCGTGCACGTAACCAGGCAGTTGGGCCCATCTTTCCGACCGCTTCGCAGCCGTGGTGTTTCCGCAGGTCGGAGGCCCCTTTTGGGGGATGGTAAACCCGCTCTTGGGAAGAAATTCGCCTAACCGTGACATGGCGCCGGGACGAGCGCGGGATGCCGTTCGCGCACCGCGCCGTGCCGGACCAATGACAGCTCTTTCAGGCCCATCGAGAGCTGGTCGAGATTCGCCGCGATCCACGGGAGCTGGAGGGGATCCGGGCTGCTCAGAGCGGCCAGCCGCTCCTCGGCGGTGTCGCCGTAGAGCAGGCTCACCGCGACCCGCACCCTGGCGGCCGAGGGGTCGTCGCCGAAGGCGTGTCCGGGCAGGACTCCGATGCCGTGTTCCTCCAGCAGGATCCTGGTGATCTCGGCGGAGCCGCCGAGCCTCAGGTGGCTCAGGTCGGGATAGAGGTAGAAGCCGCCCTGCGGGACGGGCACGCGGGCCCCGATCTCCGCGAACCTCTCGTGTACGGCCCGCGCCACCACGCCGTGCAGCCGGCGACTGCGCACGATGCGGTCGGTCAGCTCGGCGGGATCGCCGAAGGCGTAGGCCGCGGCCTCCTGGACGGGCGCCGCGGGCGCCGACCAGATCTCGCTGGCCACCGCGAGCAGCCGCCTGCGCAGCGCGTGCCCGTTGGCGGGCAGCCTGGCCACGCCGATCCGCCAGCCGCCCAGCGCCAGGCTCTTGCTCAGCCCGGTGGTGATGATCGTGCGCTCGGGCGCGAGGTCGGCCGGAGAGGTGTACGGCAGAGCCGGGTCGTGCAGGAGATCACGGTAGATCTCGTCGGAGATGATCGTCAGGTCGAGCTCGCGGGCGACCTCCACCAGGCGGGCGACGGTCGCCGGCGTGGCCAGCCGTCCCGTCGGGTTGTCGGGCAGGGTGACCAGCACCGAGGTGACCGTCCTGCCGTGCGCCCGGGCACGGCGTACTTCGGCGGCGACGCGATCGGGGTCGGGCACTCCGCCCTCTCCTGGCGGTGCGGGCACCAGGATAGGACGCGAGCCGACCAGATCGGCCTGCGCGGCGTAGCTGACCCAGCTGGGCATGGGCAGGACGATGTCCCCGCCGATCGCCAGGAGCAGGCCGTACAGCAGTGACTTGCTGCCCGGTCCGCAGACGACCAGCTCGGGGTCGGTGGTGAGCCCCCGTCGTGTCCAGTAGCCCGCCGCTGCGGCCCGCAGCCCGGACGCCCCCGCGACCGGCCCGTAGCCGTTGCGCTCTGATGCGGCGGCCAGCTTGTCGCGCAGCGCCGGGTGGACGGGCAGACCGGCCTCGCCGAAGGCCAGGTGCAGCACACGTTCCCCGGCGCGTCGTCTTCGTTCGATGTCCTCGTTGGCCGCCAACGTGGCGGACAGGGTTACGGTCATGTTTGTCACGTTCCCAGGGTGGTTGGATGAAGGCATCAGCACAAGCGAGGCTTTTTGTGGGTAGGCATAAGGAATTCCGATGCTCGAATTGCGGCGTTTGGTCCTGATCTGCGAGTTCGCCAGAAAGGGCAGTATCGCGGCGACCGCCGAGTCGCTCGGGTACAGTCCCTCTGCCGTCTCGCAACAACTGGTCGCGCTCGAACGCGAGACCGGAACGGCCCTGATCGACCGGACGGCGCGCAGCGCCGAGCTGACCGACGCGGGGCGCCGGCTCGTCATGCACGCCGAGCGCATCCTGTCGATGGTGGAGGAGGCCGAGTCCGACCTGTCGGCGCACGCCGGCACCCCTTCGGGGCGGGTCGTGGTGACCGCCTTCCCGACGGCGGCGGTGGCGTTCGCGCCCGCGCTCGCGCGCTCGCTGCGCCGCCACACCGAGCTGACGCTCCGGCTGGGGCAGAGCAGGTCGGGGCGGGGCATGCGCGAGGTGCAGTCGGGCGAGGTGGACATCGCGCTCGTGGACGACTGGTACGGGCGGGTGCGCGACAGCGAGAGCCTGCGCGTCTTCCCCCTGCTCAGCGATCCCCTCGTGCTGGTGGTGCCGCGCAAGCATCGCCTGGCCGATCCCGAGGTGCCTCTGGACCTGCGGGAGCTGCGGGACGAGCCGTGGATGGCCACACCCGACGGCGAGCCCTCCCGGCTGGCGGTGGACCGCCTGCTGGTGGACGTGGGTGGCACCCGGCCGACTCCGTGGGAGTTCGAGGGCCTGGGGACCATCCTGTCGCTGGTCGCCAAGGGCATCGGCATCGCCGCCGTCCCCGCGCTGGCGCTGGCCGCCGGGGTGCGGGGGCTGGCCGTCAGGCAGTTCCCCGGCAACCCGGTGGGGCGCGAGGTGCACGCCGTGGCGCGCGGATCCAGCGTGCACCGGCCGTCGGTGTCCGTGACGCTGCACGCCATCCACGTGGCCGCCCGCTACATCGCGGCCGATCTGGAGCCGGTGAGCCCGGCGGAGCGGTCGCGGGACGGCAGGCCGGACGACCTGGTCGACGAGCCGGGCGAGGACGAGCCGGTGCGGTCGGCGGGCAACGTGGTGGGGCGGTCGTTCGGCGAGTGACGTGGTGGGGTGGTCGTCCGGCGGACACGTGATGGTCTGCCGACGCGATAACGTCTGCGCCTATGGCGCCGACGTACGACATCGAGCACCTCCTGCTCTCCCAGCCCAGCGTCCGCACGGTCGCGGGCATCGACGAGGTGGGCCGCGGCGCGTGGGCCGGGCCGGTCACGGTGTGTGCAGTCGTCACTGATCTGTCCGAGCCGCCGCCGGGGCTGACCGACTCCAAGCAGGTCTCCGAGGTCAAGCGCGCGCCGCTGGCCGCGGAGTTGGCCACGTGGGCGGCGGGCGTCGGCTTTGGCGAGGCCACGCACCAGGAGATCGACTCGCTGGGCATGACGGAGGCCCTGCGCAGGGCCGCGCGAAGGGCACTGGAGTCACTCCCGGTCCGGCCGGACGCGGTGATCCTGGACGGCAAGCACGACTACATCGGTGCCCCCTGGCCGGTGCGCCTGGAGATCAAGGGAGACGCGGCGAGCATCTCGGTCGCCGCGGCGTCCGTCCTGGCCAAGGTGCGGCGCGATGCGTACATGGCGACGATCGGCTGCGAGGAGTACGGCTTCGCGGAGAACGCCGGCTATCCCTCGCCCCAGCACCAGGAGGCGCTCGCCCGCCTGGGCCCCACAGCTCACCATCGGCTCTCGTGGTCATATCTGGATGACCTGCCACAGTGGCGGCATCTCAAACAACACCGTGATCCGCTCGTGGGCGAGGGGCAGGCGAGCCTCTTCGGCTGAACGGACCCGGGACGCCCAGGTCATCGGCCATCATCGACGGGTGCGCATCGGGGTCTTCATCATCGCGGCGCGGTTTCCCGGGCAGGAGCCGGGGCGGGTGCTCGCCGATTCGGTCGAACTGATCGTGGCGGCCGAGGAGGCCGGGTTCGACGACGCGTGGATCGCCGAGCACCACTTCATGACGTACGGCGTGTGCCCGTCCGCCACGACGCTGGCCGCGGTCGCCATCGGCCGGACCTCCCGGATCGGGCTGGGCACGGCCGTGAGCGTGTTGTCCACCCACCACCCCGTGGCCCTGGCCGAGCAGGCGGCCATGCTGCACCACCTGTCCGGCGGGCGGTTCACGCTGGGCGTGGGCCGGGGCGGGCCGTGGGTGGACCTGGAGGTGTTCGGGACCGGGGTCGAGCGGTTCGAGCGGGGCTTCGGGGAGTCGCTCGACGTGCTGCTCCGCGCGCTGTCCGGCGGGCCGGTGGCGGCCGACGGGGAGTTCTTCCGGTTCAGGGAGGTCGCGATGGTGCCGCCCGCGCGGCTGCGGCCCGTGGTGGCGTGCACCTCGGAGGCCACCGTGGGGCTGGCGGCCGGGCGCGGGCTGCCGATGTTGCTCGGGATGCACGTCGGGGACGCCGGGAAGGCGGACCTGGTCGCCGGGTACGCCGCGCGCGGTGGAACGGCGAAGGGGCACATCGCGGCGGCGGTCGGCCATGTGGCGGACTCGACGGCGCTGGCGGTGCGGGAGCTGAAGAGCTCGATGCCGGGGTGGCTCGGGCCCGGGCTGGCCGGCTACGTGCCGGTGGACGGGCGGCCGCGGGCGTCGCGGGACATCCCGGGATATGTGGATCTGCTGACCCGGATCCATCCGGTGGGCTCGGCCGGGCACTGCGCGGAGACGCTGCTGTGTACGTCGGAGGCCACCGGGATCGAGCACTTCATCCTGATGGTCGAGGGGCTGGGGGAGCACCGGCGGACGCTGGAGAACATCCGGCGGTTCGGGGCCGAGGTGCTGCCGCTGCTGGCGAGGTGACCGGCGGGCCGGTGCCCCGGCCCGCCGGACGTGGGGTCAGCAGTCCACCAGCTCCGGGCTCTGGTTGAGGAGCTGGGCCCTCGGGGTGACGAAGTCGGCCAGGGCCTTCGTCGCCGTCGGGTCGAAGACGGCCACCCGGTGGCAGTTCTGGAAGGCCAGGCGCACTCCATAGTGGCGCTCGAGCGCGCCACGCATCGAGTCGCTCGCCAGGCACCTCAGGAGCTGGCCGCGGGCCTCCTCGGACGGCGGCGGCACCTGGTTGTCGGCGAACTCGGCCCCGCTGTGCTCACGCTGCTTGACCAGCTCGCTGATCAGCGACCACGCGTACGGAAGCGAGTCGCGGACGCAGGCGAGGAATGCCGCGTCGTCCACGTCACCGGCTTTTGCCTGGTCGAGCAGATCGTTCGGAACGGTCAGCGACATGCTGTCTCCTCTCGAAGGGGGGTCAAATCTGACGCTAGGTCGCAAAAGGGAAACGCTCCAGAGTCCCGGCGGGGACACTCATGTGATCAGGGGCCATAGACGAAGTCGGGGTCCACCTGCTCGGCCAGGTCGGCGCCGGTCCGCTCGTTGGCCCACGCCCGCGCGTTGCGCAGGTGGAACTCCACGGTCTGGCGGCCGAAGCGGGCCCAGTCCTTGACCTGCTCGTCGAGGGTCTTGCGGAGCACCGTGAGCGCGTCGGCGTTGACCGGCTCCAGGTCGTCCAGCGTGAAGTGGCGGCCCTGCTCCATGGCGCGCACGACGGCCGAGTGCTCCATCCAGGTGAGCAGGTCGTCGCCGACGTGCTCGCGCAGGAAGTCGACGTCGGACTGGCCGTGCACCTTGTTGCCGATCACGGCGAGGGCGACGTCGTACTTGGCGGCGTATTCACGGTACTGCCGGTAGACGCTCACGCCCTGCCTGGTCGGCTCGGCGACGAGGAAGGTCAGGTCGAAGCGGGTGAACAGGCCGGAGGCGAAGGAGTCGGCACCCGCGGTCATGTCGACCACGACGTATTCGCCCGCGCCGTCGACCAGGTGGTTGAGCAGCAGCTCCACCGCGCCGACCTTCGAGTGGTAGCAGGCCACGCCGAGGTCGTCCTCGCTGAACGGGCCCGTGGCCAGCAGGCGCAGGCCGTCGGGGGTGGTCACGGCGTAGGGGTCGGCGGCCAGGTCCTGGAAGCTCAGCAGCGTGGAGCCGCGGCCGGGCGGGGTCGTCTTGACCATGGTCTCGGCGGAGGCGATGCGGGGGTTGGTGCCGCGCAGCCGGTCCTTGATCTCGGTCAGGTGTGCTCCGAGAGGCTCCGGCTGCCGGTCTAGGCCGAGCACGAGAGCCAGGTGCTGGTTGATGTCGGCGTCGATGGCGACCACCGGGCCGCCCTGGCCGGCCACGTGCCTGGCGAACAGGGCCGACATGGTGGTCTTGCCGCTGCCGCCCTTTCCGACGAACGCCACTCTCACTGCCTACTCCAGGTGAGGATGAAAATCGTTTCCGTTGGGACGATCACCATCATGCCACAGGAGGCGCGCCGGAGAGGGGAATCGGCGGTAAGAGGCCGCAAGACTGTCGCGGTGAGGGCTATCCGCAGGTGGAGTCGAGGCTGACGGGGGTGTCGGTGCTCTCGGTCGCGGACGGGGCGTGCGCGGCGGCGGTCTTCGTCGAGGCGGAGTCCTCGTCCAGGGCCTCGCGGACCTTGCGGCGGATGACGTACCAGTCCGGGTCGGAGGTGCTGATCAGCGGCGGCACGAAGCTGAGGCTGCGCATCTTGGCGTCCTTCACCTTCTGCGACAGGTCCACGACGGCCGGCAGGAGGTCCTGGGGCAGGTCCGTGGAGATGGCCCGCTTCGTGGCGGCGGCCAGGCGTTCGAAGCTGTTGAGCACGGTCATCGGGTCGGCCTGCTTGGCGACCGCGTTGAGCAGGCACTTCTGGCGTCCCATGCGGACGTAGTCGTCGCTGTCGGTGCGGGAGCGGCCGTACCAGAGGGCGTCCTCGCCGGACAGCTTGCGGGTGCCCGCGGGGAGGAGGCCCTCGCGGTGCTTGCCGTACACGATTGGCGCCTTGATGGTGATCCGTACGCCTCCCATGGCGTCGATGATCTCCGCGAAGCCCTTCATGTCGACCATGGCGTAGTAGTCCACCGGGATGCCGAGGATGTCGCTGATCGTCTGCTTGAGCAGGGTCGAGCCGCGTTTGCCCTTGTGCACGCCGGGCACCAGCTCCGGGTGGTCCTCGGCGAACTGGAAGACCTCGTTGAGCAGGCCCGGGGTGTCGGGGCCGCTGCCGGTGAAGCCCCAGGGGAAGGCGTCCCTGGCCGGGCCGGCGGGCAGCTGGACCTGCTGGAGGTTGCGTGGCAGGCCGAACAGGACGGTGGCGCCGGTCTCGACGTCCACGCTGGCCACGGTCATGCTGTCGGTGCGCACGCCGGGCCGGCCGGGTGCGGAGTCGCCGCCGAGGAGCAGGAAGTTCACCCGGTCGGCGCCGCTCCACGGGTCCTGGGCCATGATGGGCGCGGTGCCGCCGTTGCCGGCGAACAGGGTGTGGACGACGTCGCGCGACAGGTACGCGAGCCTGGTGGCGTACGCCGTGGGGGCCAGGATGAGCGCGCAGAGGGCGACGGCCAGGGTGGTGGACAGGAAGCGGCCGACGGTGTCGGAACGCGGGGGGCGGACGAGGAGGAAGGACCAGATGATCACGCCGGTCCAGGCGAGCGCGATCACCACCAGCGCGACGGTGAGCACGGTGAGCCAGCTGGGCTGGACGGCGAGGGACAGCAGGTTGGCGCTGAAGGCGGTGAACACGGTCAGCACCGCGGCCAGCATCAGCACATAGGCCGCCATGAGCGCCAGGCCGGTCTTGCGGCGCTCGGCGGCCAGGTGCGCGACTCCCCACAACACGGTCGAGGCCAGGGTCAGTGCGATGCCCGCGCCGAGGCCGAATCGTCGCTCGTCTCCCGTCATGCCTGGTCAAACCCCCATTACGTATGCCTGATGGGCGTGTTGCGCCTGCCCATCCAAGTCACCCTAGTAATGCGTTGTGCGTGAGAGGCGGTACGAAGGGAATGGTTCGGTCAAATCCGCGTCAAGACCACCTTGAGATATAACGTGAATGTGCGCAAGCGACACGGTAGCTACGGGTTCGACGCGCCATGGGCCGTGGCCGGTCTGCTCTTCGGAGCGATCGTGCTGCTGGGCCTGGCGGCGGTCTCGTTCGTGCTCGACGTCCTCGCCGCGGGCCTCGCCTTCCTCTTCGGCGGGCTCTACACGCTGGCCAGCGCGGCCAGCCACGTCTACACGACGCGGCGCGGCAGGTTCTCCGTCTGGGCCGAGGAGCTGCGCCGGCTGAGCGGCGACGAGCGGCTGCTCGACCTCGGCTGCGGCCGGGGAGCGGTGCTGCTGCTGGCGGCCGAGCGGCTGGAGCACGGGCGGGTGACCGGCGTCGACCTGTGGCGCTCCCGGGACCGGTCGGGCAACGAGGAGCCGGTGACCCGGGCGAACGCCGAGGCGGAAGGCGTGTCCGAGCGGGTGGAGCTGGTGACCGGCGACATGCGCGAGCTGCCCTTCGGCGACGACGCTTTCGACGTGGTCGTGTCGAGCCAGGCCATCCACAACATCCCCGGCGCGGAGGGACGCGAGCGGGCCGTGCGCGAGGCGCACCGCGTGCTGCGGCCCGGCGGGCTGATGCTGATCGCCGACTTCCGGCACACGCCCGCATACGAGGACACGCTGCGCGAGCTCGGCGTGGTCGACGTGCGGCGGCGGGACGCGGGCTGGCGGTTCTGGTACGGCGGTCCCTGGTCCGCCACAGGCATTCTGGAGGCCAGAAAGCCTGCCGCCCCGTAACGTTTGCCGATCGCTCGACGGGTATCGGGCTGATCCTATGAGCGACGTGGAAACCGGCACCATCAGTACGAAGGTGCCCGCCCGGCTGGATCGGCTGCCGTGGTCCCGCTGGCACTGGATGATCGTCATCGGTCTCGGCACGGTCTGGATCCTCGACGGGCTCGAGGTCACCATCGTCGGCAACCTGTCCGCGCAGCTGGCCAAGCCGGGCAGCGGCGTGGACATCACCCAGGCCCAGGTCGCGGGCCTGGCCGCCGCGCTCTACGTGGCGGGCGCCTGCTCCGGGGCGCTGTTCTTCGGCTGGCTGACCGACCGGTTCGGCCGCAAGAAGCTGTTCATCATCACGCTGGTCGTCTACCTGGCGGCGACGCTGCTGACCGCGTTCTCCTTCAGCGCGTGGTGGTTCTTCCTGTTCAGGTTCGTGACCGGGTTCGGGATCGGCGGCGAGTACGCGGCCATCAACTCGGCCATCGACGAGCTCATCCCGAGCCGGCACCGGGGGCGCATCGACATCATCATCAACGGCAGCTACTGGCTCGGCGCCGCGGGCGGTGCGCTGCTGACCGTGCCGCTGCTGAACGACCTGCCGGTCAACATCGGCTGGCGCGTCGCGTTCGGGCTGGGCGTGGTGCTGGGGCTGGCCATCCTGCTCGTCCGCCGTCACGTGCCGGAGAGCCCGCGCTGGCTGTTCATCCACGGCCGGGGTGAGGAGGCCGAGCGGATCGTCGACGACATCGAGCACGAGATCGGCAGGGACGACCTGCCGGAGCCGAAGCAGACGATGACCGTGCACCAGCGCAAGTCGATCGGCTTCGGCCGGATCGCGCACACGATGGTCGCGCTCTATCCCAAGCGGACGGTGCTCGGGTTGTCGCTGTTCATCGGGCAGGCGTTCCTCTACAACGCGATCACGTTCGGCTATGCCCAGATCCTGTCCACGTTCTTCAAGATCGACACGAACACGGGCTACTACTTCGCGGTCATCGCGGTCGGGAACTTCCTCGGCCCGCTGCTGCTCGGCCACCTCTTCGACACCGTGGGCCGGATCCCGATGATCTCGGCCACGTACATCGGGTCGGGGCTGCTCCTGCTGGGCACGGCCTGGCTGTTCAACGAGGGGGCGCTCAACGCGGTGACGCTCACCGCGTGCTGGTCGGCGGTGTTGTTCGTGGCCTCGGCGGGGGCGAGCTCGGCGTACCTGACCGTCAGCGAGATCTTCCCCATGGAGACCAGGGCCATGGCCATCGCGTTCTTCTTCGCGATCGGGACGGCCGCCGGCGGCATCGCCGGGCCGCTCGTCTTCGCCACGCTGGTCGAGACCGGGGTGCCGGGGGACACGGCGCTGGCGTTCACGATCGGGGCCCTGGTGATGATCGCCGGTGGCCTGGTCGAGCTGTTCCTCGGGGTCAAGGCCGAGCGCAAGGGGCTGGAGGACATCGCGGCGCCGCTCACGACAGCCGGGGCAGCGAGGGCCGCATGACCTTCAGCACGTGGGTGCTGTCGGCCAGGTAGAGGTGCGGGACGTCGACGAACACCCGCATCGGGCCGCGCTCCGTCCCCAGCTTCGCGGCCATCGCCGCGTGCACCTCCGAGAGCGGCAGGTAGTTGAGGTAGCTGGTGAAGGCGTTCTGGGAGCGGAAGGTCGCGGTCATGACGAGCGTGCCCTCCCTGATCCGGAAGGCCACCCCGATCAGGCAGGGCACCGCGTCGTACGGCTCGCCGGGGACGGTCAGCGAGATCCACGCGCTCTTGCTGTACGGCTTGACCCGCAGCAGGTCGGCCGCCCACCTGAGCTGCCCCCCGATCCTGGCCCCGTAGCTGTACTTGAACGGCGGCACCACCACGTCCTCGGTGAACTTCCTGCGGTACAGCGCCAGCCGGTCCGCGTCGCCGTACCGCGCGATGATCGGGTCGTCGCCGCTCACGCGCGCGATCTCGAACAGCACGGACGGCCCCTCGATGACGGGACCGCGGTCGTCGTCGGCGAGGGTGCCCGCCGACCAGACATGGCGCATCAACCAGATCCACGCCTCCCCACACGACGCCCAAAGTGCCGGGCCGGGCATTCAGCTCTCCAGATACGGGAATCGGTAGGGGTTGCGGGGAAGCCGGCGCCGTCTGGTCACATTGCAGCGGATGTAGTAGACGGCGTAGTGGACCAGCGCCACCAGCAGGATGCCGGTCATGAGCAGGAGCAGGTTGGGCTCCTGGCCGCTGAGGCCGGTGACGCCGACGGTCAGGTAGGTCGAGTTGACCGTCGCGAGCATCATGACGTTGATGCCCGGCCACGCGAGGGGCGCGTACGTCTCGGGGAAGCGCGGGTCGATCGGGAGGTTCGGGCTCCAGTCGAGGTCGTCCCTGAGTTTGGTGGCGTACAGCAGGCGGAAGTTGTTGATCGCCCGGGCCGTCCTGGCGTGCGCGTTGACCGCCTCGATGAGGCGCAGGAACGGCAGGACGCTGAGCAGGCCGAACGCGGTGACCAGGGCGAACAGGTACCACGGCACGTCCTGCCAGCGGGTCAGGCTCTGCGGGTCGACGACCTTGGCGCTGGCCAGGGCGATGGCCGCGAGGAAGGGGCCGGACAGCAGGCTCAGGGCGAGCCTGGTCATCTTCAGGCGCTCTTCCTTGGCGGCGAGGTGGACCGCGTAGATGCCGGTGAAGTCCACTGCGGCAAGCTGGAGGAACTGGCTCGGCGCCAGGTCGTCCTCCCTGGCCATGCGAGGGGGTGTCTTTCGCATGAGCGTGCTCCTGGTGTGAGTACCTCCAGTATGAGCACTCTTTCTGGGATTTGCCGGTGATTATTACCAATTGTTCCAACAAATCTCAACTCACTGCGGTTAAGGCGGTCATCCGCTCCACCCGGTCGATGTACGCGGACGGGAGGCCGTACAGGAGGGCCGCCATCTCCTCGTCGTGGATCACCGGCAGAGAGGCCAGCGCGTCGGAGGCCAGGCCCCGGCAGTAGGTGATCGTCTCAGCCGTCATCCGGCCGGCCCGCAGCCTGCGCAGCGCCTCGGCCACCTGCTCGTCGCTCATGTCGCGGCCGAGCAGCCCGGTCAGGTCGGCCCCCGAGAGCAGCACGGGCAGGCTGTAGACGCCCTGCCGCAGGTCGTTCCCGGCCGGCTTGCCGAGCTGCGCGGTGGACGCGGTCAGGTCCAGCAGGTCGTCGAGTACCTGGAAGATCAGCCCGAACTTCTCGCCGTACGCCGCCATGCGCGCCCGGTCCTCGGCCGTGGCGTGCGCGCAGACCGCCGCCACCAGGCATCCGGCCCTGAAGAGGGCGGCGGTCTTGCCGGTGATGGACCTCAGGGCGCTCTCCCGCGTACGGGCCGGGTCGAACAGGCCGGCCGTCTCCAGATACTGCCCCTCGGCCAGCTCGACCACGGTGGCCGCGAGCACCTCTGCCACCGGCCTGGACACGCTCGTGATCGCCGCCAGCCCGGCCCTGGCCAGCATGAAGTCCCCGATGACCAGCGCCTTGCCGTCGCCCAGCTCGGCGTTGAGCGTGCTGGTGCCGCGGCGCTCGGTGGCCCGGTCCATCAGGTCGTCGTGCACGAGCGACCCGGCGTGGATGAGCTCCACGCACGCGGCGGCCGTGATCACGCGGCGGTCGGGGGCCTTGCCGAGCGCGAGGGAGGTGGCGAGGGTCAGGGCGGGCCGCAGCCGCTTGCCGCCCGCCGCGACGATGCGCCCGGCGCCGGCGTTGATGCCGGGCAGCGCGGAGGAGCCGCTCAGGCGTCGGATCCTGGCCTCGACCTTGGTCAGCCCCGCGGCGATGGCGGGGCTGCGCAACAGTTGATCCATGTCCTCCAGCCTGCTCGCCGGCCGCTGTGCCGCACCTGAGAGACCCTGAGGAGCCTCTCAGCCGCTGTACTGCCGAGGAGCATCCCTTAATCCCTCAGCCCGTCCGGGATCCGGGTGCCCGGGTGAGCTCGCACCGGCCGTCCACGCATCGCCGCCGCAGCCGGCCCCGCGAGATCGTCTGCACCAGCCCGATCGCCCAGCAGGTCGGGCAGCCGCGCAGGGCCAGCAGGCCGGCCGGTACGAGCATCAGGCTCACCGGGCCGAGCACCGGCAGCAGCGCCACCGAGCCGATCAGCGCGCCGAAGCCGGCCGCGCCCCGGAGCAGATGCCGGGGCAGCGACGCGCTGGCGAAACCGCGGTCGTCAGTCATCCGCGCCTCCCCATGGAGTGCTCTCCAAGGTCCGGTGGACGGTCGCGCGGGCGCGGTGCAGCCGCGACTTCATCGCGGGGACGCTGAGACCCAGCGCGCCGGCCACCAGCCGGCCGCTGAGGCCCTGGACGTCTCGCATGATCAGCACCTGCCGCTGGTCGGCGGGCAGGGCGGCGATGGCCGCGGCCACCCGATCGGCCTCCAGCCGCCGCATGACCTCGTCCTCGGCCGAGATCGCGCGGGTGTCCTCGACGAGCTCCGGCCGCCGCACCGTCAGCCGGGCGCGGCGCAGGCACTCGTTGCGGACGATGCGGAACATCCACGACGCCAGCGCGCCGGTGGCGCGCAACGTGCCGATCTTCCGGTAGAGGATGATCAGCGCCTCCTGCGCCGCGTCCTCCGCGTCCTCGGGCGTGGCGCACAGCGAGCGGGCGAAGCGCCGTACGTGCGGGTGCGAGCCGGACACCAGCGCCGAGATCGACTCGACGTCGCCGCGCTGCGCCGCCACGATCAGCCGCTCGGCGGGCCAGGTCTGGTCAGCCACGCGAGCGGCCTCTCCTGCGCAGCAGGACGATGCTGCACGTGCAGACAAGTAGGACCGCGACCGCGATTCCGGCGATGAGCATGACAGTCTCCAGTCTCCCGTCCCGGCGTTCTCGCCGGCACACGTGTATGAGAGGCGGCGACCGCCGGAAAGGATTCGGCGGCGGGGGTCCATGGGACCGAGGATCCGGCGGCGGGGGTCCGTGGGACCGAGGATCCGGCGGCGGGGATCCTTGGAGCCAGTGAACCCGACCTCATGGGAGTGCGTCGCGTGACCGGATCATCGGGTGAGGTGCTCTATCTCGTCGTCTGCGCCGCCGGGGCGGCGGCCGACGTCGGGCGGCTCGTCGGCCTGGCGCAGGAGGAGGGCTGGATCGTGCAGATCGTGGCGACCCCGTCCGCCTTGGACTTCATCGACGTGGCCGAGCTGGAGCGGCAGACCGGGCGGCCGGTGCGCAGCCGCTACCGCAAGCCGTACGAGCCGAAGCCGCCCCGGGCCGACGCCATCGTCGTGGCGCCGGCCACGTACAACACGATCAACAAGTTCGCCCAGGGCATCGCCGACACGTACGCGCTGGGCGTGCTGGCCGAGGCGCCGGGGCTGGGCATCCCGGTGGTCGTGCTGCCGTTCGTGAACAGCGCGCTGGCCGCCCGCACGCCGTACCGGCGCAGCGTCGAGGACCTGCGCGCGGACGGCGTACGCGTGGTGCTCGACGCCGGTGGCTCGGAGCGCTACCCCTGGGAACGCGCGCTGGCGGAGCTCGGCGGCAGGAAGCGGACGCCTTGAGAGCTTGTCCCTGACACCGTGTGAGGTTGTATGCCAGGATGTGCCGATTTTGGGAGGTACATCGTGGGAATGTCGGAGCGGGTGGACGAGGTCCTGCGTGCGGGGAAGGCGCCCAACCTGCACGGGCTCGTGGTGATGCGGGGCGGGGAGGTGGTGATCGAGCGGTACGGCGCGGGAGCTGACTACCACCTGGGCGACGCGCTCGGGGAGGTGGTCTTCGACCGGGACACGCTGCACGACCTGCGGTCGGTGTCCAAGAGCGTGGTGGCGCTGGTGTACGGCATCGCGTTGCGCGAGGGGCTGGTGCCGGCGCCGGGGGAGTCGCTGGTGCGGCAGTTCCCGGAATATCCCGATCTGGTGGCTGATCCCGGGCGGGCTCACCTCACCGTCGAGCACGCCCTGACCATGACACTCGGGCTGGAGTGGCGGGAGGACCTGCCCTACACGGACCCGGCCAACGGCGAGATCGCGATGGAGCTGGCTCCCGACCGGCACCGGTACGTGCTGGAGCGGCCCGTCGTCGAGGAGGCGGGCAAGCGGTGGAACTACAGCGGCGGCGCCTCCGCGCTGATCGGGGAGATCATCACGCGGGGGGCCGGGCGGCCGTTGGACGAGTACGCGGCGGACCGGCTCTTCCGGCCGCTGGGCATCAGCGCGTACGCCTGGTCCAGAGGGGACGACGGTGCGACGCGGGCCGCGTCCGGGCTGCGGCTGCGGCCGGTCGACCTGGCCGCCATCGGGCAGCTCGTGCTCGACGGCGGCCGGGACATCGTGCCGGGCGACTGGCTCCGGGAGGTGCTGCGGCCCCGGGTCGTGATCGACGACGGGTTCGAGTACGGCTACCAGTGGTATCTCGGCACCGGTGAGCGCCGGTGGGCCGAGGCCATCGGGAACGGCGGGCAGCGGTTGCTCGTAGCGCCGGAGGAGGGGCTGGTGGTGGCGGTGACGGCCGGGGAGTACGACTCCGGCCAGGTCAGCGCGCAGGCCGTGCTCGACGCCGTGCTCGACCGGTAGCGGCCGGCCGGCTGCCCGGCGCTCCCGTGCTTGCTCGGGCGGTGGCGGTCGGCCGGCTGCCCGGCGCTCCCGTGCGTGCTTGGGCGCCCGGCGGTCCCGTGCTTGCTTGCTCGGGCGGCCCCGGTGTCAGGGGACGAGCAGGACGCGGCCCGTCAGCGTGCGGCTCTCCAGGAGGCGGTGGGCCTCGGCGGCCTCCTCCAGGGGCAGCGTACGGGCGATGGACGCGCCGCTCCGGCCCGCCGCCAGCCGGGCCAGCATCTCCGGGTAGTGCGTGCCGAAGACCTGCCCGGCCCAGCCGGGGCCGCTGCAGCCGATGGCCGTCACGCCGCGCTCCATGAGGTCGGCGGCGGTGAACGCGGCCGGCTCCCCGCTCAGCAGACCGTAGTAGAGCAGGCGGCCGGTGCCGGGGGTGAGGCGGTCGAGCACCTGCCTGGCCGACGCGCCGCCGATGGACTCGAAGGCCACGTCCACGTCCGGCAGGCCGGAGGGCCAATCGGGCGTCCCGTGGTCGAGCACGGTGTCGGCGCCCAGCTCGACGGCCCGGTCCCGCTTGGCGGGCGATCCGGCGGTGGCGATCACGTGGCCGGCCCCGAACTCCTTGGCGTGGCGTACCAGGTGGCCGCCGACCGCGCTGGTGCCGGCCTCCACCAGGACCGTTTCCCCGCCTTCCAGCCTGGCCCGGTGGAGCAGGGCGAGGGCGATGGCGCCGGGGGCGGCCACGGCCAGCGCCTCGGCCGGGGCCACGCCGTCCGGCACCGGGCAGGCCATGGCGGCGGGGAGCACCACGTACTCCGCGTACGCGCCCAGCCCGCCCGTGACCCCGACCAGCGTGCTGCCGAGCAGCTTCCCGTCCACCCCCGCACCCACCTCGACGACCTCGCCCACCGCCTCCGCGCCGATCACGGTGGGCAGCGGCAGCGGGAACGGCAGCGTGCCCGCGCGGATCTGGGTCTCGGCGTAGCTGACGCCGACGGCCTGGGCGCGGATGAGGACCTGGCCCTCTCCCGGACGCGGGCGCGGCAGGTCGGCGGGCTCCAGCCGCTCCGGCCCGCCCGTGGCCGTCAGGACGATCGCGCGCATTCTTCCTCCAGATAACCGAACCAGTGGTCCAGTTAATATATGGACCGCTGGTCAAGTTTGTCCATGGGAAAGAATGACCGGATGGAACGTCGAGAGCGGGCCGACGCCGCGCGCAACAGGCAGGCGATCCTGCGGGCGGCCGAGGAGCTGCTGCGGCGTCACCCGCCCGAGCAGGTCTCCGTCGAGCGGGTCGCGGCCGCCGCCGGCGTGGGGAAGGGGACGGTCTTCCACCGGTTCGGCAGCCGTACGGGGCTCATGCGGGAGCTCATGGCCGAGCGGGCCCGCGAGCTGGAGATGGCCGTCGCCGAGGGGCCGCCGCCGCTCGGGCCGGGGGCGGAGCCGGGGGAGCGGCTGGTCGCGTTCTTCGCCGCGGTGGCCGCGCTCGCGGCGCGCAACGGCAACCTCATGGCGGCGCACGAGCACGCCATGGTGACCAGGAAGGGGGCCGCCGAGCAGCCCAGGGAGGCCAATCCGATCTACGTCTCCTGGCATCGGCACGTGACCGGGCTGATCGCCGAAGGGCGGCCGGACGTGGATGCCGGGCAGATCGCTCACATGCTGCTCGGCACCCTGCACATGGAGCCGATCGCGAGCCAGCTGCGGGCTGGGGAACACGAGCGGCTCGCGGCGAGCTTCGCGGACCTGGTCAGAGGGCTGTTCGGAGCGGGAGGCCGGTGACGGGGCGCTCGCGGGCGTTCGGCGGGGAGGCCGGCGCGCTCACGGGCGATCACGGGGCGTGGACGGTCGCGGCTGGTCGGAGGGAGAGGTGGGAGGCGGGCGTGGCTGGTCGGAGGGGGAGGTGGAGGCGGGCGTGGCTGGTCAGAGGGGGAGGTGGGGGACGGCTGTGCGGAAGGCGGTGACGGCGGCCCTGATCGCCGGGTGCTCGCCGTTCCCCCTCCGGAACGCGGCCAGCGTGCGGCGGCTCAGCGGCAGGCGGGTGAGCCGTACGCCGCCCGGCGGGCTGGTGGCCGCCAGGTGGGGCACGAGCGCGACGCCCTGACCGGCCGCGGCGAAGGCCAGCACGGTGTCGAAGTCGTCGATGTGGTGCCGGACGAGCGGCTCGAACCCGGCCGCCTGGCAGGCCCTGACGGCCATGGTGTGGCAGAGGGTGCCGGGCTTGTTCGTGATCCACGCGTCGTCGCGGGCGGCGGCGACGGAGGGGCGGTCGGTCAGGTAGATCGGCTCGCTGAACAGCGGTTCGGTCTCGACCGAGGCGTCGGTGACGGGCGGGACGAAGTCGTACTCGTGCACGAGCGCCACGTCCAGCTCCCCGGCCCCCAGCGCGGCCGAGACGTCGGCCGGGTCGATCTCGGACACCATCGGCCGCAGCCCCGGGTGCGCGCCGGTCAGGCCGGCGAGGGCGGGCGGCAGGAGCACGCGGGCGGCCGTGGGGAAGGCGCCGATCCGCAGCGGCCCCGAGGGCCCGCCCCGCGCGGCGGCGAGGGCGGCCGAGGCGCGTTCGAGCTGTTCGAGCACGGCCTGCGCGTGCTCCACGAGGAGGTGCCCGGCGGGCGTCAGCGCCACCGTGCGGCCGGTGCGCTCCAGCAGCGGCACCCCGGCCTCCCGCTCCAGCGCGCTGAGCTGCTGGGAGACGGCCGACGGCGTGAACGTGACCGCCTCGGCCACCGCGGCGATGGTGCCGCGCCTGGCGAGTTCGCGGAGCAGGTGGAGCTTGCGCGGATCGAGCATAAGCTCAGCTTAATCTCGAACGAAGAAACTCGCGCTGGACCTAACGGGTTCCGGCAGGCCAGGCTCGAAGCATGATGAGAGGAATCCACGTACCGCTGGTCACCCCGTTCGAGTCGTCGGGCGCGGTGGCCGTGGACGCGATCGAGAAGCTCGGCCATCACGTGCTCGACCAGGGCGCCACCGGCCTGGTGGCGCTGGGCACCACCGGCGAGGTGGCCGCCCTCGACCCCGCGGAGCGGGCGCGCGTGATCGAGGTGTGCGCCCGCGTCTGCGCCGAGCGGCAGGCGCTGCTGACGGTCGGGGTGACGGGCAACGACACGCGTTCGACGGCGCGGGCCCTGCGGGAGCTGCCGCCGGGAGTTGGGGCGGCGCTGGTGATGGTGCCGTACTTCCTGCGGCCCGGCGAGCGCGGAGTCGTCGCGCACTTCGAGGCGCTGGCCGACGAGACGCCGGTGCCGCTGGTCGTCTACCACATCCCCTACCGGACCGGGCAGGCCGTCAGCGCGGCCACGCTGCGCCGGGTCGGCGCGCATCCGATGATCGCGGGGGTGAAGTACGCGGCGGGCGGGATCGACCAGGACGCGATCGACCTGCTCGGGGACCTGCCCGAGGGGTTCGCGGTGCTGGGCGGGGACGACGTCTGCATCTCGCCGCTGCTCGCCCTGGGTGCGGCGGGCGGCATCCTCGCCTCCGCGCACCTGGAGACCAGGGGCTTCGCCGACCTGGCGGACGCCTGGCAGGCCGGGGACGTCGCCCGGGCCAGGGCGCTCGGGCACCGGCTGGCCCGGCTCTCGGCGGCGCTGTTCGCCGAGCCCAACCCGACCGTGATCAAGGGCGTGCTGCACGCCCAGGGCCTGATCCCGACCCCGGACGTACGCCTGCCGCTGCTCCCCGCGAGCCACGAGTCGGTGTCACGGGCTCTCCTGGCGTAGATCCACGCCTATCCCACCAAAAGCCACTAATGTTTCGTTCGGCCGAACGAAACACATCTGTGGAGGTCGAGGGATATTTCGGAGAGGCGAAAGGATCTGCTGGAGGCGCTCGTCAGTGCGGGGCGGGATCATGGCGACGCCGCCGTCGCGTACCACGGGGCCATGGGAGAGCGGCTCGGTCTGGGGCTGACCGAGGAGAAGGCGCTCGATCTGCTGCGGCGCCACGGGCCGCTGACGGCGGGTTAGATCGCGCAGCACACCGGGCTGGCCCCGGCCACCGTCAGCGGGCTGATCGACCGGCTGGAGGCGAAGTGGCTGGTGCGGCGGTTGCGTGACACCAGGGATCGGCGCCGGGTCATCGTCGAGATCAACTACGAGCGGGTGGCCGGGTTCGCGGAGCTGCTGGAGCCGTTCGCGGCCAGCCTGTCCCGGCTGTACGAGCGCTACACCGACGACGAGCTGGAGGTGATCCTCGACTGGCTGCGGCGGTCCACGGCGCTGCAGCGGGCGGCCGCCCGGGAGCTGGCCGAGCGATAAAGGGCTGGACATCACGTCTGATCAAGGGATAACTTTTTCGCCGATATGGGTTCCCTGTGATTCTCGCGCCCGAGGCGCGCACGCGTTGAGCTGACTGCTCCGCCTGCGCCGCCTCGATCTGGTCAATTCCGCGCCGAGAAGAGGAGGTGGGCCCTTTATGCGTACTGCTGCCCAACTGGCATTCGCCGAGATCACCAAGCGTTACGACACCCGTGTCGTCCTGGACCGCGTGTCCTTCACCGTCAGACCCGGCGAGCGGATCGGGGTGATCGGGGACAACGGGTCGGGCAAGTCCACGCTGCTCAAGCTCATGGCGGGCGCCGAGCGGCCGGACAACGGCGAGCTCACCGTCGTCGCGCCCGGCGGCGTCGGCTACCTGCCGCAGTCGCCGGAGCTGCCGCCGCACGCGACGGTGGCCGACGCCATCGACCTGGCCCTGGCCGAGCTGCGCGATCTGGAGAGCCGGATGCGGGCGGCCGAGCGCGCGCTGGATACCCCGCAGGACGCGGAGGTCTACGCGGGGCTGGTGGCCGAGTTCGAGGCGCGCGGTGGGTACGACGCCGACGCCCGGGTGGACGCCGCGCTGCACGGGCTCGGGCTGCCGGGGCTCGACCGGGCCCGCCCGGTGGCCACGCTGTCCGGCGGCGAGCGCTCCCGGCTCGCCCTGGCCGCGACCCTGGCCGCCGATCCCGAGCTGCTGCTGCTCGACGAGCCGACCAACGACCTGGACGACCAGGCCGTGGCCTGGCTCGAACGGCACCTGCGCTCCCACCGGGGCACCGTGGTGGCCATCACGCATGACCGGGTGTTCCTGGAGCGGGTGACCGCCACGATCCTGGAGGTCGCCGAGGGCCAGGTGCGGCGCTACGGCGACGGGTACGCCGGGTACCTCACGGCCAAGGCGGCCGAGCGGGCGGCGCGGCTGCGGGCGTACGAGGAGTGGAAGCAGGAGCTCGGCCGGCATTCAGGGCTGGTCTCCACGAACGCCGCCCGGCTGGCGGCCGTGCCGCGCAAGATGGCCAAGGCGGGGATGGGGACCGGGGCCTGGCGGGCGCGCTCCCGTACGCACGGGGCGGCCGGACGCGTCCGGCAGTCGCGGCAGCGGGTGCGTTCGCTCACCGACGCCCCGGTGTCGCCGCCGCCCGAGCCGCTGCGCTTCGCCGCCGACATCAGGGGCGGCGTCGCGGACGGTGCGGCGGTTCTGCTCGACGGGGTGCGGGTGGCGGGGCGCCTGTGCCTGGAGACCCTCACGGTACGGTCCGGCGAGCGGCTGCTCGTCACCGGGCCGAACGGGGCCGGCAAGACCACGCTCATGCGCGTGCTGGCCGGTGAGCTGCGGCCGGACGCGGGCACCGTGCGGCGGGCGGGGCGGGTCGGGCACCTGCGGCAGGACGAGCAGGCGGGGCCGCCGGACCGTACCGTGCTGCGGGCCTACGCCCACGGGCGGCCGGGTTCCCTCGACGACCACGCGGACGCGCTGCTGGCGCTGGGGCTGTTCCGGCCCTCGGACCTGGGGTTGCGCCTGGGCGAGCTGTCGTACGGGCAACGGCGCCGGATCGAGCTGGCCCGCCTGGTCAGCGAGCCGGTGGACCTGCTGCTGCTCGACGAGCCGACCAACCACCTGTCGCCGGTGCTCGTCGAGCAGCTGGAGGAGGCGCTGGGCTCCTACGAGGGCGCGCTGGTGATCGTCACACATGACCGCCGCCTGCGCGCCGGCTTCACCGGCTCCCACCTGGAGCTGAGCGCCGGCACGGCGACGGTGTGACGGGTCGCGGGCGCGGCGACGGTGTGCGGGTCGCGGGCGCGGCGACGGTGTGCGGGTCGCGGCAGTGTGACGGCCCTGGTCGCGGACGCCTCGACCGCGACCAGGGCCGCGTCTAGTGGCCCGACTCCTTGATGGCCGTGCCGACCTCGCCGACGCGGTCGGCCAGCAGGCCGATCGCGCCCACCGCCCGGACCACCGGGTCGTCCTCGGCGCCGCCCAGGGCCTTGGCCTTGAGGTAGGCCGCCTTGACCGCCGCCCAGCGGGCCGCCCGGGCGGGGTCCAGGCGGCCGCGCAGCTCCGCCAGCTTGAGCAGGTTGGCCTCGGCGTCGGTGGTCAGCGTCTGGGCCTCGCCCAGGTAGTGGTCGTCGATCACCGCTTCCAGCTCGGCGTCGTTCATGGCGGGGACGATGCGCTCGGCCAGCTTGTTCATGTTCCGGTAGGAGCCCTGCAGCCGGTACGGGGGCTCCGTACGGGCGGCGTCCGACTGGGCGGCCGAGGCGATGTACGCCTGGTTGTTGGCCAGCACGACCTCCTGAACCCGGACGAGCTTGGCCAGCACGCTGAGGATCTGGTCCAGCTCCGGCTTGCTGTAGGGGTGCTGGAGCTGGTCCGGCCGGACCGTCGTGTCGCCCTTCGCCAGGCGGACGAGCAGCTCCACGTCACCCCGGTCGCGTCCCGACAGGGGTGCGAGCACCGGGTTGGAGGTGAGCGCGTTGTCCACGTAGCTCAGCGCGAACAGCTCGTCCCTGCCCGAGAGCACGTCGCCCAGGTTCCACACGTCGGCCCGGTTGGCCAGCATGTCGGGGATGCGGAAGCGCTGCCCCGACTCGGTGTACGGGTTGCCCGCCATGCACACCGCGAACCGCTTGCCCCGCAGGTCGTACGTCCGCGTCCGGCCGTTCCACACACCCTCGATGCGGCGCTGGGCGTCGCACAGGGAGATGAACTTCTGCAGCAGCTCCGGCGAGGTGTGCTGGATGTCGTCCAGGTAGAGCAGGGTGTTGTTGCCCGTCTCCAGCGCGAACGAGATCTTCTCCACCTCCTGCCTGGCCGTCGCGTCCGGGGCGTCCGCCGGGTCCAGCGAGGTGACCTCGTGGCCCAGGGCCGGGCCGTTCACCTTGACGAAGACCAGGCCGAGCCGGCTGGCCACGTACTCCATCAAGGTCGTCTTGCCGTAGCCGGGCGGGGAGATGAGCAGGAGCAGGCCCATCTGGTCGGTGCGCTTGCCCGCCCCGGCCGCGCCGAGCTGCTTGGCCAGGTTGTCGCCGATCAGCGGCAGGTACACCTCGTCCAGCAGCCGGTTGCGGACGAAGGCGCTCATGACCTTGGGCCGGTACTCGTCCAGGCGCAGGCGGCGGCGCTCGGCCTCGACCAACTCGGTCCTGCGCCGCTGGTAGGCCCGGTAGGCCGGGACCTGCTCCTGGCCGAACCGGCGGGTCCTGGTGAGGAGCTCGTCCAGGCGGATCTCGAGCTTGCGGTCCTTGACCCGGGGGTGGGTGCCCAGCAGGCCGTCCACGGTCTCGGTGATGGTGGCGCTGGACTCGTGGCGCGGCAGGTCGCACAGCAGTACGGCGACGGCCTCGGCGGCCTCGGGGCCCTGGTGGTAGGCGGTCATCCAGGCCCGGGCGAGCTGGAGGCGCTCGGGGAGGGGGAGGGCGCTGAGGTCCTCCTCGAACTCCCGCACCTTGGCGGGGCCGAGCGCGTGGCGGAACCCGTCGAGGAGGTCGCGGGCCGCCTTGGCGGTGACGAAACCGGCAGGCGTGGCGGCCAGCTCCTCGACGAGGTACTCGCCGGCGCGGCTGACCGGCGGCAGGCCCAGGCCCGCCAGGAACTGCGCGATCGAGGTCTCCAGCTCGTCGGCCAGCGACCCCAGGGCGGGCGTGATGCCGAAGACCGTACGGGCCCGGACCAGCGACACGGCCCTGGTGGCGAATGTTTTACGTGAAACCTCGTCCACCCCGAAGGCCCAGTAGAGCTGCGCGGACGCCCGGACCTCCGCCGGATAGCGCAGCAGCCCGGCCCCCTCCCGCAACCGCACCAGCGTGTCCAGGATGGCCGTGGCGTCGTGGTCGTGGACCCCGCGCTCGTACCCCTCGTCGTAGCGCTCCTCGGCGGCCCGGCGGACCACCTCCTCCAGCGGCGCCCCGGCCGTGACCGAGTCGAGCAACGAGGCGGCCAGGTACTCGGCCCGGTAGACCTCCGCGGACTCCGAGACCAGCAGCTGGTCCCAGAACGGCCGGGTGTCGGCGAACGAGTCGGGCACGGGGGAGCGGTAGTCCGTCCCGGTGATCGCGAACGACATCGCGCCGTCGTGCGGCACCAGCGTCAGGTCGATCGGCTGGGTGTTGACGGCGAAGCGGTGGTGGCCCAGGCGCAGGGTCTCGCCGCCGTCCGAGAACAGGTCCTGGCGGTCCCGCAGCGCGCGCCCGGCCTCCTGGTGGGCCGACTTGACCCGCCCGTCCAGCTCCTCCGCCCGTACGGCGTCACCGAGCCCGCGCAGCTCCCCGGCCGCCGAGCGGACCTTGGCCACCATCGGGTCGGTCGCGAAGTAGGTGTTGACGTCGTCCAGCGAGGCCAGCGCGGCGAGCCGGCGGGTGATGCTGCCCAGGATGCGCTCCGCCGAGGCGAAGACGCGGTCGGCGCGCCGGGCCAGCTCGTCGAGCTGCGTCTGCTTGCGGGCCGAGAACGCCTCGTAGACGTCGTCCCGCTTGGCCGCGAGCTGCGTCGCGAAGTCGTCGAACTCGCCGAAGCGGGACTCCAGGTTCTCGATCTGGAGCATTAGGCGGCCGAGCTGCTCGTCGCACTTCTCCGGCGCGTCGGCCATCGCCAGCGCGCCGGCGACGGCCTGGCCCAGCAGGGCGAACTCGGCGGCGAACGCGGCCCGGCCCTCCGTGCCGAGCAGCTCGCGCCTGCGCCCGTCCAGCACGGCCCTCGCCCGGTTCACGCCGCCGAGCACCTCGGCGATCCGGCCCAGGATCGAGGTGCGTACGGTGGCGTCGGCGATGTCCAGCGACCCGACGACCTCCGTGACCACCTCCAGCCCCTCGGCCTGCTCCGCCAGCCGGTCGGCGACGGGCGCGGCCTCGGCCACCGTGCCGATCGCGGCCGCGTCGGCGGCGAGCCCGTCGACGGCCGCGTGGTAGCCGGTGAACGCCTCGTCCCCGGACAGGAACGTGACGGCCCGCCTCCCGGCCGAGGCCACCTCCTCCGTCACGGTGGCGGACAGCGCGTCCAGGGCGGTCAGGTCGATGTAGCGGACCTCGCGCAGCGTCACCAGGTGCCCCTGGGCGCGGCGCAGCGTGGCCAGCAGGGTGACCCAGGCGTCGGCGGTGGCCGGGTCGTCGGCCTTCGACCTGCGTACGAGCTGGGTGGTCTCCTCCTCGGCCGTGGCCAGCGTGCGGGCGGCCTGGCGGGTGAGCTGCTCGACGTTCTCGTACTCGTCGAGGACCTGCTCGGCGGTGGCGCGCACGTCGGCGAGCGGCCCGCGCAGGCCGTGCTCGCCGAGCCAGTGGTAGGAGTCGAACGTCCGCGTGCAGGCGGCGATCAGGCCCTCGAAGGTCCCGGCGGACGGCGCCATCTCCTCGACCATCCGCGCCACCGACAGGCTGTCGGAGATGCCGCGGACGAGCTCCGCGTTGCCGATGCGTTCCAGGGGGCCGGTCCCGCTGGGCTGGGCGGCGGCGTAGGTGTCCGACACGTACGGCGTCTGCCACACCTGCATCGGGTGCACCCGGGTCGGCTCCTCGGAGGTGGCCCGGAAGACCACCATCGTGCCGTCGTCGAACAGCGAGTACCCGTGGCAGACGATGGGCGTGGCCACCTCCTTCCTGATCACGTTGTACGGCAGCAGCAACGAGCGCCCGTCGCCCCTGGCGTGGAAGACGTACAGGACGTCCTCGCCGTTGGGGGAGCGGACCACCCGCTCGAACTCCAGGTCCGACACGTCCGTGTCGAACGTCTTGCTGACCCCCGTGGCCAGGTAGTAGCCGCCGGGGAAGATCAGCCCCTGGTCCTCGGGCAGGCGCTGGCACGCCTGGCCGAGCCCGTCGAGCCGGACGACGGCCTTGGTGCGCGTGTTGAAGACCAGGTGGCGCCGGTCCGTCTCCTTGTACGGCCTGATCCGCATGAGGATGAGCGGCCCCACGCGGGCGTACTCGACGTCGGCGTCCGCGAGGCTCTGCAGCTGCTCGGCCACCGGCTCCGAGTAGATGCCGGCCCCGGTCTCCGTGTTGTCCTCGATCTTGATGGTGAGGTCGCCGCCGACGGTCTCCACGAACACCTCGCCGCCGATGGAGATGTGCGGGTGGCGGCCGAGGATGTGGTCGTCGCGGGTGGTGGGCGTCCACTCGAAGTCGTGGGACGGGGGGAAGGTGTGGTCCCGCTCCCCCCGGTTGTCCTGATATTTCGGGACCCCGCCGTTGCTGACCGTCCAGCGCAGCACCCGCGTGTCCGCCGGGCCCGTCCGGAAGACGGCCAGCAGCTTGCCCTCGACCCGCCTGAGCTGCTGGAGCCGGGTCTCCTTGTAATAGCGGTACAGCTCGGCGAAGTCCTTCTTGAACGCCGGGTCGTCCAGCGTCTCCAGCCTGTCGGCGTCGAACCTGAAGGCGTCGCCGTCCCGGGAGAACCGGTGCACCGCGAACACGTCCGCCACCGTCGTCTCGGGCTTGAGCCCGATGAAGACGTTGTAACCGAACAACATCACGTCGCCCAGGGAGACGATGTCCCTGGGGACGCAGTTGTTCTCCGTACGGATCCGCTCGGTGCCCAGCAGGCGCAGCTCCGCCCCGCCGAAGACCTTCAGCCGCTCCCCGTTGAGCGCCTCGGCCGCCGCCGCGAGGGCCTTGGCCTGGGCCTGGAGGCGGTTCCTGAGGACCTCGTACGTCCCCGCCTCCAGCCCCACCTCCAGTGCGCCCTCCAGCTGAGGCGTCACAGCGCTCACTTGGCGCCGGCCAGCGCCGCCACCGGCGAGTCGGCCACGCCCAGCCGGCGGGCCGTCTCCAGCAGCTCACCGAGCGCCGACGACTGCGGGCCGCCGTCCTGGATGAGCCGCATGAGCAGTGCGGACACGGTCACGTTCTTGAGGTCCTCGGTGCTCACGCCGCCGATCACGCCGGCGAGGTCGGCCGCCAGGCTGGCGCTCCCGTTGAGGTACGGCGAGACGATGGCCCCCGCGACCGTCGAGTGGTCCACGAAGCCGTCCACCACCTTGCCCGCGGTGATCGAGCCGACCACCTTGTCGAAGAACATCGTGTCGCCGCCGACGATGTCGATGTTGGCCTTGGCCAGGCCGGCGGCCAGCACGCTCGCCTGCGACTCGGCCACCTGCCGCGTGACGTCGATGTGCTTGAGGCGGATCTCCTTGTCGGCCTCCAGGCGCAGACGGTACTCCTCGTGCCCCCTGCTGGCGTCGTCCAGCGCCGCCATCGCGGCCGCCTTCTGGGTGAGACCCTCGGCCTCGGCCTTGAGCTTCTCGCCCACCGCCGCGGCTCCAGCCAGCGCCATCGCCTGCTGGCCCTCGGCCTGCGCCTTGAGCCGGTCGCCCTCGACCAGCGCCATGGCGCGGGCGCCGTCCGCCTCGGCAGCCAGCCTCTCCTTCAGCACCAGCGCCTCGGCGCGGCCCACCTTCTCGATGGCGTCGGCGTCCCGCTCCCTGACCTGGACCTGCGCCAGCCCGCTCGCGGCCGTCTCGGCCTGGACGCCCTCGGCGAGCCGGATCTTGGCCCGCGCCTCCAGCTCGGCGGCCTGCTGCCGGGCCTCGGCCAGCACGAGCTCCTCGCGGGCCCGGAACTTCGAGGCGGCCTCGGCGGCCTCGGCCGCCTTGATGTCCTTGACCAGGTTCTCCTGGGCCTCGGCCTCGGCGGCGATGATCACCTGCTGGCGGGTGCGCTCGGCCTCCTCGACCACGCGCAGCCGCTTGATGGACTCCTCCTGCTCGGCCACGGTCTTGTCGACCGCGATGCGCTCCCGGATGACCTCGGCGATCGAGCGCTTCTCGGTCTCGACCTCCTTGTCCTTGGCGATCCGCGACAGCTCGGTCTCCCGCTCGCGGGCGATGACCTCCAGGAGGCGGTCCTTCTCGATGCGCTCGGTCTCGATGGCGATGACGCGCTCGCGGTTCTTCTCGGCGACGGCGATCTCGCGGGCCCGGTTCTCGTTCTGCACGCCGAGCTGCTCGTCGGTCTTCATGTGCGCGGCCTGGGCGCGCAGCCGCTCCTCGGCCTGCACGCGGGCGACCTCGGCCTCCTCGCGGGCCTTGACGGTCTCGATCTCGCGCCGCTGCTTGAGCTCGGCGTCGGCCTGGCGGCGCTCCAGCTCGAGGATGGCCTCGCGGGCGTCCACGTTCTGGCGGGTGATCTCCTTCTCCTCGCTGCGCCGGAACTCGTTCGTGCGCACGTGCTCGATCGCCGTCAGCTCGGTGATCTTGCGGATGCCCTGCGCGTCGAGGATGTTGCTCTTGTCGAGCTGGGCCAGCGCGGTCTGCTCCAGGTAGTCGATGGCGGCGTCCTCGAGGCTGTAGCCGTTGAGGTCGGTGCCGATCAGCCGGACGATCTCGTCGCGGAACTCGTCGCGCTTGGTGTAGAGGTCGACGAAGTCGAGGTGCTTGCCGGCGGTCTTGAGCGCCTCGGAGAACTTGGCGTTGAACAGCTCCTGCAGCGTCGTCTCGTCACTGGCCCGCGCGGTGCCGATGGCCTGGGCGACCTTGATGACGTCCTCGGCGGTCTTGTTCACGCGGACGAAGAACGTGATCTTGATGTCGGCCCTGATGTTGTCCCGGCAGATCAGACCCTCGCGGCCGGTCCGCTCGATCTCGATGGTCTTGACCGAGATGTCCATGATCTCGGCCTTGTGGACGACAGGCAGGACCACGGCACCGGTGAATGTCACGTCGACCTTGTTGACCTTCGACACGATGAGCGCCTTGCCCTGCTCCACCTTGCGGAAAAGGCGGCCGATGACGAGGAGCAGGCCAATCACGATGACCAGGATGACGGCGAGGAATACGCCGAAGCCGGTGGAGATGACGTCCATCAGTGCTCACTTTCGTACGGCATGACCCAGAAGAATTCGCCGTCTTTGTCGTATTCGAAGATGAGTGCGTTGTCGCCGCGTGCCAGGCGGTCCTTGCCGGTCGTGCGCACCTGCACGACCGCGGACGAGCCGTCGGCGGCGGTGACCTCGGCCTGGCCGAAGTCCGGGGTGGCCGTGCCCGTGCGGATCACGCACATCTGGCCCACGAAGTCGCCGCGCGAGCGGCGGTCTCCTTCGGGGAACAGCCTGCTCAGCGGTGGCATCAGTGCCCTCGTGGCGAGCCAGGCCAGGCCCAGTGCGGCGAAGGGGACGGCGACCAGCAGGCCGCCGCTCGCCACCACGCCGCCGATGAGGCACAGCAGCCAGGCCAGCGCGACGAGCAGCGACAGCGCGACCCCCGCCGGGACTCCCCCGAGTCCCAGCCACGCGGCGTCGTCCTCCAGCTCGAACAGGCCGGTGATGACGGCCAGCCAATAGCCGGCGACCACCACGAGAAGGAAAGTGAAAATGGCTGTCGGAAAGCTCAGTGCGATGTCTAAGAAGTCGGTCATCCCGCCTCGGTGTACCCGTCCCCCTGTGATGTCCTGTCGGACTATATACAGATAAAGCGCAACTAAAGGGGAAAGTTCCCCAAACGGTCTGCGACTTGACCTCAACTGTGCTTGAGGTAGCAGGCTCGGCCGCATGAGCGAAGTGATGAGAGCGGCGGCGTTCACCGAACCCGGTGGTCCCGAGGTGCTGAAGGTGATGGAGCTGCCCGCGCCCCAGGCGGGTCCCGGGCAGGTCCGGGTGCGTGTGCGGGCGGCCGGCGTGCAACCCTTCGACGCGGCCGTACGGGCGGGGTGGCTGCCGCCGTACATCGAGGACCCGGGTTTCCCGCGCATTCCCGGCAACGAGTTCGCCGGCGTGGTGGACCAGGTGGGCACGGGCGTTTCCGGCGTGTCGGTGGGGGACGAGGTGCTCGGGTTCACCGCGCTGAACGCCTACGCCGAGTACACCGTCGTGCCGGCGGCCAACGTGGCGGCCAAGCCCGCGGAGGTGCCGTGGGAGGTGGCCGGCGGGCTGACCGCGGGCGTGCAGACGGCCGAGCTGGCCATCGACCGGATGGGCCTGGCCGAGGGTGAGACGCTGCTCGTGCACGGCGCGGCCGGGTCGGTGGGCACGGCGGCCGTGCAGATCGCCAGGAGGCGCGGGGCCACCGTGATCGGCACCGCCCGCGAGGCCAACCACGACTACCTGCGCGACCTGGGCGCCATCCCGGTCGTCTACGGGGAGGGGCTGGCCGACCGGGTGCGCGCGCTGGCGCCCTCCGGGATCGACGCGGCGCTGGACGGGGCCGGCGGGCACGCGCTGGAGGTCTCGATCGAGCTGGTCCGGGACCGGGGACGCATCATCACGCTGGTCGAGCATGCCAAGGCGGCCGAGCTGGGCGTCCGGCTGGTCCAGGGCGACCGTTCCGCGGAGCGGCTCGGGCGCTACGCCCGGCTGTACGCCGAGGGGGCGTTCACCTTCCCGGTGCGCCGGGCGTACCGGCTGGAGGAGGCCGCGGACGCGCACCGGGAGATCGAGACCGGCCACGGCCAGGGCAAGATCGTGATCACCATCTGACGGTCACCGCCTCGGCGATCGCGAGCTGGATCTCGCTCAGCTCGCGGTCGCCGTCCTGCGCGTCCCACAGGCAGTTCTGCAACACCCGGCCGAGCGTCCAGCCCGCCGCCCGCCGCCGGTCCAGGCCGAGCCCGTCCACCATGAAGTCGAAGCGCCGCAGCACCGCGCGCGCCACGTCGCCGGTCGCGACCACCTCGTCCCACCGGTTCCACAGGACGGGCATCAGGTCGAAGCCGGGGTCGCCGGCCAGCGGCTTGGGGTCGATGGCCAGCCACGGCTCCCGGTCGGCGGCCAGCACGTTCTCGTAGTGCAGGTCCCAGTGCAGCAGCCGGTCGCCGGGTTCGGCGACGAGCTCGGCGACCGCTGAGGCGCACCACCGCAGCCAGTGCCGGTCCCGCTCCCGCGGCAGCACGGCGAGGGCCTCGTCCACGTCGTCCAGCATGTCCCGCGCGATGTCGCCCAGCCGGCGCACGCCCCCGGGCGCGGGGTGGGCGACCAGCCGGCGCAGCAGGCCGGCCACGGTCTCCAGGGCCTCCATGACGTCGGGCACGGCCGCCAGGGACCGGCCGGCATCGAGGCGTTCGAGCAGCAGGGTGCCGGTTTCCGGGTCCGCGTCGAGCAGCCGCACGCAGCCGTCGCCCGCCCAGGCACGCAGGGCCACGGCCTCGTCGGCGGTCTCGCCGGTGACGGGCTGGAGCTTGAGCGCGGCCCTGGTGCCGTCGGCGCGTACGACGGGCAGGACGAGCGCCACGATCCCATGGGCCGGCTCGCCGTCCAGTCGCAGGTCCCACTCGTCGAGATAGCGCTCGGCCAGCGCCGGCAGCCCGGCGGTCCAGGCCGGCCCGGCGTCCTCGTCGTACTTGAGGTGGGACGCGGCCAGCGCCTCCGGAACCTTGATCCTCATGTCCCCAGTCTGCCAAGGGCCGCAGGTCTAGGGCTTCCCCTTATACGCACCCTGAGGCGCGCCCGGAAACCCCGTGCCTACGCTGCAGCCATCATGGACGGAGGGGATGGCCATGACGACGATCGTGTTCATCCACGGGCGGGGCCAGGAGGGCAGGGACCCCCTGGTGCTGCTGGAGGAGTGGCGCACCGCCCTGTGCGCCGGGCTCGGCACCACCGCGCTGGCCACGCGGGCCGTGCTGCCCTACTACGGCAACGTCCTGCACCGGGTCACCGCCGAGGCCGCCAGGCGCGCCGACGTTCTCGAGAGCCTGCCGGAGGGCGATACCGAGGAGATGCCGTTCCACCCCTTCCTGCCGCAGGAGGTCGGGGAGCTCGAACGCAGCCTCATCGCGGACCTGGCGATGACCTCGGGGGCGCCGCCGGCGGCGCTCGGCATCGAGGACGTCCTGACGTGGGCGCTGGCCCGCCGCATGCTCGCGTGGGTCTCCCAGCGCACCAGCGTGGACAAGGAGATCATCAAGATCTTCCTGCAGGACGTCGCCGTGTACCTCAGCCACGGCCGGCAGCCGGTCCTGGCCGAGGTACGCCGCTCCCTGCCCGCCTCGGGCCCCATCGTCCTGGTCTCGCACAGCCTGGGCACGGTGGTGGCCCGGGACCTGCTGGTGGAGGAGAGACTGCGGCAGCGGGTGGCGCTCTGGGTGACGGCCGGCTCGCCGCTCGGGCTGCCCACGGTCCAGCGCAACCTGCTGGCCAAGGGGACCAAGCACCCGGGCGTGCCGTGGTTGACCGCGTACGACGTGAACGACATCGTCGCGCTCGGCCACCCGCTGGACCCGCCTTGGGGCATGCCGCTCAACCAGATCGAGGTCCAGAACCACGACGCACCCCATGCCATCGACCGCTACCTCCGCCACCGCACGGTGGCCACCCCGATCGGCAAAGCCTGCGCCTGACCCGGAAAGGGCCTCAGCGCGGGCGGAGATCAGTAGTGCCAGGGGAAGGGCGACCAGTCGGGCTCGCGCTTCTCCAGGAAGGAGTCGCGCCCCTCGGCGGCCTCCTCCGTCATGTACGCCAGCCGCGTCGCCTCACCCGCGAACACCTGCTGCCCCACCAGCCCGTCGTCGATGGCGTTGAAGGCGAACTTGAGCATCCGCTGCGCCGTAGGCGACTTGCCGTTGATCTTGCGCGCCCACTCCAGAGCCGTCTTCTCCAGCTCCTCGTGCGGCACCACGGCGTTGACCATGCCCATGCGGTGGGCGTCGGCCGCGGTGTAGGTGTCACCGAGGAAGAAGATCTCGCGGGCGAACTTCTGCCCGACCTGCCGGGCCAGATAGGCCGACCCGAAGCCGCCGTCGAAGCTGGCCACGTCGGCGTCGGTCTGCTTGAAGCGGGCGTGCTCCGCGCTGGCCAGGGTGAGGTCGGCCACCACGTGCAGGCTGTGCCCGCCGCCCGCGGCCCAGCCGGGGACCACGCAGATCACGACCTTGGGCATGAAGCGGATCAGGCGCTGCACCTCCAGGATGTGCAGGCGGCCGGTCGAGGGCGTGCCGTCGGCGTACTGGTAGCCGTCCTTGCCCCTGATGCGCTGGTCGCCGCCGGAGCAGAAGGCCCAGCCGCCGTCCTTGGGCGAGGGCCCGTTGCCGGTCAGCAGCACGCAGCCGACGTCGGTGGTCTGCCGGGCGTGGTCGAGCGCGCGGTGGAGCTCGTCCACCGTCTGCGGGCGGAAGGCGTTGCGGACCTCCGGGCGGTCGAAGGCGATGCGTACGGTGCCCTGGTCGACAGCCCGGTGGTAGGTGATGTCGGTGAAGTCGAATCCCTCGACCGCCTGCCACGCCTTGGGATCGAACAGCTCGGAGACCATGGCGGAGAGCCTAACGGATCCGGCTTCCGGCCCCCGTCCGCGCCCGGGCACGGACGGGGGCACGCCGGCAGCCGTCCGAAGGCCGTTCGCCCAGAGGTACCAAGAAGACCCCTGACACTGGGACGCCGGCTAGGTGACCTCGGCCCGCAACTCCGCGAGCAGTTCCCCCTGATCTGCCAGCATGTCGGTGAGGATGCGCCGGGCGGCGCCGAGCAGATCGGCCAGTTCGGGCGTGGCCAGCGTGTAGACCACGGTGCTGCCCTCGCGGATGGCGCTCACGATTCCTGCTCTGCGCAGGACTGCGAGCTGCTGGGAGAGGCTCGAGGCCTCGATGTCGATCTGGGCCAGCAGGTCCCTGACGGGAAGCGGCCCTTCCTGGAGTAGCTCCAACACTCGGATGCGAGCGGGGTGGCCGAGCGTTCGGAAGAAGTCGGCCTTGGCCTGGTGGACCTCCACGTGCATATAGCCCAGACTAATCCAGCGCAGTTGCATAATTCTTCAAGTCGTAACGTTGTTGGATAGCATGGACAGCGGGGACTAGGGAGTAGCCATGGGCCGAGGAAGAGCCAAGGCGAAGCAGACGAAGGTCGCTCGCCAGCTGAAGTACACCAACCACAACATCGACTACGACCGGCTTCGCGAGGAGTTGGGCGCGGACACGCGACGCGAGGACCGCTACCCGCCTACGCCGTCCGAGCCGGAGTCCGAGCGCGGGCGATGACTCGGGTCAGCTTCGCGGGTGCCAGGGTGACGTTTTTCAGCCGCCTGGCCTCCGGTGCCTGATCGGGTGCCGTGAGCTCCAGGCGGTGCAGCACCTCGCGGATGATGACGCGCATCTCCAGGAGCGCCAGTTGGGCTCCTACGCAGAAGCGCCGCCCGCCGCCGAACGGCATCCAGGCCCTGCTCTGGTGCCCCTCCAGGAAGCGTTCAGGACGGAACTGTCCGGGCGTGGGGAAGGCGGCGGGATCACGGTGCACGAGCGGGATGTACGGTCCGGCGTACCATCCGGCCGGGATCTCGTAGTCACCCAGCCGCAGCGGGGCGTCGAGCAGCCTTGGCGCCTCGTAGACGACGGGCCGCACCCGTAGCACCTCCTTGACCACGGCGTCGAGGTAGGGCTCGTCGTCCGGCAGCCGCCGCAGGATCTCGGGCATGCGCAGGAGCCTCTCGAAGGCCCAGGCCAGGCCGGTCGCGGTGGTCTCGTGCCCGGCGATGAGCATGGTGATCAGCTCGTCGCGGATCTCCTGGTCGCCCAGCTCGGTCTCCAGCAGCCGGCCGAGCACGTCGGTCCCGCCGGGCGCGGCACGGCGGCGGCGGATCTCGTCGAACAGGATCGAGTCCACCTCGGCACGCAGCCGCAGGAACCGGCCGTACGACAGGAACGGCACCCGGCCCACGGGCCCGCGCAGCCGCTCGGGCAGCATGGTCGACTGCATGGAGCCGCCGGTCTCGATCAGCTCGGGCAGCAGCGCGCGCAGCCGGCCGATGCGGCCGGCGTCCCTGATGCCGAAGATCAGCCGGATGATGATCTCCAGCGTGATCTCCTGCATGCGGTCCCGCAGGGCGAACGGCCTGCCCAGCGGCCAGGTCCCGATCTTCTCCGCCGCGATCGCGGCGATGTCGTCGTGGTAGCCGGCGACCTGCTTGGCGCGTAGCGGCGGGTTCAGCGTCTTGCGGTGCCGCCACCACGGGTCGCCGTCCAGCGTGAGCACCGAATGCGCGCCCACCATGTGTTCCAGGAAGTCCCGCCGCGCCTCGCCCGCGCGGCCGCCGCCCTGGTCGGTCCGGTAGACCTGCTCGGCGAGCTCGCCGGTGGTCACGTAGACCTCCGGAGGGAAGCCGGCGTAGCGGACGGTGAAGATCGGCCCGAACTTGCGGTGGTAGCTCTCGAACGCCCGCGGCGCGTCGGCCATGAACCACGCGGTCTGCGCGACCGCGGGCAGCCTCGGTCCCGGAGGGATCATCGTCGTCTCCCTTGTAGATGTACGTACGTCATAGACGCTCGTATACATCTGTAGCATGGATCCCGTGGCACGAACAGACGCCGGTGGATACCGCGAACGGCTGCTGGCGGGAGCGGTGAGCTGCCTGCAGGAGAAGGGCTATGCCCACACGACCGCCCGAGATCTGGTGGCCGCCTCCGGCACCAACCTGGCCTCCATCGGCTACCACTTCGGCGGCAAGGACGCGCTGCTCAACGAGGCCATCGCCGCGGTCTTCGAGCAGTGGACCGAGCGGGTGGAGAAGTCGGTCTTCGGCGCCGAGCTGGGCAGCCCCAGGGAGATGCTCGAACGCGCGATGGCCGAGCTGGTCGACGCGTTCGAGGAGCTGCGGCCGCTGCTCGTGCTCTGCGTGGAGGGCTACCCGGCGGCGCTGCGCGCGCCCGTGCTGCGGGAGAAGCTGGCCGACGCCTACGCGCGCAGCCGCGTGGCGGGCGCCGACATGATGCGGCGGGCGGCGGCGGAGCTCGGGGTCGAGCTGCCGATGGCGCCCGAGGTGATGGTGTCGGTGCTGGTGGCGATCTCGGACGGGCTGATGCTGCAGTGGCTCCTCGACCCGGCCGCCACGCCGGACGCCCGCCAGGTCGTCGACGCCCTCGGCGCGCTGGGCGCTCTCGTCACCTGAGCCGGCGCCCTTGCCCCGCCGGGTGTTCCCATCACCTGATGGGAGGCGCGTGGCAAAGGTCTCTCCTGTGAGGAATGTCACCGGCGGGTCTGGGCAGATCCCCCGATGACGAGGAGATCAAGACATGCGCATAGGAATCGTGGGTTCCGGAAGGCTGGGCTCGCCGCTCGGCCGCCTGCTCGCGGTGGCGGGCCACGACGTGTTCTTCAGCGACGCCGAGCCCGCCCGGGTGGCGGCCGCCGCGGGAGCCGCCGACGGCCAGGCCCGGGGCGGCTCGCCGCTCGAGGCCATCCGGTTCGGTGAGGTCGTCGTCCTGGCGGTCGGGTGGGAGGCGTTCCCGGCGGTGGTGGAGGAGCTCGGCGACGCGCTCGCGGGCAAGATCGTCGTGGACCCGAGCAACCCGATCGGCGAGCGGGACGGCGCGGCCGTGGTGGTGGCCGTGCCCGGCGGGCTGACCAGCCCGCAGTACCAGCAGCACGTGCTCGGCACCGACGTGCGCCTCGTGCGTACGTTCAACACCAAATACCCCAACGAACTGCTGGAGCTCGGCACCGCCGGGCAGCGGGGCGGCCCGCGGGCCGACATGCCCTACTGGGGCGACGACGACGGGGCCAAGAAGGCCGTCGTGCCGCTGATCGAGGACGCCGGGTTCACCGCCATCGACGGGGGCGGCCTGTCCGAGGCTCTCTGACGGTCAGGTCGCGCAGGTGTCGTGGGTGGCGTCGAAGCCCTTGATCGCCTCCGTGTCGTCGGCGCGCAGGGGCTTGAGGCCCTGCCAGTCGTCCCCGATGACCAGCACCAGCCGGTTGGTACGGGCGGCCGCCACCTGCCTGGGAGCGGCCCTCAGGAGGTCGCCGGAGAGCGTGGGCACGCGGGTCTCGCCGCTCGGGCCGTAGAGGATCGTGGTCTTCGCCTGCGGCTTCCGGGCCGTGTCGCCGATCTTGGAGATGTGATAGCCGCGCTGCTCCAGGAAGGCGGCCACCTGGGTGCCCAGCCCCGTGCGCCAGGTGCCGTTGCGCAGCTCGACCTGGATCTTCGAGCGGCCCACCTTGGCCTGGCCGCCCTTGACGCCCTCGACGCTCTGGTCCTTGGCCACGATCTGGAAGAGCCGGCCCGCCTGCGGCTGCACCCACTCCACCCGGCCGGGCTGGGTGAGGGAGTAGTGCCACGGCGTGGTGATGAAGCGGATCTTGCCGGCGTCGATCCCCTGCAGGCTGGTCGCCAGATCCTTCATGACGCCGAAGGTCAGCCCGCGGTCGGTGGTGACGGCCTTGGTGCCCGCGTCGAGGATGCCCCAGAGCTTGGCGGGGTCGGTGAGCGTCTCGCCGCTCATCACCTTCTTGACCATCGAGGCGATGAACATCTGCTGCCGCTGGATGCGCCCGATGTCGGAGCCGTCGCCGAGGCTGTAGCGGGCGCGTACGTAGCCGAGCGCCTGCTCGCCGTTGAGCGTCTGCCGGCCGGCGGGCAGGTGCAGCAGGGCCTTCTTGTCGTCGACCGGCTCGGGCAGGCAGACCTCGACGCCGCCGACGGCGTTCACGATGCCCTTGAAGCCGGTGAAGTCCACCTTCACGAAGTGGTCGATGTGGACGTGGGTGAGCGACTCGATCGTCTTCCAGGTGCAGCCGATGCCGCCGGAGTTGAACGACTCGTTGATCATGCCGAGGTGCGCCCGCTGCCCCGGGAAGGCGCCGGTGGCGCGGCAGGCGGGGAGCTGGACGAGCGAGTCGCGCGGGAAGCTGACGACCATCGCGTTGTCGCGCTTGGACGACACGTGGACCAGCATGATCGTGTCGGTGCGCTCGCCCGCGACCCGGCCGTATCTTGCGTTCTTGCCGTCGCGCTGGTCGGAGCCGACGACCAGGACGTTCATGGCGGTGCCGGCGACCTTGGGCGGGCGGGTGGCGCCGAGATCCTCGGCGGTGACGTCGTCGTGCTTGATGTTGCCGGTCAGCCGGGCGAAGACGCCCACCGCCGCGCCGACGACCAGGAGGACCACGGCCACCGTGACCGCGATCGCCCAGCGCAGCCAGGGACGGCGACGCCGCCGGGGCGCGCCGGGCTCGGAAGGCGGCGCGTCGACAAGCCCGCTGCTCACGTGACTCCAACAGGGACGGGGCCGAGGGCCGCCGCCCATGGCCAAGAGCCTCGCCGTACAGATCTCGGCCGTTGAACGTGCCCGATCGTACTCGGTCGGGCACGGTCCCGCGTCCCCAGTCAGCTCACTCGGCCAACTCAGCCGGTCAACTCAGTCGGGGACGTTCATCCGCAGGGACACCGTGCCGCGCAGGTCGAGCCAGGCCGTGCCGGGGGCTCGTACCAGCCTGAGGACGACCTCCTCGCAGCCGGGGCAGCGGGCCACCAGGCCGGGGTCGGGGCCGTACACGCGGAGCGAGGCGACCGGGCCGGTCAGGCCGCAGCTCGCGCAGCGGCCGGTCGCGGAGGTCACGTCCACCGCGAAGATCTCGCCCAGCGGGCCCGCCAGCGCGTTGCCGTCCAGGTGTTCTGCGGTCATGTCAGCCTCCGGTGGGACCGAAACGTTCGGTTCGAATGCGCTCGGGGGCGTGCCCGAGCGCGAGCAGCAGGTCGGCCGCCGACTCCACGAAGGCCGTGGGCCCGCAGACGTAGCAGTCGGGCTCGAACGAGGCCGGCCAGCCGCCCTCGGCCAGGTCGTCCAGCATGATGCGGCCGGCCGGGCGGGACAGCCCGTCCGGCGCCGACCTGGTGTAGAGGTAGGTGAGGTCGAGCCCCGGGTCCGGGCGGCGCAGCTCCTCGGCGTAGTAGCGGCGCTCGGGGTCGCGCAGGGAGTAGATCAGGCGGAACGGTACGCGGCTGCCCGCCAGCCGGCGCGCCCTGATCATGGCCATCAGCGGCACGATCCCCGACCCGCCGCCGACCAGGAGCACCGGCGCCTTGCTCTCCGTACGCCAGACGAACCAGCCGCCCACGGGCCCGCGGATCTCGACCTGGTCGCCGACCTGCATCACCTCGTTCAGGTACGGCGACACCTCACCGTCGGGCACGGTCTCCACGGTCAGCTCGACCAGGTCGCCGTCGGCCGGCGCGGCAATCGAGTAGCTGCGCTGCGCCGTGTAGCCGTCGTCGGCCGTCAGCCGCACGTCGACGTGCTGGCCCGCCAGGTGCCCCGGCCAGCCGGGCACCCGGAAGCGCAGGGTGCGGGCGACGGCGGTCTCTGCGACGCTCTCGACCAGCTCGGCCGGCCGCCAGACCAGGCGGCGCACCTAGTCGCCCTCGTAGCGCTGCTCGCGCCACGGGTCGCCGTAGTTGTTGTATCCGGCGGTCTCCCAGAAGCCGGGCCAGTCCTCGTTCAGCAGCCGGATGCCGCGCACCCACTTGGCCGACTTCCAGAAGTACAGGTGCGGGACGATCAGCCGGGCCGGCCCGCCGTGCCGGGGCTCCAGCTCCTCGCCGTCGAAGCGGTGCGCGATCCACGCCTTGCCGTCGAGGAGGTCCTCCAGGGGCAGGTTCGTGGTGTAGCCGCCGTAGGAGTGGACCAGCGCGTATTCAGCGGCGGTCTCGACGTCCTCGAACAGCACGTCGAGTGAGACGCCCTCCCACGTGGTGTCCAGCTTCGTCCACTTGGTGACGCAGTGGATGTCCACCGTGGGAGTCTCGCTGGGCAGCGCCATGAACTCCTCCCACGACCACCGGTGCGTCTGCTCCGCCTCGGTGTCGATGGTGAACTCCCACCGGTCCGGCGGGATCCGTGGCGTCGGCCCCGCCGACAGCACCGGGAAGTCCTCGACCAGGTATTGGCCGGGCGGCAGCCGGTCGCCCGCGTCTCTGCGTTTCCCCTGAAAACCCCGCGAAATGATGCCCACGTCGCCTCCTGAGCCCCATTTCACCACGCACGCCGCGGGAGGGCGTCACCGACCCGCCCGTGGCGTCACCAGCCCGGACTCGTAGGCGAAGACCACGAGCTGGGCCCGGTCGCGGGCGCGCAGCTTGGTCATGGCCCTGCTGACGTGCGTCTTGGCGGTGGTCGGGCTGATCACCATGTGCGCGGCGATCTCGTCGTTCGACAGGCCGCGGGCGACCAGCGCGGTCACCTCCCGCTCGCGGTTGGTGAGCACGTCCAGCCCCTCGGGCTCCGGCTCCGGGCGGCGGGCGACGTACTCGCCGATCAGGCGGCGGGTGATCGCGGGGGACAGCAGGGCATCGCCGCGGGCCGCCACCCTGACGCCCTGCAGCAGGTCCTCGGGCTCGGTGTCCTTGACCAGGAAGCCGCCGGCGCCCGCCCGGAGGGCGTCGAAGACGTACTCGTCGAGGCCGTAGTTGGTGAGGATCACCACGTGGACGCCGCTGAGCCGCTCGTCGGCGGCGATCCGCCGGGTCGCCTCGATGCCGTCCATCACGGGCATCTGCACGTCGACGAGCGCCACGTCGGGCAGGTGCTCCAGGGCCAGGGCGATGGCCTGCTCGCCGTTCGCGGCCTCGGCCACCACCTCGAAGTCGTCCTCGGCCTCCAGCAGCGCGCGGAAGCCGCCGCGGATGAGCGCCTGGTCGTCCACGAGCAGCACGCGGATCACGTCGGGTCCCCCATGGCGAGCTCCGCGGGCACCCGCAGCGGGAGCTCCGCGCGTACGGTGAAGCCGCCCTCGGCCCGGGGCTCGGCCCGCAGCCGGCCGCCGAGGGCCGTGACGCGCTCGCGCATGCCGAGCAGGCCCACGCCGGGCGCGGGCGGCGCGTCCGCGCTGGCCGTGCCGTCGTCGTCCACCTGCACGACCAGCTCGTCGCCGCCGTAGTCGATGCGCACCGAGGCGGCGGCGCCGCCCGCGTGCCTGGAGACGTTGGTGAGCGCCTCCTGCACGATCCGGTACGCGGCCCGGTCCACCTCGGCGGGCAGCTCCCGGCGCCGGCCGGAGACGGTCACCGTGGCGGGCAGGCCGGTCGAGCGGGCCCGGTCCACCAGGTCGTCGAGCCGGTCGAGGCCACTGGCCGCGGGCACGCCGCCCTCCTGGCCGGGGTCGCTCTCCGGGCCGTCCCGGTCGTCGGTGTCGCGCAGCACCTCCAGCGTGGCGCGCAGCTCGCGCATGGCGTCCCCGCTGGCCTCCTGGATGGCCAGCAGCGACGCCGGCACCTCGTCGCCGCGCTTGCGCGCCAGGTGGACGGCCACCCCGGCCTGCACCTTGATGACCGAGATGCAGTGGGTGAGCGAGTCGTGCAGCTCCCTGGCGATGCGCAACCGCTCCTCGCCCGCCCGGCGGCGGGCGACCTCCTCCCGGGTGCGCTCGGCCTCCGCCGCGCGCTGCTCGGCCTGTTCCAGGTACGCCTGCCGGTGCCTGGTCACCGTCCCCATCACCGCGGCGGCCAGGAACCAGCCCAGCAGCAGCGTCGTGTTCTGCACGATCGCCTGCGGGTCGCCCCCGGGGGCCTTGGCCAGGTTCACCGCCAGGGTGGTGCCCAGGAAAACCACGCCGGCCAGCGTGGGCAGCAGCCTGCGGCCCGTACGCACCGAGCCGAACACCGCCACGAGCACGGGGAAGGCGACGGGCGGGCCCGGCTGCGCGTGAGCCGAGTAGACGAGCATGCAGATCGTGCTGACCACCAGCGGCACGAGAGGTGCCCGGCGCCAGCCGACGAGTGCGGCCGAGCCGATCAGGACGGCGACGAAGTCGATGGTCCCCGCGCTGGGGTTGACCACCACGGTGAGCCACAACATGGCGCCCACCACGACTGCCAGAGCCGCGTCCATGGCGAGAGGGCGCCATCCGCGCACAAAGCTCATTCCTGCACATTAGAGCCTGTAAGGGGAAACGTCCCTCGGCGCCCGGGCGGATTTCGGCACTACTCCCGGGGATGTACCCGCGCCGATCCTGCGCCCCGGGCGGTAGGGCAGAAGACTCCCCGCGCACGACGACCGGCGGCGGGTGCCGGCAGCACGATGTGCGCTTATGGACACGATCCACCTCGGGGGCCGATGATGGCCGGCTCCTTCCGTTACGTCACCCCGGTAACGGCGCAGGCCGCGACCGGCCGGATCGCCGGGGTGTACGCGCAGCTCGCGAACGACTTCGGCCTGGCACGCATGCCGGTGTTCCTGACCCTGTCGCCGGCGGAGGAGGTGCTGGCCGCGACATGGGCCCTGCTGCGCGAGTCGCTGCTGGCCGGGCGGGCGCCCAGGACCGGCAAGGAGGTCGTGGCGCTGGGCGTGTCGATGGCGAACCGGTGCCCGTACTGCGTGGCCGCGCACACGACGCTGCTGCACGCGACCGGCGAGCACCGGCTGGGGGAGAGCATCGCCCGGGGCGACACGCCGGAGGACCCGGCGCACGCCGCGCTGCTGGCCTGGGCTCGGGGCGGCGGGGGGCCGCCGTTCCCTGCCGAGCTCGCGCCCGAGTACGTCGGCACCGCGCTGGCCTTCCACTTCATCAACCGCATGGCCTCGGCGCTGCTCACCGAGAACCTGCTGCCCGCCAACCTGCAGAAGTCGCGCCTGGTCAGGAGCGTGGGCGGCCGGGCGATGGCCCGCTCGGTGCGCCGGCGGCCGCCTCCGGGCGCGAGCCTGCCGCTGATCTCGGGCCTGCCCGCCGGGCCCGAGCCGGCCTGGGCCGCGGGTGCTCCGGCCGGCACCGCCTACGCCGCCCTCAGGGCCGTCGCGGAGTCCGGTGGCGAGCTGCTCACCGACGCCGCCCGGGCCCTCGTGCGGGAGACGGTGGCGGACTGGGACGGGGAGCATCCGCCGATGGGGAACGCCTGGCTGGACGGGCCGCTGACCGCCCTGCCCGACGGGGGCCGGGCAGGGGCCAGGCTCGCCCTGCTCGCCGCGCTCGCGCCGTACCGGGTGACGAACGCCGACGTGGCCGCCTGGCGCGGCGCCCGCCCGGACGAGGACCTGGTACGGCTCTGCGCGTTCGGCGCCATCACGGCCACCACGCACGCGGAGCCCCGCCTTACCGCAAGCACCGAAGCATCGTTGGGAGACCGATCATGACCGCGCAACACACCTTCGCCGCCCGGCCCGCGCCGACGTCCTGGACCGTACAGACGCTCAAGGCCGTGGTGGTCCTGCACGTCGTCGCCCTGCTGTTCCAGGCCGTGACGGCGGGCATGCTCCTGTCCACGCCCGGCGGGCGCGCGCTGCACGCCGCCTCGGGCATGGCCCTGGCCGTCATCGGAGTGCTCCACCTGGTCGCCGCCATCCTGGTCTGGCGGCCGGGCCGCGGGTCCGGCAGGTTCATCGCGCCGGCCGTGCTGCTGCTGCTGTTCACGGTGGTGGCGGCGATCCTCGGCGAGATGCATGTGAAGACCGTTCACCTGCCTCTTGGGGTGCTGCTGTTCGGCGGCGGCGTGGCCCAGCTCTTCCGGGTCATGGCCCGGCCGGGAACGGCATGACCCCCACCAGGCGCGACATGCTGCGGCTGCTCGGGCTCGGCGCCCTGACGGCGACCGCGGCACAGGGGTGCTCGCTGATCGCCGGCACCCCGCAGCCGCAGCTCCTGACCAGCGCGGCGCCGCTGCCCAAGCCGTACGCGGTGCCGCTGCCGGTCCCCGAGGTCGCCAAGCCCGTCCGCAGCTCTGGCGGGGTGGACTTCTACGAGCTGACCGAGCGGGCGGCCGAGGCGGAGCTGCTGCCCGGGCTGCGGACGCCGATCTGGGGGTACGGCGGCACGTTCCCCGGCCCCACCATCCAGGCCCGCAGCGGGCGGCGCACGGTCGTGAAACTGATCAACCAGCTCGGCGAGCCGACCGTCCTGCACCTGCACGACGGGCACACCCCGCCCGAGTCCGACGGCTACCCCACGGACCTGGTGGCGCCGGGCGCCTCCCGGGAGTACGTGTTCCCGCTGGAGCAGCGGGCGGCCACGCTCTGGTACCACGACCACCGCATGGACTACACCGGCCCGCAGGTCTGGCGGGGGCTGGCGGGGATGTTCCTGATCAGTGACGCGGAGGAGGCGGCGCTGCCGCTGCCCGCCGGGGAGCGCGACCTGCCCCTGCTGATCTGCGACCGGTCGTTCGCGGCCGACGGCACCATGGTGTACCCGGCGCTGGAGGGGCGGCCGGGGGTGCGGGAGGCGTACATGGGGGGCGTGCTCGGCGACGTGATCCTGGTCAACGGGGCGCCGTGGCCGGAGCTGCGGGTGGCCAGGGCGCGTTACCGGCTGCGGCTGTGCAACGCCTCCAACGCGCGGGCGTACGAGCTGTCCACCGGCGGGGCGATGGTGCAGATCGGCAGCGACGGCGGGTTGCTGGCCGCGCCGCGCACCGTGCGGCGGCTCAGGCTGGCGCCGGGCGAGCGGGCCGACGTGGTCGTGGACTTCTCCGCGTACAAGGTGGGCGGGCAGGTCGAGCTGCGGAACCTGGCGGGGGAGGGCGCGCAGGCCAGGGTGATGCGCTTCGCGGTGGACCGCGACGAGGCCGACGACTCGGCCGTGCCGGGGCAGCTGTCCACCGTCGAGGCACTCGACCCGGCGAAGGCTACGGTGACGCGGGACTTCGATTTCAGCAGCGGCAGCATGCACGGGGGGACCGGCTGGCTGATCAACGGCAGGCCGTTCGATGCCAAGCGGATGGAGGCCAGGCCCAAGCTCGGCGACATCGAGGTCTGGCGGCTGACCAGCGACGTCGCGCACCCGGTGCACCTGCACCTCGACGCCTTCCAGGTGCTGTCGGTCAACGGCGAGCGCCCGCAGGGGCCACCCGAGTGGAAGGACACCGTCGAGTTGCGCGACGCGCAGACCGTCGAGATCGTCACCCGCTTCACCGACTACCGGGGCCGGTACGTCCTGCACTGCCACAACCTCGAACACGAGGACATGGCCATGATGGCCGCCTTCGAGGTGGTGTGAGCGGTCTGCCGGGCAGCCGGGCAGAGCGGTCGGCCCGGTCGGCCCGGTCGGCCGGGCAGAGCGGTCAGCCGGGCAGGCGGTCAGAGCGCGGCCAGACGTAGTCCAGGTCGTCCGGCTCGTCGCCGAAGATCGGCCGGTAGAAGCCCGGGTCCTTGCGCAGGAGGGCCGAGCGGTGGCTGAGGTGCAGCTTCTCGTCGCCCAGCCAGGGCGGCAGCTCGCCGGCCGCCGCCAGCTCGGCCTGCGGGCGCACGCCGGCCGTGCCCCGATGCCCGGCCAGCTCCGCCGTCATCGTGCCGGCGCAGGTGTCGGCCCGGCCCAGGGAGCACCACTGGCCGCACATCTCCAGGCCGTAGCGTACGAGCGCCTCCTCGTAACCCGCCCACATCCTGACGACGGGATGGTGGCGCCAGCCGTACCCGGGGACGGTGAGGGCGCGCAGGATCTGCAGGGTCTCGACCCGCTGCTTGCCCAGCCGCAGCGGGTCGAGGACCGCAGCTGTGGCCGCGAAGTCCGGATATGGCAGGAAAGTCTGCATCAGTACCCCCGCTGACGTGCTCCTTCTCGCGGATCGTATAGACCGTCCGGCAGGTGGCGCTCACAATCAGGCCATGGGAGACGCGTATGTCGGCGCGCGGACGCCGCGACGGGAAGACGCCAGACTGCTGATCGGCAAGGGCAGGTACGTCGGAGGGGTCCGGCTGCCGGACATGGCCCACGCGTACGTCGTACGCAGCCCTATCGCGCACGGCCGGCTGATCGGCTGCGACGCCAAGGCGGCCTGGGCCGTCGACGGGGTGCTCGACGTCATCACCCCGGCCGAGGCCGCCGGCCTCCGCCTGCCGTGCGTCAACGTGATGCCCGGCCAGAGCCTCACCTCCTACCCGGTGCTGGACGAGGCGATCAGGTACGTCGGCCAGCCGCTCGTCCTCGTCGTCGCCCGCACGCCGCAGGCCGCCAGGGACGCCGCCGACGTGCTCGACCTGGACCTGGACGAGCTGCCCGCGACCGTCGGCGCGGAGCGGGCGCTGGCCGGCGACGCCCCGCTGCTCTACCCCGACCTGGGCAGCAACCTGATCTCCGACTACACGATGGGGGATGACGACTGCCTGGCCGCCGTGGAGGGGGCCGAGCACGTCGTCGAGATGACGTTCAGGACGGGCCGGGTCTCGCCGTACCCGCTGGAGCCGCGCGGCGTGGTGGCGGCCTACGCCGACGAGGAGCTGACCGTGCACATCTCCTCCCAGGCCCCGCACCACGTGCGCGAGCACCTGGCGGACGCGCTCGGGCTCACCCACGACCGGGTACGCGTGATCAGCCGCGACACCGGCGGCGGGTTCGGCGCCAAGGAGCACGTCTACCCCGACGAGGCGCTCGTCTGCCTGGCCGCGATGCGCTCGGGCCGCCCGGTGAGCTGGACGGAGTCGCCGGGCGACCGGCTGATCGCCACGCTGCCGGCGCGGCAGGCGGTGCACCGGGCGCGGCTGGCGCTGGACGGCGACGGGCGGTTCGTGGCGATGTACGTGGACGTGCTCGGCGACCTCGGTGCCCACCCCTCGAACTCCGGCGGCTCGACGTTCGCGGTCACGGCCACGCTGCTGCCGGGTCCCTACCGGTTCGACCGCTTCGCGGTGCGCGTGCGCGGTGTCGTCACCACGACCACACCGACCGGCTCCTACCGCGGCTTCGGCCAGCCGGAGGGCACCCTGACCAGGGAGCGGCTGATCGACGAGGCGGCGCGCAGGCTCGGGATCGACCGGATCGAGCTGCGGCTGCGCAACATGGTGCGGCCGGACGAGCTGCCGTACACGACGCGGGTGTTCCAGACGTACGACTCCGGCGACTACCCCCGTGCCCTGCGCACCCTGCGCGACCTGGTGCGGCCGGTCACCAAGGACGACGGGCGCCGGCGCGGCGTGGGCTACGCCTGCCACGTCGAGTCGACCGGCATGGGCCCCTCGATGGACATGAAGGCCATCGGCATGGCGGCGGGCGGTTACGAGACGGCGGTCCTGCGCATGGACCAGGACGCGTCGGTGGTGGTGTCCTCGGGGGTGGTCGCGATCGGGCAGGGCATCGAGACGACGCTGGCCCAGCTCGCGGCCGACCGGGTGGGGGTGCCCATCGAGCGGGTGCGGGTGGTGCTGGGCGACACGGCGGCGACTCCGTACTCGTCGGTCGGGTCGATCGCGAGCCGCTCGCTGCCGCTCGGCGGCGGGGCGCTCGTCCGGGCCGCCGAGCGGCTGCGCGACAAGCTGCTGGCCATCGCCGCGCACCGGCTGGAGGCGGCGGCCGACGACCTGGAGATCGCCGACGGGGCCGTGCGGGTGAAGGGCGACCCGCGGGCCTCGGTGACGCTGCGGGAGCTGGCCACGTCGGCGTGGCGTGGCTGGGACCTGCCCGAGGGCGTCGCCCCGGGCCTGGAGGAACGGGTGAGCTACGACCCGCCGGGCTACACGTTCGCGTACGGGGCGCACGCGGCGGCCGTGGCCGTCGATCCCGATACCGGGGCCGTCGAGGTGGAGGGCTACTGGGTGGTCAACGACTCCGGCGTGCTGGTCAACCCGGCCGTGGTGGAGGGGCAGATCCGCGGCGGCGTGGCCCAGGGGATCGGCGAGGCGCTGACCGAGGAGATCGTCTACACCGACGACGGCCAGCCGATCATCGACTACTACCCGCCGACCACGCGGGAGGTGCCCGACATCGAGGTCGTGCTGATGGAGACGCCCTCGCCGGTCACGCCGGGCGGCATGAAGGGCGTCGGGGAGTCCGGCACGATCGGCCCGCCCGCGGCCATCGCCAACGCGGTCGCCGCGGCCCTCCCGGAGGCCGCCGGCAGGGTCGCCGACGTGCCCCTGACCCCGGCCGCCGTGTGGTCCCTGCTGTAGCCGCGGGTCCAGGTGTCGAGGGCTCCGACCTGGGAACGAGGAGCCTGAACGCCGGATCGGGGGACACCATGGAATACCAGGAGCTGCTGGCTTCGATCGGCCGCATGACGGGTCTGGGGTCCGGACCGGCCAGGGCGGCCGCCGAGGCCACGCTGACCACGCTGGCCCGCACGCTGGACGGGGAGGACCGGCGTGAGCTCATCGACGCGCTGCCGCCCGAGCTGACCAACGACTTCCCCATGGACCGCCCGGGCAACGACGGCACGGAGGAGGGCTTCGTCCGGCAGGCCGCCCTGCTCGGCCGCCGCCCGCCCGAGCAGGCCAGGATCAGGGCGCAGGCCGTGCTCGCGGCGCTGGCCGAGCAGGACCCCGAGCTCGTGGCCCGGCTGCACATTCCCGAGCAGGTACGGGGGCTCTTCGCGCCGCCGGAGAGCGGTGGCGGCATCACCGGCCCCAAGGGGCACAGCGCCCCGCTGACTTCGTCCGAGATCGACTCGGCGCTGCGCTCGCTGCCGATGTGGAGCGGCGACCGGTCCGGGCTGCGCCGGGTCATCGCGCTGCCGCGGGAGAACCTGCGCGCGGTCCGGCGTGCGCTCGACCGGCTCAAGGTCACCTACGGCCGGCAGCCGCAGCTCCACGACACCGCCGACGGGCTGGCCATCCTGGTGCGCACGGTGTCGGTCGGGGCGGTCACGTCGCTGGACGTGGCGCTGGCCAGGAGGGTGGACGCGCTGATCGAGGAGATCGGCGCCGGCATCGGCCGTCCCTGACCGGCGGCGCTGATGGGGGCGGCCCTGACCGGCCGCCCGCTCTTCCGATATTTTCTGGCCGTCGTCGCTCGGACGGCCCAGGAGGTCACACCTCGTCTATGGGCTTGGGCCGGGACGGGCGCATGCTCTCGGCCAGCCCCGCCTTGCGCCCCTGCCGACGGTGCTGCTGGACGCGCTCGTTCACGGTACGGTCCGGCGCGGGGTCGACGGGCACCGAGCGCAGCACCTCCGCCATGCTCGCGTAATCGCCGAGGGGCAGTGACCGCAGGGCCCGCTCCGCGACCTCCACGGCCCCGTGGGAGCGGGCGTGCGCCACGATGCTCTCCTTGTCGGCCGGGAAGTCGAGACTGTTCAGCGCGTCGGCGACGGGACGCGTGTCGTGCAGCTTCATGCTGACCCCCTGGTGAGGTCTTCGAGGTCCTTGCCCGCCTCCGACAGCGCCTGCTCCAGCGCCATGCGCCCGGCGGGCTTGGGAGGTGCGGGCCGCGGGCCGCGCTCGGCCGGTCTGCGGCCGGCGTCTTGGCGGGGCTTGGAGTCGGTCTTGGGTGCGTTCTCGTCAGGACTGCTCATGCGGGTGTCCGTACCCGGCCCGGTGCTGCCGTTTCGAGCGGCTGGCAAAAGAATGATGATTTCTCGCCGAAAAATCGACCCAAAACGCCTTCCCGTACGTACACGTTTCGACAGCGGTGTACGTCAACCCATAAGTAGGTCCTCTTGTTGAGCGAAATGCGCATTCGCTGCCCCTCAGCCCAGGAGAGAGAAGCCATGAGCAGGCTGCGATCGACTCACCGGAGCCGGAAGCAGTACGCGTGGCCGCTGCGCGAGGACGCACGGACAGTCCGTCACGCACGAGCCATCATTCGCGCGGAATTGGCGGAACTCGCCCTTTCTCCCGAACTCGTGGACGACGCCGTCCTCATGGTGAGCGAATTGATCACCAATGCCCTCATGTACGGTGACAGCCCGTACGAACTCGGTCTTCACGTGGACGCAAAAGAGATCATGTGCGTGGTGGTCGACAGCAGCCCGCTGCTGCCCGCCCCGGCTCCTCCGGACCTGGCGGCCGAGCACGGGCGCGGGCTGCGCATCATCGCCAGGCTCTCCGACGGCTTCTACGGCTGCCACCCCCAGCGCTACGTCACCCAGCCCGACCTGGTCGGGAAGGCCACGTGGTTCGCGCTGCCGCGCCAGGGCACGCCCGGCAACGTGGTGCCGATCAGAGCCGGCGTCTAGATTCGTCGCCGCTGTGCACGCCGCGGGAGCGCGAGTCGTTGCTGCTGCACAAGCCGGCCCGGACCAACCGGGTGCTGTCGGTGTCGGCGCACCGGACCCTGCACCTGTTCGTGGGCGGGCGGATCGGCTGGGCGGGCCTGGCCGCGCTCTCACCTGACCAGGTGGCGCACCTGGCGGGCGCGCGGCTCTACCGGCGGCGGGGCGAGGGCGAGCGGGTCGTGCTCGGCTCCGGCGACCAGGCGCTGCTGGACGCGCTCTCGGTGGACGGCCGGACCGGCTACGCGGACCTGGCGGCGGTGACGGGCTGGTCGGAGTCGACGGTCACGCGGCGCATGGAGCAGCTCTGCTCCGCGGGCGCGCTCTTCTTCGACATGGACGTGCTGCCCGCGCTGCTCGGCTACCGGGTGGAGGCACAGCTGTGGATGTCGGTGCCGCCGGCCGAGCTCGACGCGACCGGGCGGGCGCTGGCCGGGCATCCGGAGGTGGCGTTCGCCGGTGCGACGACCGGGCCGACCAACCTGACGGCCAGCATCGTGTGCCGCGACGACGCGGAGCTCTACCGCTACCTGACCGACAGCTTGGGCGCGCTGCCCGCGATCCGGCACATCGAGACCGGGCCGATCATCAGGACCGTCAAGCGGGCGGGGGCCGTGCTCCCCGTCTGACGGTGGGGCAGGCACTACCGGCGGTTGGGCGGAGCACAGGCTGGGGGCCGACCGCCGGAATTCGTAGCGTTCTGAGCCATGAAGACTTCCATGAGGACCCGGCTGCTCGCCCTGGCCTGTGCCGGGCTCGTGCTGGCCACCGCGACCGCCCCGGCGGCGCTGGCGGCGACCGGTGCTCCCGCCGCGCACACCGTGACGATCGACGACAGGGGCTCGATCGTCTCGGCGAACCTGCTGGCCCGGTTATCGGCCGAGCAGGTCACCGCCTACCTCACCGGCGCGAAGTTCCCCGTGCCCGCCCGGCCGCAGGGCGCCGACCTGTACGCCGTCGTCTACCGCACCATCGGGGTGGATGGGACGCCGACCACGGCCAGCGGCGTCGTCGCGCTGCCCGCCAGGTCCAGGAAGGGGCTGTGGACGGTCAGCTACGGGCACGGCACGCTGCCCACCAAGGCGGGGGCCGGGTCGGTCGCGGACGGGGACGGGCGGGCGGTGCCGCTGATGTTCGCCGCCGCGGGGTTCGCCGGGGTGGCGCCCGACTACCTCGGTCTGGGCACGGGGCCCGGCTTCCACCCGTACATGGACGCGGCCACCGAGGCGTCGGCCTCCGCCGACCTGCTGCGGGCCGCGGGGGAGCTGGCCCGGCGGCAGGGACGGACGCTGAGCGGCGACGTGCTGGTCACCGGCTTCTCCCAGGGCGGGCACGCGGCCATGGCACTGGGCAAGTCGCTGCGTGACGACCCGGCGTACCGGCTGCGGGCGGTGGCGCCGATCGCGGGGCCGTACCACGTGCGCAGGGCCGAGCTCCCCGCGTTGCTCGCCGGCCGCCTCGACCCGCACAGCGCGACGTTCTACCTGGCCTACTGGACGGTCTCGATGAACCGGCTGCACCACTTCTACGACTCTCCGTCGGAGGTGTTCCGCGACCCGGGGGTGGAGAAGTTGTTCGACGGCCACCACAGCTTCGACCAGATCGCGGCCGGGCTGCCCGCCTCGCCGCGCGACCTGGTCACCGCCGCGTACCTGGAGCGGATCGCCAAGCCGTCGGGGGCGGTGCTGCGGGCCATGGAGGCCAACGACGCCACCTGCGCGGGCTGGCGGGCCGGCGTGCCGGTGCGGCTGTTCGCCGGGCGCGGCGACAAGGACGTGGCCATCGCCAACTCCCGCCTCTGCCTGCGCGACCTGCGGGTGAGCGGGGTCAAGGCGTCGCTCACCGATGTCGGCGACGTCGATCACATGACCTCGGCGTCCCGCTCGCTGCCACAGGTGCTCGACTGGTTCACGGGCCTGCGCCGTGGGTGACGGGCGTACGTGATAATCGAGGCGTGCGCCGGCCATCCAGGCGATCATTCCTCCGGCTCGGCGGCGTGGCCGCGGCCGGGACCATCGGGGCGCTGGCCCCCGCGCGGGCGGCGTACACGCCCGACGACACCTTCGTGCTGCTGCGCCGCCGCTGGCGGGAAGTGACGGCGGGGCCCGCGCCCGGCCCCGCGGCGGCGCCGCACCTCGCGCTGGGCCGGGCCGCCGCCCGATACCGCGACACCATGGCGCCCGGGCCCGCCTCGCTCTGGCCCGACCAGGCGTTCCCGTCGTTCGTGGCCACGCCGCGGCGGCTGCGCACCATGGCGCAGGCGTACGCGCTGGAGGGGACCGGGGTTACCGGCGACGCCGGTCTCGCCGAGGCCGTCGCCGAGGGAGTGGACCACTACCGGCGGCACGTCTACCCGGCCGGCGCCGGAGCACCGGGCAACTGGTGGCACTGGGAGATCGGCGTGCCGAAGGCGCTGCTCGACGCCGCCGTGCTGACGGACCTCGGCGGGAGCCGGAGCGCGGCCCTGGCGGAGGCCGTCGACCACTTCGTGCCGGAAAACCGTCTCGGCCGCTACGGCGGCAACAGCACCGCCGCCAACCGCGTGGACCTGTGCGTGGTGACGCTGCTGCGGGCCATGCTCGACGACGACCACGGCAAGGCCGCGCTGGCGGTGTCGGCGCTGTCGCCGGTGTTCCCGACAGTCTCCGAGGGCGACGGGTTCTACCGCGACGGGTCGTTCATCCAGCACTCCTACGTGCCCTACCAGGGCGCCTACGGGGTGACGCTGCTGTCGGGGCTGGCCACGCTGTACGCGGTGCTGCGCGGTTCGCCGTGGGAGATCGAAGACCGGAGCGTCTTCGACCTGGTCGAGCGGTCGTTCGCGCCCTTCGTCCGCGACGGGGCCTGCATGGACCTCGTACGCGGCAGGGGGATCGGCCGGCGGCCCTTCGGCGACCACGAGCGTGGGCGGGAGATCGCCGCCGCGGTGTTGCTGCTGGGGGAGAGCGCCCCGGCGGTCCAGCGGGCGCGCTGGCACGCCATGGTCAAGGGGTGGGCGGCGCGCAGCACGTACCGGCCGATGCCGGCGCAGGCCGGGCCCGCCTTCCACACCCGCCTGGCGGCGATCATGGACGATGACGCCGTGCCCGCGGCGGCCGAGCCGCTCGGGCACCGGCTGCTGCCGATGAGCGCCAGGGCGGTGCACCGCGGCCCGGGCTGGTGCGCGGCGCTCAGCATGGCCTCGCACCGGATCGGCCACTACGAGCACGGCAACGGCGAGAACCTGCGCGGCTGGCACACCGGCTCGGGAATGCTCTACTGGTGGGCCGAGGGCCACGGCGACCACTACTCCGACTCCTTCTGGCCGACCGTGGACCCCTACCGGCTGCCGGGCACGACGGTCTCCACCCGGCGGCTGCCCGACGGGGCGGGCGCGGCCTGGGGCGACACCCGCACGCCGTGGCGCTGGGTGGGCGGCGCGACCGACGGCACGTACGCGGCCGTCGGCCAGCACCTGAGCGGCCTGGAGAGCACGATGGAGGCGTTCAAGTCGTGGTTCTTCCTGGACGACGCGGTGGTCTGCCTGGGCGCGGGCATCACCGGCGGGGACGGCGCGGCGGTCGAGACGATCGTGGACAACCGCAGGACGGGGGCGGAGCTCACCGTGGGGGCGGGCTGGGCGCACGTCGAGGGCCACGGCGGCTACCTGGTGCCCGGCGGGCAGGCCCTGCGCACGCTCAGGGAGAGCCGGACCGGCGGCGGGGCGACCCGCGACTACGTGACGCTCTGGCTGGAGCACGGGGTCGATCCGCGCTCGGCGGGCTACTCCTACGTCCTGCTGCCCGGCGCGAGCCGTGAGGAGACACGGGCCCGCGCCGCCGACCCCGGCCGGGTGCGGGTGCTCGCCAACACCGCACGCCTGCAGGCCGTCCACGTGCCCGCGCTGGGACTCACGGCGGCCTGCTTCTGGACCGCCGGGACCGCCGGCGACCTGACCGCCTCCGCCCCGTGCGCGGTCCTGCTCCGCGAGCAGCCTGGCGGGACCGCCACGCTGACCGTCGCCGACCCCCGGTGCGACCTCGACGAGCTGGCCGTGACCTGGGCCCGGCCGGTGGCGGAGGTGCTGGACGGCGACGCCCTCCTGGCCGGCGGCTCGCTCAGGTTCGGTCGGACGGCCGGTCTGGAGGGTGCCTCGGTGACGGCCACCGTGCGGCTCGACCTCTGATCAGCCCGCTCTGAGCACGGTCTGGGCGGCGACGAGCTCGGCGTACGCGCCACCTCTGGCCATCAGCTCGTCATGGGTGCCGCGCTGCACGATCCGGCCCGAGTCCACCACCAGGATCAGGTCGGCGTCCCTGACCGTGCTCAGCCGGTGGGCGATCACGATCCTGGTCTGCACGAGCGCGCCGAGGTTGGCCTCGATGACCGCCTCGGTGGCGCTGTCGAGGTTGCTGGTGGCCTCGTCCAGCAGCAGGACCTTGGGCCGCGACAGCACCGCGCGGGCCAGGGCGAGGCGCTGCCGCTGGCCGCCGGACAGGCCGCCGCCGTCGGTGAGCATCGTCTCGTACCCCATGGGCATCGCCATGATCTCCTCGTGCAGGGCCGCCAGCCGGGCCGCGGAGACCACCCGGTCCAGGGAGGCGACGGGGTCGTTCAGCGCGATGTTGTCCCTGATCGAGCCGTTGAACAGCGAGGGGTCCTGGGTGACCACGCCGAACTGGCGGCGCAGCGTACGCAGGTTCAGCTCGGCGGCCGGGACGCCGTCGTACCTGATCTCGCCTTCGACGGGGGTGTGCAGCGCGAGCAGCAGGCGGGCGAGCGTGCTCTTGCCCGAGCCGGACGCCCCCACCAGCGCGACCTTCTGCCCCGGCCGGATGGCGACCGAGACGTTCCGCACCGTCCACGGCCCCCGGGGGTCGTGGCGGAAGCTCACGTCGCGCAGCTCGACCGCGCCGCGCAGCCGCAGCACCTCGATGCCGTCGCTCGGCTCCGGCTCGGAGGCCAGGATGTCCGACAGGCGGTCGAAGTGCGCGCCCGCCTGCTGCAGGCTCTGCAGTCCCGTCATCAGGGAGCCCAGCGGGGTCAGCGCGCCGAGCGCGACGGCGTTCAGCGCGATCAGGGTGCCCAGCGTGAGCTGCCCGTCCAGCACCCGCCAGGCGCCCAGCCACAGCAGCCCGAGCGGCGCCATCACCCGGATCGCCGACAGCGCCGCCTCCAGCAGCCCCCTGGTGAGCCCGCTCCGCACGTCGGCGTTGAGCTGCCTGGTGAAGTGCGCCGACCACTGCTCCACGGCCCGCCGCTCGGCCCCCGACGCCTTCAGCGTCTCGATCCCGCTGATCGCCTGGATGAGGCTGCTCTGCGAGGCGGACAGCGCGGTCAGCTCCTGCTGGGTGAGCGAGGCGATCCGGCGCGTGGTGCCCAGCAGCAGGACCGTCTGCACCGCGGCCACCCCGGTCAGCGCCAGCCCGAAGACGGGGTCCCAGAGGTAGACCAGCACGAGGTAGCCCACGGCGAGCGGCCCGTCCAGCAGCGCCGCGACGACCTGCCCGGTGAGGATGTCGCCAAGCAGGGAGACACTTGCGGCCCGCGTCATCAGGTCGCCCTTGCCACGCCGGGTGAAATACCGGTACGGCAGCGCCACCAGATGACCGACCACCCCCTCGGTGAGCTCCTGGTCGGCCCTGGCCCGCACCGCGACCAGCAGCGCCGCCCGCAGATACCCGATCACGAACTGGGCCGCCCCCGCCAGCAGCACCGCGATGCCCAGCAGCGACAGCACCTCGGCCCCGCGCGACGGGACGATCGTGTCCACCAGCAGCCCGGAGAACAGCGGCAGCGCCAGCCCCAGCTGGCCGCGTTCGGCGACGACCCGCTCGCGCCGGAGGTCCGCACGCCCAGCGCCGAGGCCGGCTACGCCCAGGGCCGCGCCGCGGCGGCCCGGATCGGCCGTGCTGGGCCCCCCGATCGGGGCGGTCGACTCGATGGGCCGGACGAACGACGTG
>NZ_JBFANM010000002.1:0-316698 GCF_040674815.1 Nonomuraea sp. NPDC049709
CGGGGGTGACGTCGGAGACGTCGATGTAGTGGGTGTCGTCGATGCGGACGACGGGCTTCTCGGCGCCGGGTGCGCCGATGCGCATGAGATACACGATCGTTTCTCCGTTACTTGGAAACCCAGTAGGGCGTGGGCAGTCCGCGGACGCCCACCTTCGCGGTGAACAGGCGGCCGTCGCCGGGGCCGGGGCCGGTCAGGCCCTGGATGGAGGTGGTGATGACGAGGGTGTCGAGGTCGGGTCCGGCGAACGCGGCGCTGGAGGTGTGCGGGGCGCCGGTCTCGACGGTGGCCAGCAGCTCCCCGGTGGGGGTGCGGCATTCGACGCGGCCGAGCCCCCAGTTGGCGATCCACAGGTTGCCCTCGGCGTCGGCGCACATGCCGTCGGGTTTGCCGTCGGTGATGGTGAACGCCTCCCGCCGCGGCCCGGTCTTCCCGGTGTCCGCGTCGTAGTCGCGTACCCACACCGTGCCGGGGATGGTGTCCACGCTGTAGAACCGGTCGCCGACCCAGGCCAGGCCGTTGGACAGCACCAGGTCGGTGTCGAGGTACGTCAGGCCGGTCCCGTCGAGGCGGGCCAGCACCTCCTCGCCGTGCCGGTCGTCCTGGGCCAGGCTGCCGACGAGGAACCGGCCGGCCGGGTCCACGGCACCGTCGTTGAGGCGGCTGCGCGCGCCCTCGGGCAGCACCCGGGCCAGCTCGGTGCGCCGGCCGTCGGGGCCCACGCGGGTCAGCGTCTCCTTCCCGGCGACGATCAGCCCGCCGTCCTCGGAGACGGCGACCGCTCCCACGGTGGAGCCGAAGGTGTGCCGTCGCGTGGCGGTGACCATGCCGTCGTCGAGCACGCCCTCGTACACGGCCCCGGCGACGATGTCCACCCACAGCAGGCGCTGCCGGGCGGCGTCCCAGATCGGGCCTTCGCCGAGGCTGTAGACCTCCGCCGACGCCGGGCCGGCGGTGAACGTCACCAAGGATCCTCCCCGGAGACGATGGCGCGGATGGCCGGCAGGTCGGCGACGAGCTTGCCGAGCGGGGTCCGGTACGCCAGGCCGCTGACGCTGATGGCGCCGCTGGGTGTCGTGGGCGAGTTCAGGTACGCCGGCACGGCCACGCAGTTCACGCCCGGCTCGTTCTCCTGGTCGTCGGCGGCGTAGCCCTGCTCGCGGATGCGTACCAGCTCGGCGTGCAGCTCCTCCACCGTGCCGATCGACCGCTCGGTCGGCCGCTTCAGCTCGCGGTCGCCCACCCAGGCGCGGACCGCCTGCGCGTCGGGGAGCGCGTGGGCCAGCAGCATCTTGCCGACGGCCGTGCAGTGCGCCGGATTGCGGCCGCCCACCACCGACGTCAGCCGCACCGCCCCCGACTCCGGGTCCAGCTTGGACCGGTAGACGACGGAGGGGCCGTCCAGCACCGCGTAGTGCACCGTCTCGCCGTGGCGATCGCACAACGCCTTGAGAATCGGCATGACGCGGACGTGGTCGGGGCGCGCCTCGTGGTGTGCGAAGGCCATCCGCAGGAACTCGTCGCCCAGCACGTACCGGCCGTGACCGTGCTGCGCCGCGAACCCGGCCCGCCGCAACGCGGCCAGCGCACGGTGCACCGTCGGCTTCGGGCTGTCCACCGCCCGCGCCATCTCCTCCAGCCCGATCCCGTCGGGGTGCCGCGCCAGCTCGGCCAGCACCGCCAGCACGCGATCGGACCCGACCAGCTTCGGCTCGTCCATCAAATCGGACATGTTCCGAACATTAGACCATCGTTCCGTCAAACGAAAGTTCTCCGGACCGCGGCCGACTCGTCAGCCGAGCGTGGTGACGACGATCAGGAGCAGCAGCAGCACCAGCGCGCCGGCCGGGATCGTCAGCAGGGCGATGACGCAGCCCTTCCCGTTCCACGGCTGCGGTGCGGGGCCGAGGGCACCTCGCGAGTATGCCCACATGGGAGCTCGGTATTCGACCTCGAGCGCCGTGCCCGGCTGGAGCCAGACCGTCAGGTCCGCGGGGCCGATCTGCGAGGGGAGGAGGTAGGGCAGGTGGACGTGAAGATGGTGCCGGCCGGGGGGAAGCGGGATCGTGTTGCGGCCCCATCGGCCCGGCATCAGGTGGCCGTTGAGGACGATGTTGGGCGTGAACATGGCCAGCAGGAAAGCGAACGCGTGCCGCTTCACGTCGAGGACGAGATGCGCCTGCGCCCCGGGCGGGACGGGATGGGGTGGCTGGCTCCATCGTGCGTGCGGCCTGGGCGGGTGCATGGCGCACATGCTAGTGGCACCTCGATCCCACATGATCTCCCTTCGAACCGCCTGAAACTGGTGACATACCGGCGCCATACCGGCAGCCGCTCGCCCGGGTCGCCCAGCGTCCTTGCTTGTGGTCGGAACTGGGTCCGGTGAGCCGGCCGGCGCCATCACCGCGGCGGACGCCGGGGCCCGGATCCTGGTGCCGAGCCGAAGCCGAGCGGCCCCGTTCAAGGCAGGTGACGGAAGACGCCTGATGCCTTGCCGATCAACCCGGTGGCCAGGAGCGGGCCGCCCGGGACGGCCGACAGCGAGGTCAGTTCGCCGCCGGACGGAACCCTGCTCCAGCGGCCGGCGGGGTCGCGGTGGGCGAGGGCGGAGTCGTGCCCGTTGATGTCGGTGGAGCCGACGAACCAGTGGCCGCCCCTGCCGTCCGGGACGGGCGGGATGCCTCGGACCATGCGACCGGCCTTCGCGGAGGTGTCCTCGCTGCGCCAGCCCGAACCGGCCTGGAAGAGCAGGAACGACGACGCCCCGATCTCCCCGGTGATCCAGACGCCGGACGGGTCGGCGGTGATGGCGGTCAGCTGAGGGCCGCCCGGGTGAGGCGGGAACTCGTCGGACGGGGGCGGGGCCTTCGGCATCGCCGGGGTCAGGTCGACCCGCGTCCAGACCTCGCCGTCGAAATGGTGCACCCAGGGCCCGGCGCCGTCGAGGGCCCAGATGTCGGAGGCGGAGCGGGCACTGACCCGGAAGGCACGGAAGGGGAGGCTCCGCTCCGACCAGGTGGCGCCGTTGTGATGCCACATCTTGTGATCGCCGAAGATCCGTACGTCGTTCTCCGCGGTGGCGGCGAGACTCCCGCCCGCGCCAGGCGGCGCCTGGACGACCGCCCAGACGTGGCCGTCCCAGCGCAGCACACAGCCGCCGGCCGTGACCCACACGTTGGCGGGACCGGACGCGGCCACCGAGCCGACATCGCCGAGCTTCACCGGGAAGTCGCCTTTCGTCCAGCGATTGCCGTCCCAGTGGAAGGCCGTGGGGCGGTGCGGGCCGTCGGCCACCGGGATCCACGCGGCGATGCCGAGAACGTCCCAGCCGAAGGCCCAGGCCTCGTGCTCGCCGGTGGCGATGACCTGCCCGTACGTGACCGAGGACTGACCGGCCACCAGCTTCCAGCGGTCGTTGCCGTCGTCCCAGGGAGCGGTCCACCACATCCACAGCCCGACGACGGCCACAGCCACCGCAGCCCACCAGAGCCACGGATCGATGGCGGCTGCCGGCTTCCACAACATGATCGGAGTGTATGAAGGCCCTCGGAGCGGCACATGAGTACTCGTACTCAGCTCAACGGCACAGCGGAAAGGCAAGGTCGAGAAGCCGTTCCGCTGTCCGAGGAGCTATCGCCGGTTCGTTGACCAAGCCAGTCCGTCCTAACGGTGGCGTAGCGGGCGCCGGCCGGGAGCAGCGCCGCGATCCTTGTAGTCCCCGACTTCCACCGCCCACGCGATGCCAGGGGACTCACCCTGATGGGTGGCCTTCACGATGCTCGACCGGGACGTCGTGCAGCCGGTTCTCGATGCCTCAGTGGCCGAGGATCCAGGCGGCCAGGTCGGCGAGCCGGGCTGCGGGGTCGGCCCTGCGGGGTGCGCACGGCTGGTACAAATGGGGCATGCGTGAATCCGCCGGGTTTCCCCCGCCGCCGAACGTTCCGCCGGCCCGGCGCGTTTACAGCCGGAGGTACCGTGTGTGGGCCCACATTCTCCTGTGGACGCCGATCGCGCTCACGGTTGTCGGCGTCGTCCTCGGCCTGGGGCTGTTCGCGGCCGCTGACGCCGACCCGACGTACAACTCGTCCGCGCTCGGCTATCTCGGCCTCGTCGTGTGGGGCGGCCTCGCGGTCATGTCGCCGGTCCTGCTCGGGTCGTTCATCGCCGGGCTGATCATGCTGATCCGCACCCGCAGCTGAGGACGCGGCCCCGCCGTGACATGCTTCAGCCCGCCCGAGCCGCAGACCAAGGCCGACACGCACGAGCCGGCCGACGGTGGCACGGTACGAGATCGAGCCGGGGCCCGGCAATTGAGGCGGAGAAGGTCACAGCGCTGTCGGCCACAGCGGCACGGCCGTCGCTGAAGCCGTCCACCGAAAAGCAGATCCGCCCCGTACTCCCGCATGGAGCTGCGGCGATGAGCACACTCTTCGCCCGGTAATCGCCCACCAATGCGAAAGGGTGCCACCCTAGCGAGTGACACCCTGCTCGACCAGCGAAACCCTGGTCGGGACGACAGGATTTGAACCTGCGACCCCTTGACCCCCAGTCAAGTGCGCTACCAAGCTGCGCTACGTCCCGGTTGTGTCGGCCGCCCCCTGCGGGGCGGGACGTCATAACCTTAGCGCACATCGGAGGTGTACGCGTACACGGAGAGCGGGAGCGGAGGCGGCCAGTGGGGCGTAGGGCGACCATTGATCGGAAGGAGTTGGCCAGGCTCGTCGCCGAGGGCATGAGCGTGCAGGAGCTGGCCGCTCACTTCGGGGTCAGCGAGTCAGGGGTGCTGCAGGCCAAGCGGGCCGCCGGGCTGGCCAAGCCGATGCTCGACCACAGCGCCGCGCTTCCCTGGAAGATCGCCCGCGCGCACTCCCAGTCCGGGCCCGCCACCAATCTGCGTAACCTGTCGGCGGCGGCGCAGGGGAAGCCGCCGGCCGCCGAGCGGTTGAACACCGCTCTTCGGTGGGCTCAGCGGCTCGTGGATTCGGGGCTCGACGTGCGGTACGACGCCACGGAAGGGTTCAGCGAGGTCCCTGCGCCACCAGCGGGCTCACACGTCGCATCCGTGCTGGCCGCGGCCAGGGAGGGGCTGGAAGCCCGCTGAGGCGGGGAGTTTCGACCTGCCTGTTCGAGGGCAGTCGCTGGTCTCAACACAGAGACCGGAGGCGAACATCATGACCACCTGGGCATGGGTGGCCGTCGTCGTGGTCGCGGTGGTGGCGCTCGCCGCAGTGGGTTACTTCGTGCTGCAGCAGCAGAAGCGCCGCACCCATCTCCGCGAACGCTTCGGCCCGGAGTACGAACGCATAGTCGCCGAGCACGACAACCGCCGGGAGGCGGAGCAGGAGTTGCTGAGCCGCGAGCAGCGGCATTCTGAGCTCGATATCCGCCCCCTGACGGAGGAATCGCGCGAAACCTACGCCAACCGGTGGACCGAGGTACAAGAACGCTTCGTGGACGCCCCCGGATTCGCGGTGACGGAGGCCGACCAGCTTGTCACGGCGGTCATGGCGGAGCGGGGCTACCCGACGGAGAACTTCGAGCAGCGCCTGTCCGACCTGTCGGTGGGGCACGCGGCGACACTCGATCACTACAGGACGGCTCACGAGATCAGCGGGCGCGCGGCCAGGAAGGAGGCCTCCACCGAGGACCTCCGGCAGGCCATGGTGCACTACCGCGCGCTGTTCGAGGAGCTGCTGCACGAGACCAGCCGAGGACGGTGAACGATATGAGCAGCGACGAGCTGAAAGTGCCGTCGCAACGCCACGATGTGACCGAGGACGATCACACCGACAAGGACCACGACCCCGACCACGACCCCGGCAACGACGCCCGCAAACACATCGGCGACGACACCGGCAACGACACTGGCAACGACAGGGACCCGGCCGGCAGGAACGACCTCGCCGACGACGAGGAGCTGGCCCGTAGCGAGGCTCGCACCGAGCAGCTGCCCCGGACCGATGACGAGCCGGTGGCCGGTGGGTCCCGTGTCGACGACGAGCCGGTGGCCGGTGGCACCCGCTTCGACGACGTGCCGGCCACCGGCAGTCCCCGCGTCGACGACGAGTACGCCGCCGCCGTCCCCGGTGCCGTCCCCGCCCCCGGCGGCGCGTACGACGACGACCCCTCCTACCGCGACCCGTACGCCAGGACCGGCGGCGACATGCTGACCGAGCCCGGCGCCCGGACGGTGGGCGACGACGTCGACCCCGCCCACGCCACCCCGGCCGCGACCGGTGAGACGCCGGCCCACGCCGCCCCCGACGACATCGTCCTGTTCGACCAGGACCCCACCCAGGTGCAGGCCCGCTGGCGCGACCTGCAGGCCTCCTTCGTGGACGACCCGGGCCAGGCCGTACAGCGTGCCGACGGGCTGGTCGGCGAGGTGGTGGAGTCTCTCACCAGTACCTTGACCAGCCGTACGAGCGCCCTGCGGGACCGCTGGAAGGACGCCGAGGGCACCGACACCGAGCAGCTGCGCCTGGCGCTGCGCGACTACAGGAGCGTCCTGGAGCGCCTGCTCGCCCTCTCCAGCAAATCCCCGGGGCAGTTCCAGAGTCAGGGAATGAGGTGACATGACATGCTCGCGGTCATCGCAGCGATCATCTTCGGGCTGGGCTTCCTGCTCGACCTGGTAGGCGCGACGATTCCCGGCGGGTTCTCCGGCATGACGTTCGTCCTGCTGGGGCTGACCCTGCTGGCCCTGCACCAGGCAGGCGTCGGCACGGCCAGCATCCGCACCGGGTACAGCAACTGGCGCGGCGGCAGGGCTCGCCGCTAGGAGTTCGCACGGAACAGGAGCGGCGCGAGGGGCCGGCAGGCCCCCCGCGCCGCTCGCGTTTCCGCTCTTACGTTTCAGCTGTTTCAGCTCTTGCCGGGGAAGCGCATGATGACCGTGCTGCCGCCGCTGCCGACGCGCAGGGTCAGGTCCGAGGAGAGCAGGCGGGCCACCCACAGCCCCATCCCGCCCACCGAGCCCGGCATGGGCCCCGGCTTCCAGACGCCCTCGTCGTGCACCTCGACGATCAGATCGCCGTTGACCGCCCAGGTACGCAGGCTGGCATGGCCGGCCCCGTGGGTGACGGCGTTGGTCGCCACCTCGTTCACGGCGATGACGAAGTCGCCGATGGCCTCTTCCGGCATGCCGACGGTACGGGCCTCCTCCTCGGCGAACTGCCGGACCTGGGGCAGGTCCGGCAGCCGGAAGCGGAGCTTCTTCACGGGCGCGCCGGGTGGCGGGCTCGTGTAGCCCGACTGAGGCTCGACGTCCTCGTTCACCCGGCGACCGCCTTCGTCAGCCGACCAGCTCTGTGCGCAGCTGGTCGAGAACCTTGCGCAGGATGCGCGAAACATGCATCTGGGAGATTCCGAACTCGGCCGCGATCTCGGCCTGCGTCATGTTGCCGAAGAAGCGCAGCAGCAGGATGTGCTTCTCGCGGGCGGGGAGGGCGTCGATCAGGGGCTTGACGGCCTCCCGGTCGACCATGTTGCTCAGCGTGTCGTCGTCCTCGGGGATGACGTCGCCCAGGGAGGCCGCGTCGTCGTCGGTGCCGAGGGGCGCGTCGAGCGACAGGGTGCTGTACGCGGCGGAGGCGTCGAGCGTGAGCAGGACGTCCTCCTCGGTGATGTTCATCTTGGCGGCGAGCTCCGCGACGGTCGGGGACCTGCCCAGGTCCTGGCTGAGGTCGGCGACGAGCCTGTTGAGCTCTGAGCGGCGCTCCTGGTAGAGGCGGGGCACCCGGATGGCCCAGGTGCGGTCGCGGAAGTGGCGCTTGACCTCGCCGGTCATCGTCACGACCGCGTAGCCCCTGAATGCGTGCCCGAGGCTCGGGTCGAAGCCGTTGACGGCCTTCATCAGGCCAACATACGCGGCCTGGAGGAGATCCTCCAAAGGTTCGCCGCGATAGCGGTATCGCCGGGCTATCTCCATGGCGAGCGGCCTGTGCATCTCGACGATGCGCTCGCGCAGGCGCTCCCTGTGGCTGTCGGGCGTCTCTTCCCTGACCATCTCGGCCAGGAGTTCTTCCGCGGTCATCTCCTCGAGGACGTATTCCTGCACAGCCATCGCTGCTCCTCATATGGATCGCAGGCGGCCTCACACAGGAAAAAGCCCATGCAGAGGCACGCCTCGCTCTACTCTCGAGACCGAAGCCCTCTGCTGGACTTCGGATCCAGTCTCCCCCATCTGGCGGGAAGTATTCCTCGATCGCGTGGTGACAGTAGGGTTGCCCCGTGACAATGCCCGAGAACGGCGAGGGGCCAGTGGCGGCCCTCAGCCTCACGTCGTCGACCGTGGACGAGATCACCGTGGTCAGAGTCGATGGCGTGCTCGACGCCACGACACGCGAGCAGTTCGCCGACTACCTGTCGATGGCCGGCTCGGACCTGATCCTGGACCTGGCTGGGGTGACGTTCATGGATTCGCGCGCGCTCGGGCTCATCGTCCATCACTGGCAGACCAGCCTGGCGGCGGGGGCCAAGTTCGCGCTGATCGGGGTGGAATACTCCAAGTCCAAGGTGATGTGGATCACCGGGCTGGCGCAGCGCCTGCCCCTCTACGACACGCTGGACGACGCGCTGGCGGCCATGAAATAGCCGGGAAACAGCCCGGCGACCACAGCTCAGCGAAACAGCCCGGCGAAACAAGCTCAGCGAAACAAGCTCAGCGTCGCGACTTGCGCTGGTGCTCCTCGACCAGGAGCCTGGCCAGGTCGGCGACCTTGACCTGGTGGTGCTGGGAGATCCTGCGCAGCTCCTCGAAGGCGGCCTCGGAGGTGCATCCGCTGGTCTGCATGATGATGCCCTTGGCCTGGTCGATCACCGACCGGCCGGCCAGGGCCTCCTGGAGCTGCGCCGCGTCGGTGCGCACCTCCTCGAACTCCCACATGTTGGACATGGCCACGCCGACCTGCTCGGCCAGCATGTCGGTGAGCGAGCTGGTTCCCTGCGGGGAGAACGCCCCCGGGCGTACCGAATAGAGCCCGACGATCAGCAGCGCGGGCGACACCTCGATGGGGACGACGAGCACCGAGCGCACGCCCCAGCGGGTGGCCAGCGCGTCGTAGCGGGGCCAGCGGGTCTCCTTGAGCACGTCGGTCACGATGGCGCGGCCGCCGCTCTGCCGAGCCTCGATGGAGGGGCCCTCGCCGAGCTCGCGCTCGCCCTCGACGAGCATGATGAGCTCGCTGTGCGAGCCGGAGACCAGGACCCGATGGTCGCGCCAGTGCTCGGCGGAGGCTCCGGAGCAGCCGGGGACGCCCGCCGTCAGCGCCGTGGTCAGGCCACGCAGCACGCTTTCGGTCGAGGTGTCCTCGCCGAGCCGCCCCAGTGCGGCGAGGTCACGGGCGAGACCGGGGGTGATCATCGCGGTTGATTCCATAGCAACAAGCCTCTACCCCTTATGGCTAGCATTATCCCGGGTGGCGTAGCGTTCAGACCATGACCATGCCGGACCTCGAACACGCGCTTGACGCTCTTGCCGGGCGCGTCTCCTCGTTGCGCGAGGCGAGGGCCGCGTACCCCGCCGACCTGGCGCCCACGCTCGACGCCGCCCTCGCCGAGCTGGACACCGCCGCCGAGCTGCTCGCGGAGGCCCGCGAGGAGCTGCGCAAGGCGCCCAAGCGGGCGGGGGGCAAGAAGGACGGCGCGCAGCGGGAGCTGAAGCTGCTGCGCCAGGTGTTCAGGTCCTTCCCCGTGCCGGTCATCGTGCTCGACGGCGGTGGCGTGGTCAGGCGGATCAACCCCGAGACCTCCCGGGTGCTGGGCAGCCCCGACGGCTACCTGGTGGGCCGGTCGTTCCCGCTGCTCGTGGACGTGTCGCGGCGGGCGGCGTTCCGGTCGCACCTGACGTCGGTGCTGCAGACCGGGCAGCCGTCGGCGTTCGAGACCCGGCTGGCGCACCAGGGCCGCACGCACACCGTGCAGCTCGCGATGACCAGGCTGACGATGCCGGGCGAGCCCCAGCAGATGGTGGCGGCGGTGGCGCTGCCGACCGAGGTGCAGCTCCCCGAGCCGGGCGCGCGCCGGCCCGAGCAGTCCGACGGCGCGCTGCTGCTGGCCACGGCCAAGCGGCAGGACCTGCTGGTCAAGATGGCCAGGCTGCTGCTCGACGAGGAGGCGCTGCTGCGCCCCGTCGCGCTGCAGCGGGCGACGCGGCTGCTGGCGGCCGACTGGGCCGACTGGGTGGTCGCCGACATGGTGCGTGACGGGGCGCCGCGGCGCTCGGTGGTCATGGCGCCGAAGAACCATCCGCTGGGCGACCTCGTCCGCCACGTGGAGTCGGCCGACCCGGCGAGCAGCCAGGTCGTGCTGCAGGTGCTGGAGCGCGGCTCCGGCGTGGTGCTGGAGATGGTGGACGACGAGACGCTGCTCGGGTTCTGCGCCGACGGGCCGCTGCTGACCGCGATGGCCGCGGGGTCGATGCTGAGCGTGCCGATCGGCCGCTCCGACGGCGTGCTGACGCTGGTGCGTACGCACGACAGGCCCCCCTTCGCGCTGGCCGACCTCGCGGTCATGCAGGAGGTGGGACTGCAGATCGGCCTGGCGGTACGCGCCCAGAGCAGCTTCCAGAGCCGCTCGCGGGCCGCGGACGCGCTGTCGGCCAGCGTCGCCCCGCGCAACCTGCCCGACGTGCCCGGCTACGAGGCGGCGGCCGTCTACCACCCGGGGTCGTCGGTGGGCGCCGAGTTCTACGACGTGTTCCCCGTCCTGGGCGGGTGGGGCTTCGCGCTGGGCGGGGCGGCCGGCAAGGGCGAGGAGGCGGCCTCGGTCAGCGCCATGGTGCGCGGCGGGCTGCGGGTGCTCAGCGTCTGGGAGGACGACCCCGACCTGGTCATGCGCAAGGTCAACGAGGCGCTGGTCGCGCAGGGCAGCGGCATGTTCGTGATGGCCGTGGCGGGGTTCGTGAAGGGGCGCGAAGTCCGGCTGTCGTCGGCCGGGCACCATCCCGCCGCGATGTTGCAGTCCGACGGCGGCGTGCGCTTCGCCGCGGGGGGCGGCGTGCCGCTGGGCATCTCGCCCGAGGCGGAGACCGGGGTGGAGGTGCTGACGGTCGCCGCGGGGGAGACGCTGGTGCTCTATTCGGAAGGGCTGATCTCCTCCAGGAACGAGCTGGGCGAGCCGTACGGCGAGGACCGGCTGGCCGACGTGCTCAGCCGGTGCACGGGCCAGGCGCCGTCCACCGTGGTCAAAGCGGTGGAGGCGGACCGGCACGCGTTCTCGGGCGGCCAGGTCTGGGACGAGATCGTGGTTTTCGCGCTCCGAGGTGTCTGATCTGCGGGGGTTTGCGATTGGCAGAAACCTGGGTAAGGTCAAAGTCATAGACCGACGTGCCTAAGACGCAGGCACACCTTGAAGGCTTTCCACGCTGAGGTGTGCCATGAATATCGCGATCGTCGCTTCCGCCAACGGCAACCAGAATCACCGTATCCTGTCTGTCGCACGCGAACTGGGACGCGAGCATCACGTCACCGTCTACTCCCGCCGTGACAACGCCGAGGGCAAGCCCAAGACGCGGGTGGCCCCGGGAGTCACGCTGGAGCACATTGACGTGGGCCCCGCCCAGGAGCTTGCCGCCGACGCGCTCGTGCCCTACCTCAACGAGGTCGGCAGTCATCTGATGCGACGGTGGAGCCAGGATCGGCCCGACGTGATCCACGCCCACTCGTGGACCGGCGGATTGGCCGCCGTGGCCGGCGCCGAAGGGCTGGGGGTTCCGGTCACGCAGACGTTCCACACGGTCGACACCGCGCACATGGAGCTGGAGCGGGCGCTGGGCCGCCGGGCCGACGCGGTCATCGCCGGCTCGGGCGACGAGGAGTCGGCGCTGATCCGGCTGGGCGTGCCGCGAGGCAACATCGCCATCGTGCCGTACGGCGTGGACACCGAGCGTTTCCAGCGGCGGGGCGCCGTCGCCACGCGGGGCACGCGCAAGCGTCTCCTGCACGTGGGGCCGCTCTCGATCGAGCGCGGCGCGCACACCATCGTGCGGGCGCTGCAGGGGCTCGGCGACGTCGAGCTCGTCATCGCCGGCGGTCCCGAGCCCGAGGACCTCGACGAGGACAGGGACGCCCGCCGCCTGCGCGCGCTGGCCGACCAGCTCGGCGTGGGCGACCGGGTGACGCTGCTCGGCCAGGTGAAGCGGGCCGCGGTGCCCAAACTGATGCGCAGCGCGGACGCCGTGGTGTCGGTTCCGCGCGAGGCCGTGACGGGGATCGTCGCGCTGGAGGCGATGGCCTGCGGCGTGCCGGTGATCGCCTCGTCCGTCGGCGCGCACCTGGACTCCATCATCGACGGCGTCACCGGGCTGCTGGTGCCGCCGGACCGGCCCGCGCGCACCGCGCGGCTGGCCCGCGAACTGCTCTACGACCCCACCCTGCGGACCGCCCTGGGCTACGCGGGCGCCGACCGGGCGCGCTCGCGCTACTCCTGGGAGCGCGTGAGCCAGGAGCTCGTACGGGTCTACGAGGCGGCCTGCGCCTGACGTCGCGAACATACTCCGGCAGGTGGCACCCGCCACCTGCCGGCACCATTTCCAGACCGCTCCCGCTGTGCCAGTGTGGCGCGCATGGAGATCGATGAGGCACGATCGCTGGCACGCGCGCTGCAGCAGCTCGTCCGTGAGGCCCATGGCCTGATCGACGAGTCCCGGCCGGTGCCCGAGCTGGTGGCCAGGGTGACCGGGCACCTCTCCAGCGCGCTGAAGGACCTGGTCTGCGTCACGCAGAGCTTCCGGAACTGGGAACACGCCAGCCTCCAGCGCGGCATGGACGCGTACCTGGCGGAACGCGGCGAGCCCGCCTGGTACGGCGTGTCGGGCCACGGCCGCGAGCACAACGACACGGTCGACATCCTGACCGCGGCCAACCGCGGGTTCGAGCGCTTCGACCCCGGCGCCGTCGACTACGCCACCACGGCGATCGGCTCGGACGAGACGATCGAGGTCGTGACGTTCGGCCTGGTCGAGACGACCGCGCCGGACGGCGCCCCGATCGTGGTGTGCCTGCGCGGACCGGCCGAGATGTTCGGCAGGGAGGGCTGCAGGGTCGAGGTGATCGCCGCCACGCGGGCGAGCGCCACGGCCGCCAGGGAGGAGATCGAGCGGCAGATGCGCCGCCACGACGTCCTGCGCGGCCAGATCCTCACGTTCGGCGTCTCGGAGCACCGGGGCAACAGCCTGGTGACGTTCCTGCCGCGCCCGGCGCTCGGCCCCGAGCAGGTGATCCTGCCCGACGGGGTGCTGGAGACGATCGAGCGGCACGTGGCCGGCATCGGCCGGCACGCGGAGGCGCTGCTGGCCCGCGGCCAGCACCTGAAGCGAGGCCTGCTGCTGCACGGCCCGCCCGGGACCGGCAAGACCCACACGGTGCGCTACCTGATGGGCCGCATGCCGGGCGTGACGACGGTGGTCATGGCCGGTTCGGCGCTGCGCTTCATCTCCGAGGCGGCCACCATGGCCAGGCGGCTGCAGCCGGCCATCGTGGTCGTGGAGGACGTGGACCTGGTCGCCCACGAGCGCCGCTTCTCCGACGAGGGCAGCCCGCTGCTGTTCACGCTGTTCGACGCGATGGACGGGATCGGCGCCGACGCCGACGTCACGTTCGTGCTCACCACGAACCGGGCCGACCTGCTGGAGGACGCCCTGGCCAACCGGCCGGGACGGGTGGACCTGGCCGTGGAGGTGCCCAAGCCGGACGCGGCCAGCCGGGCCGCGCTGCTGCGCCTCTACGGCGCCGCGGGGCTCGCGGAGGCGGACCTGGAGCCCCTGGTGGCCAGGACGGAGGGGATGACCGCCTCGTTCTTCAAGGAGCTGCTGCGCCGGGCGGTGCTGAAGTCCCTGGAGGAGGATCCCGCTCCCGAGGCCCCCACCGCCGCCCACCTGACGGCGGCGCTGGAGGAGATGCTGCGCGCCCACGAGTCCCTCACCCGGACGCTGCTCGGCGCCCGGAGTGCTGATGGGCCCGGAGTGGCTTATGGGCCGGATGGGCTGTTATCGGAGTGAAATCTTTGCTTCGATGGTCCGCATGCCTACACGCAGTCCGATCTTGGCGGCGGTGGCGCTCGCGGGCGTCGCCGCCCTTCCGCAGACCGCGCACGCGCAGACCCCGAGCTGGGGCGAACCCGTCCTCGTGGAGAACTTCAACGGCTCCTCGATCAACACCAAGCGGTGGATGATCTACCACTCGCCCCAGGCGGAGCGCAACCCCCGCACCGGCCGGGCGGCCACGGTGGCGAACGGCGCCCTGCGCCTCAAGGGCGGCATGTACGGCGGCAAGGACCTGTCGGGCGGCGTGGCCACCCGGCTCGCCCAGCAGTACGGCCGCTGGGAGGTCAGGTTCAGGGCGGAGGCGGGCGCCGGTTACACGCCGGGGGTGCTGCTGTGGCCGGTCTCCCAGGGCGATGGCGCGGGCTACGCCGAGATCGACTTCGCCGAGATCGTGGACCCGAAGCGGCAGGGCGGCGGCATCTTCGTCCACAGTGGCCACGGCCGCGCCCAGCGGCAGCTCCGGGCGGACTTCACCAGGTGGCACACGGTGGCGGTGGACCGGCTGCCGGGGCGGCTGACGTTCTGGCTGGACGGGAAGAAGGTCTGGGACTACCGGGGCGCGCACGTGCCCGACGGCGGCCGGATGGGGCTGGCGCTGCAGAACGACGTGGTGTGCGAGCCCCGCTGCCGCGACTCCGCCACGCCCGCCACCGTCTCGATGTACGTGGACTGGGTGAAGGTCTACAAGGCCCGCTGAGGGTCGCTCACCAGCAGCGGGGGTCGAGGGCGTTGCCACCGGGGAAATAGCCGCCCAAGGAGATGATCAGGGCACCGTCTACGTCTCCCGTCGAATCGCCGTGCTCCACCCACGCGCCGATACTCACCTCGGAGAAGGTCTCGTCGCCCGCCGTGAAGTCCACCTTGCGGTAGTGGTCCAGGACCTCCTCCGTCGGCAGGTCCGTGTACAGGTCGAACCGGATGTCGAACGAGCAGTCGGTCGAGTCGCCGGCGATCTGAGCGTGCGGCCGGTGCAGGCCGAACGCCGTGGTCGCCGGTAGCGGGTGCTCCAGGATCCGGTCCATGAGGCGCCCCACGCGGTAGTCGTTGATCCACATGGGCGTCTTCGCGAGCGCGTACAGCAGGAGGAACGGCATGGCGGCGAACGCCGCCACGCGAAGCAGGCAGCCGGCCCGGGAGAGCTTGTTCTCCGGCGCGATCGTCATGATCGGGATCCTCCCGCGGCAAGCCCGCTCGGGGGAAGTGGCGCCTCAAATGACCGCGTCGCCGCCTTCTACGCGCGGGAATACGGCTTCCCCCGGTGGCCTGGCGGGTGCTGGGTCACCGGTTCATCTGCGGGTCGCAGCCCGATCACCGGGGTGGCCGCCCCCCTCGCCGGCCACAACGTCGTGCGCCGGACCCGGTCGGCGGGGTGGACCACGTCACGCTCGATCCCCGGGCGCTCGACCCGACCGGTTTCGCCGACGTGGTCTACCGGGAGCAGGCGGAGCTCGGCCTGCCGTCGCCAGGGCGACCGCGGCCAACGAGCTCGTGACGGTCTACGCGACCACGCCCAGCATCCACGTCCAGGTCATCGCCAAGGACGCCGGCCTCGTGGCCGGCGCGATCGAGGACGTCGTCAAGCGGGCGGCGTGACATGGTCCCGTCCGAAGCCGATGGCAGTTGTCATATGACTTATGGATTTGTACGATGACATATGACTTCGCCGCCGACCTCTGAAGGACCTCCCTTGACCTCCGACCGCATCCGCCACGTCTCCCTCTCCTCCGTCACGCTCCCGCTCGACGTCCCCGTCAGCGATGCCAAGGTGCTCACCGGGCGGCAGAAGCCGATGACCGAGATCGCCTTCCTCTTCGCCGAGATCGCCACCGAGGACGGCCACAGCGGCATCGGCTTCAGCTACTCCAAGCGGGCCGGCGGCCCGGCGCAGTACGCGCACGCCAAGGAGGTCGGGGAGAACCTGATCGGTCAGGACCCCTCCGACATCGGCAAGGTCTACGAGATGCTGCTGTGGGCCGGGGCCTCGGTCGGGCGGTCGGGGGTGGCCACGCAGGCGCTGGCCGCCGTCGACGTCGCCCTGTGGGACCTGAAGGCGAAGCGGGCGGGGTTGCCGCTGGCCAAGCTTCTGGGGGCCTACCGGGACTCGGTCCGGACGTACAACACCTCGGGCGGGTTCCTGCACGCGCCGATCGAGGAGGTCAAGGCCCGCGCCTCCCGGTCCCTGGCCGACGGCATCGGCGGGATCAAGATCAAGGTGGGTCAGCCGGACACGCGGGAGGACTTGCGGCGGTTGGCTGCGGTGCGGGAGCACATCGGGGATGGTGTGCCGTTGATGGTGGATGCCAATCAGCAGTGGGATCGGGTTACGGCGTTGCGGTTCGGGCGGGCGGTGGAGGAGCTCGGGCTGGTGTGGATCGAGGAGCCGCTGGACGCGTACGACGCCGAGGGGCATGCGCAGCTGGCCGCGGCGCTGGACACGCCGATCGCCACGGGCGAGATGCTCTCCAGCGTGGCCGAGCACGTACGCCTCATCGAGGCCCGCGCCGCCGACATCATCCAGCCGGACGCCCCGCGCGTCGGCGGCATCACCCCCTTCCTGCGCCTGGCCACGCTCGCCGACCACGCGGGGCTGCAGCTCGCGCCGCACTTCGCCATGGAGATCCACCTCCACCTGGCCGCGGCCTACCCGCGCGAGCCCTGGGTCGAGCACTTCGAGTGGCTCAACCCGCTGTTCAACGAGCGGCTGGAGACCCGCGACGGGCGCATGATCGTGCCGGACCGGCCGGGGCTCGGGTTCACGCTCAGCGAGCAGTGCCGCAAGTGGGTCGTGGACGCGGTCGAGTTCGGGAAGGCGTGAGCCGTGCGCATCGATTCGGTGCGGCTCGGGCACTACGCCGTGCCGCTCGCGAACCCGGTGAGCGACGCCAAGGTGGCCACCGGACGGCAGCGGCCACTGTCCCAGATCGACGTCCTGACCTGCGAGATCACCACGGACGACGGGTTGGGCGGGCTGGGGTTCTCCTACACGACGCGGGCCGGGTGCCGGGCGCAGTTCGCGCACGCCAGGGAGGTCGCCGGGAACCTGCTGGGGGAGGATCCCTCCGACATCGGGCGGATCTATGACCGGCTGCTGTGGGCCGGGGCCTCGGTCGGCCGGTCGGGGGTGGCCACGCAGGCGCTGGCGGCCGTCGACGTCGCCCTGTGGGACCTGAAGGCGAAGCGGGCGGGGTTGCCGCTGGCCAAGCTTCTGGGGGCCTACCGGGACTCGGTCCGGACGTACAACACCTCCGGTGGCTATCTCCAGGCTCCCCTTGAGGAGGTGAAGGAGAAGGCCGGGCAGTCGCTCGGCAGCGGCATCGGCGGGATCAAGATCAAGGTGGGTCAGCCGGACACGCGGGAGGACTTGCGGCGGTTGGCTGCGGTACGGGAGCACATCGGGGATGGTGTGCCGTTGATGGTGGATGCCAATCAGCAGTGGGATCGGGTTACGGCGTTGCGGTTCGGGCGGGCGGTGGAGGAGCTCGGGCTGGTGTGGATCGAGGAGCCGCTGGACGCGTACGACGCCGAGGGGCATGCGCAGCTGGCCGCGGCGCTGGACACGCCGATCGCCACGGGCGAGATGCTCTCCAGCGTCCCCGACCTCGTACGCCTCATCGACCTGCGCGCCGTCGGCTTCCTCCAGCCCGACGTGCCCCGCGTCGGCGGCATCACCCCCTACCTCAAGGTCGCCGCGCTCGCCGACCACGCCGGCCTTCAGGTCGCGCCGCACTTCGTGATGGAGATCCACGTGCATCTGGCCGCGGCCTACCCGCGTGACTCCTGGGTCGAGCACATCGAGTGGCTCTCGCCGCTGTTCCGGGAGCGCCTCGACATCGAGGGCGGGCGCATGATCGTGCCGGACCGGCCGGGGCTCGGCCTCAGCCTCGCCGAGGAGGCGGGGGCCTGGCGGCTCGACGACTTCCACACCTCCGAGGGCCGGTAAATTGTCCTCCGTGCCGCCAGATCAGAGGCTCGACCGCGACACCGGGCGGGGGCTCGCGCACGAGCTCGTCGAGCGGCTCAAGGCCCGCATCCTCGCCGGGGAGATCCAGCCCGGGCAGAAGCTCCCGACCGAGTCCTCGCTCATCCAGGAGTTCGGCGTCAGCCGTACGGTGGTGCGCGAGGCCATCTCCCGGCTGCAGGCCGCCGGGCTCGTCGAGACCTTCCAGGGGCGCGGGTCGTTCGTGCTGGCGCTGCCCGCCGCCACGGCCTTCTCCGTGGAGGCGTCGGAGATCCGGACCCATCGGGATGTCCTCGACATGATCGACTTCCGGATCGGGGTCGAGTCGGAGGCGGCGGGGCTGGCCGCGGAGCGCCGGACGGATCTGCAGCTCAAGGCGATCGAGCGGGCGCTGATCGACCTCGGGCGGTCCGGTGAGCAGCCCGGGAACGCCGTGGAGGCGGACTTCGAGTTCCATCTGAAGATCGCGCTGGCCTCGGGGAACCGGTTCTACTCCGACCTGCTGGGCTCGATCGGGCCGATGATGATCATGTTGCCGCGGACCCGGCTGGAGCATGTGTACACGGTGTCGAACGCCACCCACTTCACGCGGGTGACGCTGGAGCACGAGAACATCTACCGGGCCATCGCGGGGCAGGACTCGGCGGCGGCCCGGGCCGCGATGCGGCTGCACCTGTCCAACTCCCGGGCCCGCCTGCAGGCGCCTTGACCCGTCAGGCGAGGCCGGGTGCGGGACGGTTGTGGGGGCCGGGCCCCACCGCTACCAGCGGCTGGTGTTCGGGGTGAAGCCGGGGACGATGCTGCGCATGTACGCGGTGTCCTCGCGGCCGCGCTGGCCGCACCTGACGTACTGCTCGTGAAGGGCGGCGAGCGCGTCCTCGTCCAGTTCCACGCCCAGGCCGGGGCCGGTCGGTACGGTGACGCCGCCGTCGCGGAACTCCAGGGCGCCCGGCTTGACGACCTCCTCCGTCTTCCACGGGTAGTGCGTGTCGCAGGCGTAGGTGAGGTTCGGCGTCGCGGCCGCGAGGTGGGTCATGGCGGCCAGGCTGACGCCCAGGTGGGAGTTCGAGTGCATCGACAGCCCCATTCCGAACGTCTCGCAGATGCCGCCCAGCAGCGCCGAGCGGCGCAGCCCGCCCCACAGGTGGTGGTCCGACAGGACGACCTGTACGGCATCGGCGGCGACCGCCGGCTTGAGGTGCTCGAAGGCGATGACGCACATGTTCGTGGCCAGCGGGAGATCGGTGTGCCGGGAGACCTCGGCCATGCCCTCGATGCCGGGGGTCGGGTCCTCCAGGTACTCCAGGACGCCCGCGAGCCGGTCGGCCACCTTGATCGAGGTCTCGACGGTCCAGGCGCCGTTCGGGTCGATGCGCAGGGCGTGGCCGGGGAAGGCGGCGGCCAGGGCCTCGACGGTCTCGATCTCGTGGCGGGGCTCGTACACGCCGCCCTTGAGCTTGAGGGCGGTGAAGCCGTACTCCGAGACCATCCGCCGGGCCTGGGCGACCATCTGCTCGGGCGTGCGGCCCTCGCCCCACGTGTCGTCGTCGTGGCCGGGGTGGCCGGCCCACTTGTAGAACAGGTATCCCGAGTACGGCACGCGGTCGCGTACGGCCCCGCCCAGCAGGTCGCTCACCGGGCGGCCGAGCGTCCTGCCCTGCAGGTCGAGCAGCGCCACCTCGAACGGCGCCACCACGGTGTCCACTGCGCTGGAGACCTCCAGCATGCCGCCGAAGCTCGCGCCCGCCCCGCCGGTGGACGCCCCGAGCGCCTCGGTCACGACGCGGCGCAGGCCGTTGACGTCGAAGACGTCCGCGCCCGGCAGGGCGGCGGCCACCGCGCCGAGCCGTTCCAGGTGGCCCCGGTCGGCATAGGTCTCCCCGAGGCCCACCAGGCCGTCGTCGGTGTGCACCTGGACGATCGCGCGCAGCACGTACGGCTGGTGCACGCCCACGACGTTGAGCAGGGGCGGGTCGCGGAAGGCGACCGGGGTGACGGTGACGCGGCTGACGCGGGCGCTCATCGGGCCGCCTTCACGCTGAGCACCGGCACGCTGGCCTCCATGAGGATCCGCTGCGCCTCGCTGCCCAGGATGAACTTGCCGACCAGCGAGCGGTGCCGCAGCCCGATGACGATGAGCGTGCCGCCGGTCTCCTTGACGAGCTGCTCGAAGGTCTCGGGCAGGTCGTCGTCGTGGAGCGGCTGGCGTACCTCCGCGTCCACCCCGGCCTCCCGCGCCCGCCGCAGCAGCTCGGCGCCGGCGGTGTCGTCGATCATGTGCTCGTCGACCGGGGCGCCGCGGCGCGGGGAGTTCACGATGATCACGCGTTCCCCGCGCAGCCTGCCCTCGCGCAGGCCCGCGTCGACGGCGGCCTCGCCCTCGGGCGTGGGCAGGTAACCGACGAGGATGGTCATGAGATCTTCTCCTCAACACGATCGGAGGTCTTGCGGCGCAGGAACTTGCGGATCAGCGGCCAGGCCGCGACGAGCACGACCAGGGCGAGCACCGTGCCCGAGATGGGACGGGTGAGGAAGCCACTCGGGTCGCCGCCGAAGATGAGGAGCGATTGCCGCGAGGAGTTCTCGATCATCGACCCGAGCACGAACGCCAGCACCAGCGGCCCCGGCTCGAAGCCGAACTTCTTCATCAGGTAGCCCAGCAGGCCGAACACGATGACCAGGAAGATGTCGTAGACCTGGTTGTTCACGGTGTACGCGCCCAGCAGCGTGATGAGCACCGTGATCGGGGCCAGGATGGCCGGGCGGACCCGCAGGATCTTCACGAACACGCCGACCATCGGGATGCTCATGATCAGCAGCAGGATGTTGCCGATGTACATCGAGTTGATGACGCCCCAGAACACGTCGGGGTGCTCGGTGACGAGCTGCGGCCCCGGCTGGATGCCCTGGATGAGCAGCGCGCCGAACATCAGGGCCATCGTCGCGTTCGCGGGGATGCCGAGGGTCAGCAGCGGGATGAACGACGACGTGGCGGCGGCGTTGTTGGCCGTCTCCGGTGCGGCGACGCCCTCGACGGCGCCCTGACCGAAGCGCTCCGGATGCTTGGAGCGCCGCTTCTCCAGCGCGTACGCGGCCAGCGAGGACAGCACCGCGCCACCGCCGGGCAGCACGCCCAGGACGAACCCGATGAGCGAGCCGCGCCCGATCGCGCCCTTGGCCTGGCCGAGGTCCTTGCGCGACGGCCACACGTTGCCGACCTTGGCGGGGGAGTGCACCTGGTTGTGCCGCTCCTCCAGGTTGTAGAGGATCTCGCTGAGCCCGAACAGGCCCATGGCGATCGGGATGAAGTCGATGCCCTCGGCGAGGTTCAGGCTGTCGAAGGTGAAGCGCTCGGCGCCCGTGAAGGTGTCGCGGCCCACGGTCGCGATCAGCAGGCCGACGCAGGCCGCGATGATGGCCTTGAGCTTGTTGCCGTTGCCCACCGACGAGATCAGCAGGACGCCCAGGATGCCCAGGGCCGCGTACTCCGGGGGCCCGAAGTCGAGCGCGAACCCGGCCACGATCGGCGCGACGAGCGTCAGGCCGAGGATCGAGACCGTGCCGCCGATGAAGGAGCCGATGGCCGCGATGCCGAGTGCCGTGCCCGCTCTGCCCTGCTTGGCCAGGGCGAAACCATCGAAGACGGTCACCACCGAGGACGCCTCGCCCGGCAGGCGGAGCAGGACCGAGGTGATCGTCCCGCCGTACTGGGCTCCGTAGAAGATGCCCGCCAGCATGATGATCGCCGACACGGGCTCGATGCCGTACGTGATCGGCAGCAGGATGGCGATCGTCGCGCCGGGGCCGAGGCCGGGCAGCACGCCGATGAGCATGCCGATGATGACGCCGATGAGGCAGTAGAGCAGGTTGGCCGGCTCCAGTACGACGCCGAAACCGTTGAGGATCGGGGAGATGTCCATATGACTTTCTCAGATGAGCCTGGGGAGCGGGATCTGCAGCAGCACCACGAAGAGCACGTAGAACGCGACCACGGCGCCGATGCTGATCACGATGGAGGAGCGCCACGACTCCCTGCCCAGCCAGCGCAGCCAGACGAACATGAGCAGCAGCGAGGGGATCTCGAAGCCGATCACCGGCAGCAGCGCGGCGAGCAGCACGAGGGTCACCAGGCCGACCAGGGTGAGCAGGCTGGAGCGGGAGAACCGCTCGGTGTCCTGCAGGCCGCGGCCCGTGACCACGAGCGTCGCCGACAGCACGATGATGACGACGCTGATGGCGAACGGCCACAGGCCGGGCCCGGGCTGCGTGAGCTGCCCGAGCCCCAGCGCGTAGGACCCGACCGCACCCAGCACACCGACGACGAGCGCCACCACGGCCGCCCCGACCTGCGCGATCGGGCCCGCGTGCGGCGGCCGGGCCTCTTCCAGCTCGGCCTGGAGCCGGTCGGCCTCGGCCTGCAACAGGTCGGCCTCGGCGGGCTCCGGGCCCGGCGGCCGGGTGGGGTCGGTCATGGACATGCACACTCCTTCGTGGCGGTTCGTGGCGAGGCGCCGGCCTCGATCAGTCGGCCCCGGTCAGCCGGCCAGGCTGATGCCGAACTCGTCCAGCTGTGCCTTGTACTTGGTGGAGTCGCTCTGCAGGGAGGCGAGGACCTCCTGCGGGGTGGTCTCCATCGGGGTGAGCGAGTTGTCCTCGTTGAACTTCTTGTACTCCGGCGTGGCGAACGTCTTCTTGGCCGCGTCGAGCAGCCTGGTCTTGACGTTCTCCGGCGTGCCCTTGGGGGCGGTCAGGAAGCGGTACTGCGTCACCAGGACGTCGAAGCCCTGCTCCTTGGCCGTCTTCACGTCGGGCAGGAAGGGGATGCGCTGCTCCGAGAAGACGGCGAGCGGGACGAGCTTGCCGGCCTTGATGTTCTCGATGGCCTCGCCGATCTGCATGGTCGAGACGTCCACCTGGTTGCCGAGCAGGGCGGTCAGGTTGGGGGCGCCGCCGTCGAACGGCACGGCCGTGGCCTCGATGCCGGCGGTCTTGAAGGTCAGCGCGGAGGCGAGCTGCGCGCCGGTGCCGACGCCGGTGGTGCCGTACCGGATGGCCTTGCCGGCCTTCTTCATGTCCTCGATGGAGGTGAAGCCGGACTTGGGGTTGGTGGCCATGACGTAGTCGTCGCGCGAGATGCCGGTGATGACGTCGAACGAGTCGATCTTCGTGGCCTCGGCGGCCGACACCGTGAGCGGCGTGATGGTGAAGAGCGAGGCGTTCTGGACGGCGATCTTGTAGCCGTCGGCCTTGGCGGACTGGAGCTCCTTGGCGTTGAGCGCGCCGTTGGCGCCCGGCTTGTTCAGCACGGGCGTGGAGACACCGAGCTCCTTGCCCATGCCCTGGGCCAGCGCCCGGGTGATGAGGTCGGTGGAGCCGCCCGCCGAGGCGCCGACGCTGAACTCGATGTTGCCTGTCGGATATTCTCCGTCGCCGCCACCGGAGGAGGTCGTCTTGACGCCACCGCACGCGGTCAGCGCGATCGCGGCGGCGGCGCCGACGACGCCCAGGAGGATGCGGCGGGGGGCCGTCCGAGATGTCGGCATGGACTTCTCCTTCGTGCGGGCGGAAGGCCGCCCGTTATCTGCTCTGGAGCGGAGAGGGGAGTTGCGTAAGGTTACGGCAAGGTTTCCGCTCGTTAGTCTCCGGAGACTAGGACCAGCCTCGATGCCTGTCCAGGCTCATTTCGGTATCGAGTGATACTCTTCACGCATCATGCTAACACTCGATCAGATCCGGGCATTCGTGGCTGTCGCCGAGGAGCTGCACTTCGGCCGTGCGGCTGATCGGCTGCGCATGACGCAGCCTCCGCTCAGCCGCCACATCCAGAAACTGGAACGTGTCGTCGGCGTGACCCTTCTGGAACGCGACAACCGGCGCGTGGTGCTCACCGACGCCGGGCGCGCCTTCCTGGACGACGCGCGGCGCATGCTCTCGCTCGTCGACACCGCGGGGGACCGGGCGCGCCGGATCGCCAGCGGCGCGGCGGGCACCGTACGTCTCGGGTTCACCGCCGTGTCGGCCATCAGCATGCTCGGCGCGCTGCTGCGCCGGCTGTCCGAGCAGCTCCCCGAGATCGACGTCATCCTCCACGAGCGGGTGACCGCCGGGCAGGTGGACGGCCTGCTGCGCGGCGAGCTCGACCTCGGTCTGGCCCGCCCGCCCTTCGACATCGCCACCCTCGACTCCCGCGTCGTCTTCCGCGAGCCGCTGTGCGCCGTGGTGCCCCTCGGCCACCCGCTGGCCGACCTGGGCCGGCCGCTCGCGCCGGACGACTTCGACGGCCTGCCGGTGATCAGCTACAACCCGGTGCAGTCGCGCTACTTCCACGAGCTGACCGTCCGGTTCCTCACCAACGCCCACCCCCGGATCGAGCAGCAGGTGCACCAGATCCTCACCGCCGTGCTGCTCGTGGCGGCCGGGCGCGGCGTCGCGCTGGCGCCCGTCAGCGCGCGCTCGCTGGGCGTGGACGGCATCGCCTTCTGCGACCTGGTACGCGGCGGCGGCGACCCGCTGGACGACGCGGGCGCCACGGGAGAGCCGGTCGAACTGCACGTGATCTGGGACCGCAACTCGACCAACCCCGCGCTCGGGCGCGTGCTCGAACTGCTGCCCGATCTCGGGGGCTGAAGCCGGCGATGCTCCATCGGTATCGCCGGATTCAGAATCGCACTTGGACAGGAATCGTCCCCGCTTCTTACCCTGGCGGGCGTCAGACCTTACCGGCGGTGCGGGGGGATCCCACGGCCGCATGTAAAACCCGAGGAGCATCCGCCATGCCCAGTTACTCCCCGCAGGAGCTCGCCACCCGGCTCAAGAGCGGCCTGCTGTCCTTCCCGGTCACCCATTTCACCGCGGATCTGGAGTTCGACGAGGCGGGTTACCGCGACCACCTGGCCTGGCTGAGCGGCTACCCGGTGGCCGGCCTGTTCGCCGCGGGAGGCACGGGCGAGGGCTTCTCGCTGACCGCCGCCGAGATCGACCGGGTGGTCCGCGTGGCGGTGGACGAGGTGAACGGCAAGGTCCCCGTCGTGGCCCCGGCCACCGGCGGCACCGCGAACGCCGTGGCGCAGGCGAAGGCCGCCGAGGCCGCCGGTGCGGACGGCCTGCTCCTGATGCCCCCCTACCTCACGGAGGCCGGCCAGGAGGGCCTGGTCGAGCACGTCTCCGCGGTCTGCCGCGCCTCCGGCCTGGGTGTGATCGTCTACAGCCGGGCCAACGCGGTGCTGAACGACCGGTCCGTCGCGGCCCTGGCCGAGCGGAACGAGACGCTCGTCGGGTTCAAGGACGGCGTCGGCAACATCGAGAACCTCACCCGCATCTACGCCACCGTCGGCGACCGCCTGGCCTACATCGGCGGCCTGCCCACGGCCGAGACCTTCGCCCTGCCGCTGCTGCAGCTCGGCATGAGCACGTACTCCTCGGCGATCTTCAACTTCGTCCCGCAGTACGCGCTCGACTTCTACGCCGACGTCCGTGCCCAGGACCGGGACGCGGTCTACCGTCGCATCAGGGAGTTCGTGCTGCCCTACCTGGACATCCGCGACCGCATGAAGGGGTACGCCGTGTCGATCATCAAGGCGGGCCTGACCGCCGTCGGCCGCCCGGCCGGCCCGGTGCGGCCGCCGCTGCAGAACCTCACGGACGGCGAGCTCGCCGAGCTGACCGCCCTCATCAACAAGATCAACTAGGGGCCGTCGTGTCTCCCACCATCGAACGCGTCGAGGTCGTCCCGGTCGCCGGTTACGACAGCATGCTGCTCAACCTCAGCGGCGCGCACGGGCCGTTCTTCACCCGCAACGTCGTCATCGTCACCGACTCCGACGGGCGTACCGGCCTGGGCGAGGTGCCCGGCGGCGAGGCGATCCGGCAGACCGTCGAGGAGGCGGGGGCGCTGCTGGCCGGGCAGCCGGTGGCCCGCTACCGCGGCCTGCTGCGCTCGGTGGCCGAGCGGTTCGCCGCCCGGGACGCCGGCGGGCGCGGCCTGCAGACGTTCGACCTGCGCACGACCGTGCACGCGGTCACCGGCCTGGAGTCCGGCCTGCTCGACCTGCACGGCCAGTACCTCGGCGTGCCCGTGGCCGACCTGCTCGGCGAGGGCCGGCAGCGCGACCGGGTGCCGATGCTGGGCTACCTGTTCTACGTCGGCGACCCCGGCCGTACCGACCTGCCCTACCTCGTGGACGACGGCGGCGACGACCGCTGGTCCCGGCTGCGCCGCCGCGAGGCGCTCACGCCCGACGCGGTGGTCGCGCTGGCCGAGGCCGCCCAGGAGCGGTACGGCTTCACCGACTTCAAGCTCAAGGGCGGCGTGCTGGCCGGCGAGGAGGAGATCGCCGCGGTCACCGCGCTGGCCCGCAGGTTCCCGGAGGCGCGCGTCACCCTCGACCCCAACGGCGGCTGGCTGCTGGCCGACGCCGTCCGGCTGTGCCGCGGGCTCGGCGACGTCCTGGCCTACGCCGAGGACCCGTGCGGCGCCGAGGGCCGCTTCTCGGGGCGCGAGACGATGGCCGAGTTCAAGCGGGCCACCGGGCTGCCGACCGCGACGAACATGATCGCCACCGACTGGCGGGAGCTGGCGCACGCCGTACGGTCGGACGCCGTGGACATCCCGCTGGCCGACCCGCACTTCTGGACCATGGCCGGATCCGTCCGCGTCGCCCAGCTCTGCCACGACTTCGGGCTGACGTGGGGGTCGCACTCCAACAACCACTTCGACATCTCGCTGGCCATGTTCACCCACGTCGGGGCGGCCGCCCCGGGCGAGATCACGGCGCTGGACACGCACTGGATCTGGCAGGACGGCCAGGCGCTCACCACGAAGCCGTTCCAGATCAGGGACGGCGCGATCGACGTGCCGGACGCGCCCGGGCTCGGCGTCGAGCTCGACCGGGAGGCCCTGGCGAAGGCGCACGAGCTGTACCTCAGCCGGGCGCTGGGCGCCCGCGACGACGCCGTCGCCATGCGGTTCCTGGTGGAAGGCTGGGTGTTCGACCCGAAGCGGCCCTGCCTCGTGCGCTGAGGTCCGGGGCCGGCAGAAGGGGAGCCTCAGAAGAGGGTCAGCGGCTCGTTGGGCATCGGGTCGGGGAGCGGGGCCAGCCCGGGGAGGCGGGCGCGTACGTCGTCGTGGAAGCGGCGGGCCAGCCGCAGCGCCTCGGCGTTGTCCGGCGTGTGGACGAACACCGTCGGCGAGCGCCCCTCCCTCAGCCACTCCGTCACCGTGTCCACCCACGGCCGCCAGCCCTCGACCGTGCGGTCCTCGGCGTCGCGGCCGAGGTAGCGCACGATCGGGTGGCCGGTGAGGGCGCGGGTGCGCCGGGGCACGCGCGGCTTCTTCGTCCACGCGTCGCGCTCGGCGTCGCTGGTGGGCGGGCTCGCGAACATGACGGTCGTGTCGAACGGGACCCATTCGGCCCCTGCGGTGGCCAGGACCCGTTCGAGGAGGCGCCCGGAGCGCTCGTCCTCGAAGAAGGCCCGGTGGCGGACCTCGACCGCGTAGCGGTGCCCGCGGGGCAGCCCGCGCAGGAACGTCGCCAGGGTGCCCAGGTCGGCGGGGGAGAAGGAGCCCGGGAGCTGCACCCAGAAGGCGTGCACCCGCGGGCCCAGCGGCTCCATCGCGGCCAGGAACGCGCTCAGCTCCTCCTGGGCGCCCGCCAGGCGGCGCTCGTGGGTGATCGGCTTGGGCAGCTTGACCACGAACCGGAAATCGGGCGAGGTCTGGGCCGCCCAGGACTCGACCGTGGCGCGCGACGGGGTGGCGTAGAACGTCGTGTTGCCCTCCACCGCGTCGCACCAGCTCGCGTAGGCGCGCAGGCGGTCACCGGGCGGGAGGCGATCGGGCAGGAAACGTCCTTGCCAGCGCGCGTGCGTCCACATCGCGCACCCCACATGAAGCCGCATGGACCCGACGTTATCGCCAGACGGCCGTGGGGCCCGCCCCGGGCGGGCCCCACGGTCCAGCGGCGGTCTAGCGGACGGCCTTGTCGGGCCGCTCGGTGATGCGGACGGTGTTGAGGATCGGGGCGCCGGCGCGGGCGAAGAACCGCACGTCGAGCTGCCCGTCGGTGACCTCCACCGTGAACCGCCGGGTGACGGCGGCGTTCGCCCCCGCCTCCTTGGCCAGGTCGAGGGACTGGACGGCGACCTCGCCCTCGACGGCCACGTCGAACACCCGCTTGCCCGGCTTCTTGTTCCGGGTCTCGGCGAAGCCCAGCTCGACCGTGTAGACGCCGTCGGGCACCCCGTCGAACCGGTACGCGCGCATGCCCTCGCGGGCGCTGCGGTAGAGCGCCTGCTCGGCGGTGCCCGCGATCGGCCGGCCGGAAGTGCTCGCCTTGGTGGGCAGGCCCACGTAGCCGTGGCCGCCGGGCGCGTACCTCCGGTCGGCCGTCCAGGTGTCGCCGGCGGCGTCGACCACGTCCTCCGACCCGCCGACCTCGACGGCGACCTGGTGCCTGGGCACCACCACGTGCACGATCACGGGGAAGGCCGGGTTGCGGCCGCTGGCCGAGCGCACCACCAGCACGCCCGTGCGGACGGTGCCGGGCGGCAGGCCCGCGCTGGAGGCGGTGACCTCCACCGGCACCGACGCGCCCGCCTTCAGCTTCCCGCCGGCCGGGCTGACGCCGAGCCAGGTCAGCGCGGGATCGAGCTCGATCGTGTACGCCGCGTCCGCGCCCGGGTTGGCCAGCTCGAACCTGCCCTTCCTGGTGGACTCGGCGGGCAGCACGATGGTCAGCTCGCCGGTCGAGGCCGTCACCCGGCCCGTGGCCAGCGCCTTGTCGAACACATTGCGCTCACCGGGCCGCACGGTGACGTCCTCGGCGAGCGGGCCGTAGTCGTCCGCCGACACCTCCAGCCGGTGGTCGCCGGCCGGGACCTGGCCGAGGAAGGCCCCGTCCGCCCCGGTGGTGAACGTCGCCGCGTCGCCCACCCTGACCGTCGCGCCCGCCAGCGGCTCGCCGTCGTTGGCGTCCGTGATCGTGCCCGACACCAGCCCGTGGCCCCGGGCGGCGAAGGTCAGGCTCTGGCCGGTGGCGATGGCGGCGCGGTTGGCGGCGTACTCCAGGGCGTCCGTGCCGTCCGCGCTCTCGATGCCGATCGTGGCCTCCTCGCCCGCCGCGTGGGAGCTGCCGATGTCGCGGTAGCGGAAGCCGATCGAGCCGTCCTCGCCGAGCAGCGCCTCGAACGACAGGCGCTCGGGCCCGGCGTAGAAGCGGGCGCCGCGCCATTCGAGGACGAACGTGCGGTTCGGGGCGGTCCCGAGCGTGGCGGTGTAGAGGCCGCCCTCCCCCTCGTCCAGGGCCAGGTCGTCCCAGTACGGATAGATGCCCGCGTTGGGGTCGCCGGCCGCGGGCAGCGGCACGTTGCTCGGGAAGGACCACGCGCGGCCGAAGGTGAGGAACCCGTTGGTGCTGACCGTGCCCGTCGTGTACGTCCTGCCGTAGAAGGGGAAGGCGAACGGCAGCGTGATCGCGCGGTGCTCGTCGTCGCCGGTGAGGTCCACCTTCGTGGTGCCCTCCACGTACGCCTCCGTGCCGCTCCGGCAGGTGTGGCCGAAGGCGTCGGCCCGGCTGGCCAGCTCGATGTCCCTGGTCAGGTCGCCGTCCACCGTGACGGTCACCGTCGTGTCCTCGGTGCACCGCGAGGACGCCGTGACGTCCAGCTCGAAGCCCCGGTGCGGCAGCTCGATCTCGTAGCGGCCCCGCGCGTCGGTGACCGTGGTCACCGGGGTGCCGGTGACGCTCACCGTGGCGCCCGCCTCCGGCAGGCCGATCGTGCTGACCGTGCCCGACACCGTGCTCATGACCTGCGCCGTCAGCGCCACATCCGCGGTCACCGTACGGTCGGTGGCGATCGTCGCGGTGGCGGTCGCGTCGTCGTAGCCGAACTTGGCCACCTTGATCTCGTAGTCGCCGCTCAGCAGGCGGGGCAGCGAGTACGTGCCGTCCTGGCCGGTCGAGACCGTGCGGCTCAGCGGGCCGGAGACGGTGACGGCCGCGCCGGCCACCGGGGCGCCGCCCGAGGTGACGGTGCCGGCCAGCGTGCCCATCTCGCCGGTGGGCGCGGCCTTGACCGCGGCGTACGCGTCGAGCCTGCCCTCGCCCCAGGTGAAGTTGTCCGCCGCCGTGCCGCCGCAGCGGCCCTCGTCCACGTCCGCCGCGGTCCCGTCGAGCAGCGCCCGCGTGGCCTCGACGTCGTTGCGCAGGTAGGGAGAGGCCGACCACATCAGCGCCACCGTGGCGGCGACGTGCGGGCTGGCCATCGAGGTGCCGGTCTTGAGGCCGTACTCGTCGCCGGGGACGGCCGAGCGGACGTCCACGCCGGGGGCCGCGATGTTCGGCTTGATCTCGCCGTTCTCGCCGGGGCCGCGCGACGACTGCGGCATGATGACGCCGTTCGCGTCGAACGAGCCGGCGCTGTAGGCGGCGGTGTAGCCGCCGGGCGAGCCGGTCGTGCCGCACTCCGGGCCCTCGTTGCCGTTGGAGAAGGCCGGGAAGATGCCCGCGGCCACCCACGCCTCGACGATCTCCTTGTACCAGAGGTCGAGGCCCTTGCCGCCCCACGAGTTGTTGACGATGTCGGGCGCGAGGTCGGGGCGCGGGTTCTGCCGGTCGAGGTCCGTCGGGGCGAGGATCCACTCGCCGGCGGCCAGCAGCGCGTACGAAGGGCAGCCGCCGATGCCGCACGCCTTCACCGTGATCCACTTGGCGCCGGGGGCGACGCCGATGTTGTTGGCCCCGCCGTCGCCGCCGACCATGGTGCCCATGACGTGGGTGCCGTGCGTGCGGTCGTCGCAGGGCGTGCGGCCGGGGCAGGCGCCGGCCGGGTCGAACCAGTTGTAGTCGTGGTCGGCGGTGCCGTCCGGCAGGGTGCCGCGGTACTGGGCGACGAGCGCCGGATGGTCCCACTGCACGCCGCTGTCGAGGCTGGCCACGACGATGCCCTCGCCGCGGTCGCCCAGCTCGTCCCACACCTTGGGGGCGTTGATCCGGTCGACGTTCCACTCGACGGAGCCGACCGCCGCCCGCGCCACGCCCGGCGCCGGCTCGGGCAGGTCGGCCACGATGTCGGGCTCGACGCCCGCCACCTCCGGCAGCTTCGCGATCTCGGCCGCCAGGCCGGCGTCGCCGGTCACCCTGATCGTGTTGACGATCCAGTACGGGGTGAAGTCGGCGTGCTCGGCCTTGAGCAGCTTGCGTAAGCCGGCCTGGGACGTCTCGGCGGTGCGCGTCTTCGACCGGTAGACCTGCCGGCCCTTGTCGGCCTTCGTCCTCGCGGTGCGGGCGGAGCTCAGGTTCGCCTGCTCCTTGAGGCGTACCCAGAAGGTGGCCTTGCCGTCCGCCGCCAGATCGGCCTGCACCAGCCGGTCGATCTTGGGGTCCGGCGGGCCGGCGGCGAGCGCCGTGCTCTGGGGGACGAGCAGGGCCAGGGCGGCCGTTCCGATCAGGAACGCCCGCCGGGCACGGGGAATGGACAAACGAACTCCTTGCGGGGGTGCCCTCGGGATTGCGGGCGGGATCCGGTGAGCCCGCCGGGGAGCATCGTCAGTGGATCTTGTCCGCGGTGGCAAGCCCGCGGGGGTGGCGTGTCCACGCCATGGACCGAACACGCCACCGCCGCCGGACCGGGGGCCGCGCACCGCGCCGGCCGTCGTAGGCTGACCCCATGGGCATGGTCGGGACGGTCGGGCTGGTGTTGCATCCGCGGCGCGACTCCAAGAAGGCGATAGACACCATCCTGCGGTGGGCCGCGGACAAGGGCGCGACCGTGCTGGGCCTGCCCGACGAGGTCGGCCGCATCGACTGCAGCGCCGTCGAGGTCGACGCGACCACGCTGGTGGAGCGGGCCGACCTGCTGGTGGGGCTGGGCGGTGACGGGACGATGCTGCGTACGATGCGGCTGCTGGCCGGGCGGCCCACGCCCATCCTGGGGGTGAACCTCGGGCGGCTCGGCTTCCTGGCCGAGATCGACGTGGACGAGCTGCCGCAGACGCTGTCGGCGATCGACGCGCACGAATACACGATCGAGCCGCGCATGGCGATCCGCAGCAAGGTGGCCGGGGTGGACGTGACGGCGTTCAACGACATCGCGCTCGTCCGGATCCCCGGCGACGGGCTGGCCGGCGTGTCCGTCACCCCGTCCGGCAGCCCCTTCGTGCGCTACTCCGCCGACGCCGTCATCGTGGCCACCACCACGGGGTCGACGGCCTACAGCTTCTCCGCCGGCGGGCCGATCGTCTCGCCCCGGGTGGAGGCGGTGCTCGTCGTGGCCGCCGCCGCGCACTCCGCCTTCAACCGGGCGCTGGTGCTGCCCGCCGACGAGGAGGTCACGCTGCAGGTGCTGCCGAGCAGCGGGCGGCTGGCGGTCGAGGTGGACGGTGCGGTGGTCGGGCACCTGTGCCCGGGCGACAGCGTCACGGTGACCGCCTGGCCGGGGGCGGCGAAGGTGGTGCGAGTGGGGACCACCTTCTACGAACGCGCCCGCCGCAAGCTCCGGGTCGACGGCAGCACCGAGATCGACTGACCCGCGTCGCCGTCGGGCCGCGTGGCGTTCGGCCCGCGTCGCCCCTGGCCTCGCTCGAACCCCTGGACGCGCGCAACCTCCGCCCGGACCAGCGCCGTCTTCGCTCGACTGCCCGCTCGCTCCCAGGTGCCCCGCCTCGTCGCCGGGCGTGCTGCCCACCGGGGGCGTGCTGCGCCGCCCGTGACTGCTGCGCCGCTGGGTGTGCTGGGCCGTTGGGCGTTTCAGGCGCCGGTGCGGCGGCGGCGGTGGCGGGCTGGGCGCTCGGGGGGTGGCTCGCGGTGAGGTGGGTCCTCGGGGCGGGGCTGCGGCGTGAAGAAGTCGGTGCCGCCCCCCGGCGGGACGTGCGGTGCGGTCACGCCGTCGCGAGGGCCGGGTGACGTGGTGCCGGGGGTGGGGGGCGTGGGGCGGGGGTGGGGTGCGAAGAAGTCGTCGTCGTGGTCCGTGTGCGGGGCGAAGAAGTCGTCGTCCTGCCCGGAGGCGAGCTCGTCGCGCCGCGCGCGCCGGGGGGCGAGCGACTCTCCCCGGGCGAGACGGGGGATGAGCGACTCTCTCCGGCCGCGCCGGGGGACAGGTGCTTCTCCCTGGGCACGACGAGGGGCGGGCTCGTTGTCCTCGGGGGCCGGTTCGGAGCGGTGGCGGGAGGCGGTGAGGGCGGCGAGGGCCGTGGTGATCGGGACGGCGGCGATGAGGCCGAGCGTGCCGACGATGCTGCGCACGATCTCCTGCGCGATCACCGGGGTCGTCATCACGTCCCCGAGCGGCTGGTTCCCGATGCTGAACAGCAGCAGCAGCGGCAGCGACGCCCCCGCGTACGCCAGGATGATCGTGTTGATCACCGAGGCGATGTGCGCGCGCCCGATCCGGCCCGCCGCCCGGTAGAGGCGGGCGAAGCCGTAGGACGGGTTGGCGTGGGCCAGCTCGGCCACCGTCACCGCCTGCGTGACCGTGACGTCGTCGAGCACGCCCAGCGCCCCGATGATGATGCTGGCCAGCAGCAGCCCCTGCGTATCGATGGACAGGCTCATGTCCAGGGCGAGCGCGCTGTCGTCGGTGATGCCGTTGAGCCGGGCGAACCCCAGCGCCCCGTACGACAGCAGCCCCGTGAGCGTCAGGCTGGCCAGCGTGCCCAGCACGGCCATGGAGGTGGACAGCGAGAAGCCGTGCGTGAGGTAGAGCACCGCGAGCATGATCGCCGCCGCCCCCACGATGGCCACCAGCATGGGCGGCCGGCCCTCCAGGATGCCGGGGATGACGAACGTCAGCAGCAGCACGAACGTCACTGCGAGCCCCACCAGCGCCGTCACCCCGCGCCAGCGCCCGAACGCGATCACCGCCAGCGCGAACGCCGCCCCGAACAACCACAGCGGCATGGCCCGGTCATGATCGGAGATCTGGTACGCCCCGTCCGCGCCGCGCAGCAGGATCACCTCGTCGTCCACGCCGAAGTGCTGCGCCCCCGGCCCGCCGGGCAGGCGCAGCTCCACGTCCTTGCCCAGGTCCGGGCCGTCCCCGACCTTGACGACGGCGTTGCCGCAGGTGGCCGGGTCCGGCTGGGGCGAGCCCTCCGGGGCGGCGGGGCAGCGCTTGAGCGTGACGCTGACGACCGTGCCGGTGAGCCGCTCGACGCCCGACTGGGGTGCGGCGGCGCTCTGCCCGCCGTCCGGCCAGAGCCACAGCAGCCCGGCGAGCGTGATGATCGCCAGCGGCACCAGGACGGCCAGGCCGGCCACCACCGCGCGCCGGGAGGTGGGTACGGCGGTGCCGTGGACGTGATTGGCGCCCATCGTGTGAAAGGTCCTCCTTGGGCTGACGAACAAGGACAGTACTGCACGCCGCCCCCTGGGGTAGTCCCAACGGCATGACATGGCTGGTGGGCACCTCCGGGTGGCAGTACAAGGACTGGCGCGGGGTCCTGTATCCGGAGGGCGTGCCGATGCGGCTCTGGCTGGAGACGTACGCGGCCGAGTTCGCCACCGTCGAGAGCAACAACGCCTTCTACCGCCTGCCGAGCGCGGAGTCGTTCGCCGCCTGGCGGGACCGTACCCCGCCCGGGTTTGTGATGGCCGTCAAGGCCAGCCGGTTCCTCACCCACATCAAGCGGCTGGCCGAGCCGGAGGAGCCGGTCGCGCGCCTGATGGGCGCCGCCGCGGAGCTGAAGGACAAGCTCGGCCCGATCCTGCTGCAGCTCCCGCCGACGCTCAAGGCCGATCCCGGCCGGCTCGACCGGTGCCTGGGCTGCTTCCCTGGTGACGTCCGGGTGGCCGTCGAGCCCCGCCACGAGTCGTGGTGGACCGACGAGGTGCGCCGGATCCTGATCGCCCGGGCCGCCGCCCTGTGCTGGGCGGATCGGCTGGGCCGGCCGCAGGCCCCGTTCTGGCGTACGGCCGACTGGGGTTACGTACGCCTGCACCAGGGGCGGTCGGGCTTCGCGTACGGTGGAAGCGCGCTCGGGACGTGGGCCCGGCGGGTGCGCGAGGCCGGCTGGGGCGACGCCTACGTCTACTTCAACAACGATCCAGGAGGCGCGGCCGTGCGTAACGCCAGACAGTTTGCCAGACTCCTGTAGTGCACACGCGTCTTTACCGGAACGGTGTCCTCGAGAAGGAAGGGTTCCCCATCGAGGAGATCTCCGACTATGTGGCGGACCCGGACAACACGGTCTGGTTCGACCTGTGCTCCCCGTCGCCCGCCGACCTCGGGATGATCGGTGAGGAGCTCGGCCTGCACGAGCTGGCGGTCGAGGACGTCATTTCCGACCATCAGCGGCCGAAGGTGGATATTTACGACAACCACCTGTTCATCACCGTCTACGGGGTGCACTTCGACGAGGGACGGCTCGACCCCGTCGAGGTGAACATCTTCGTCACCAGGAACGCCCTGGTCACCATCCGCGAGAACGCCCACTTCGACATCGACGACGTGGTCAGGCGCTGGGACGCCGGCTCCCGCATGGCCGGCCACGGCGTGACGTTCCTGCTGCACGGCCTGCTCGACCACGTGGTCGACAGCCAGTTCGACCTGGTGCAGGACCTCGACGGGCAGGCGGAGGCGCTGGAGGAGTCGCTGTTCGAGGATGAGGTGCGCGACGGCAGGGAGCTGCAGCGCGCCATGTACGTCCTGCGCAAGAACACCACCAGGCTGCGCAAGATCACCATCCCGATGCGCGAGGTGGTCGGCACCCTGCTCCGCCGCGACCAGGACCTCATCGCCGACCCCGTGATGGCGCCCTACTACGAGGACGTCTACGACCACGTGCTGCGCGTGACCGAATGGGTGGAGTCCATCCGCGACATGCTCGCGAACGTCCGCGAGACCCGCCTGGCCCAGCAGGGCTTCCGGCTCAACGAGATCATGAAGCGGGTCACCAGCTGGGCCGCGATCATCGCCGTGCCCACCATGATCACCGGTTTCTACGGGCAGAACGTGCCCTATCCCGGGTCGGGGCAGCCCTGGGGGTTCTGGGCGTCCTCGATCCTGGTGGCGCTGGCCTCGGTGGCGCTGTACTCGGTGTTCAAGAAGAAGGACTGGCTGTAGCCGCAGGCCGCGCCCCGGACGTCCGGGGTGAGGCTTAGGGCCAGGCGCACCTCGGCGGCGCCCGTGGCGGGGTAGAGGGGCAGGCAGCGGCCGCCGGAGACGAGCGTCCTGCGCCCGATCGAGGTGCTGAGCAGCGACAGCTCGGCGTACGTGGCGGGCTCGGCCAGCCGCAGCACCCACCCGCCGCCCGGGGCGCGGGCGCGCTCGCCGTCCAGCGCGTAGTAGTCGAGGACGCTCTCGTCGAGCGAGAGCACCGCCCGCATGGTGAAGCGGCGGCCCTCCACGGTGAACACCTCCGCGGAGGGCGCGCGGTAGACCGAGTGCACGTACGCGATCAGGAAGCGGCCCCCGACCACGGGCAGGCCGTTCACGGTCAGGCGCCCGGCGCCCGAGCCGGAGCCGAGCGCCGCCGCCGACACCAACACGGTCACGAACGCCAGGAGCGGCCTGGTCAGCCCTTCTCCCGGTAGTAGCGGGCGGCCCCCGGGTGCAGCTCGACCGGGGCCACCTGCTGGCCGAGCGTCACGTCCAGCTTCTTCGCCTCCGGGTGCACCGCCGACAGCTCGGCCTTCTTCTCGAAGAGCGTCTTGGTGATGTCGTACGCGAGCTGCTCGTTCATCGAGTCGGGCACCAGCAGCACGTTCGCGATGCCCACGGTCCTGATCGTGCCGGACAGCTTGTAGGTGGACATGTCCACGTCGAGCGGGACGTACTGCTGGCCGTAGGTGGCCTGCATCTTCTGCAGGACGTCGCCGGTGTCGAGCAGCTTCATGCCGGGCTTGCTCGACGCCAGGTCGGTGATGCCCGCCGTGGGCAGGCCGCCGACCCAGAAGAACGCGTCGATGGTGTCGTCCTTGGCCGCCTGCACCGACTCGTTGATCGACAGTTGCTGCTTGGTGATGTCGGTGTCGGGGTTGAGCCCGGCCGCCTCCAGGACGCGCCTGGCCACGACCTGGGTGCCGGAGTTGGCCGGGCCGAGCGAGACGCGCTTGCCCCTCAGGTCCGCCACCTTGGTCACGGCGACGCCGGGGGCGATGACGAGGTGGGTGTAGTTGTCGTAGATGCGGGCGATGGCCTTGATCGGCTGCTTGGCGGTGAAGGTGTCCTTGCCGTTGACCGCGTCGGCGGCCGTGTCGGCCTGGGAGAAGCCGATGTGGGCCTTGCCCGAGGCCAGCAGCTTGATGTTCTCGACGGAGGCCGAGGTGACCGACGCGGTGGCCTGGGTGTTGGCGATGTTCGCCGACAGCTGCTTGGCCAGGCCGCCGCCGTAGACGTAGTAGACGCCCGTCGTGCCGCCGGTGGCGATCGAGAGCCGGTTGCCCGAGCCCCCGCCGGCACCGCCGCCGCCACAGCCCGCCGCGGCCAGGACTGCGGCGGCGACTATCGCAAGAATCCGCTTCACGCTGGGTCCCTTCTCCTTCTTCTGACGAGATGCATGGCGGCGGCCACAGCCAGGACGGCCAGGCCGGCGACGATGGGGACGGGTTCGAGGAACAGCAGCAGCACCGCGGCCACCGCCGCGAGCACCCGCTCCGGCCAGGCGGCCAGCCCGCCCGTGGCCATCGCGAGGGCGGCCACGGCGACCGCCGAGACCGCGGTCATCAGCAGCACGGTGCCGATCGGGCCCTGCCCGAGCAGCGCCTGCCCGTTCGGCGTCAGCACGAAGGCGAACGGCACGAGGAACGCCGGCAACGTGTAACGCCAGGTCATCATCATCGTCCGGTACGTGTTGCCGCCGGTGATCGCCGCCGCCGCGACCGCGGACAGCGCCGTGGGCGGGCTCACCTCCGACAGCACCGCGTAGTAGAAGACGAACATGTACGCCTCCGGCGCCGTGACCCCGAGGTCGAACAGCGCCGGCCCGATGATCACGGCCGCGATGATGAAGCTGGCCGTCACCGGCACCGCCAGGCCCAGCACCAGCACCGCGACGGCCGCCATGACCGTGGTGATGACGAGGCTGCCCGCGCCGATGTCCACGATGATGTCGGCGAGGTTCTGCCCGAGGCCGGTGAGCGTGATGGAGCCCACGATGATCCCGGCCGCCGCGCAGACCGCGGTCACCGGCAGCACCTCCAGCGCGCCCTTGGCCAGCGCCCGCCCGATGCGCCTGGGCCCCATCCGGTGCCGCGGGTCGAGGAACGACAGCAGGAACGCCACGGCGGTGGCGATCACCACGGACTGGAACGCCGACCGGTTCAGCGCCATCAGCACGACGATGAGGATCAGCGAGCTGAAGTGGTAGCCGAAGCGCAGCAGCAGCCGGCCGGCCCTGGGGGCGTCCACCGCCACGGCGTGGGTGCCGAAGCGGCGGGAGTCGATCTCGATGGCCAGGAAGATGCCGAGGTAGTAAAGGATCGTGGGGATCGTCGCGTACAGGAGCACCTCGAGATAGCTCTTCCCGAGATACTCGGCGATGATGAACGCCGCCGCGCCCAGCGTCGGCGGCGACAGGATGGCGCCGATGCCGCCGGCCGCGAGGATGCCGCCCGCCGCCTCCTTCGGGTAGCCGGCCCGCCGCAGCACGGGCCAGGCGACGCTGCCCAGGCTGACCGTGGTGGCCACGCCCGAGCCCGACACGGTGCCGAGCAGGAAGCCGGCCGTGGTCACCGTACGGCCGGGGGCGGCGCGGGACCGGCGGAAGGCGGCGAAGCTCAGGTCGATGAAGAACTTGCTCGCGCCCGAGTAGTCGAGCACCGCGCCGTAGACGGTGAACAGGATGATGTAGCTCGCGGCCACCTGCATCGGGACGCCGAAGAAGCCCTCGGTGCCGGTGTAGAGCTGCGACACGATCTGGGCGAAGTCGAACCCGGGGTGCCCGATGGTCCAGTCGATCGGCAGGTAGGCCCCGTAATAGGCGTACAGCAGGAAGGCGACGCAGATGACGGCGAAGGACCAGCCGACGGTGCGGCGTACCGCCTCCAGCAGCAGCACCGTCAGCACCAGCCCCGCCGCGACGTCCAGGTCCGTGAGCGCCGCGCCCGAGCCGCGCTCGCGGAAGCCGTCGATGTCGGCCAGCGGGTAGACCAGCACGGCCAGCGACGCCGCGGCCAGCACCCAGTCGCCCACGCTGGGCCACTCCACGCGGCGGCCGGGGACCTCGCCCGCGCGGACCGGCTCGGGCCGCCCGAGCAGCCGGCGCACCAGCGGCGCCAACCCCGAGCGGTAGCAGAGGAAGACCAGCGGCAACGCCACCGCCAGGAACGTCAGCCGGTGCTGGATCGCCTCGACCGGCCGGAACACCACCGCCAGCGAGTACGCCGACAGCAGCCCGCCCAGGATCCACACGCCGAGCCGCAGGGGCCCGCCCAGCTCGCGGGCCGGGCGTTCCTGCTCGTGGGCGGAGACCAGCTCGGCCTCACGATCGTTCAGCTCGGTCAAGGCGTCCTCCCGACACGGCTTTGCAGGGACTTTATGAGCCGTCTACGCGATCAGGGAACCCTCCGTTATCCGATTGATCTCCACTTGCGCTCCATCGTCAGACGAACGGTCGGGATCGTGCGGCCAGCTGCTCGACGGGCACCTCGCCCGCCTGCCCGCCGTCCCGCAGCCGCACCGACGCCAGCCCGCTCGCCACCTCGCGCGGCCCCACCACGAGCTGGTACGGCACCAGCCGGTGCGCCCTGATCCTGGCCCCGAGGCTGCCCCGGTCGGCGGGCGCCAGCTCCGCCCGCAACCCGGCGGCCAGGCAGCGCCGCAGCAGGTCCTCGGCGGCCGGCCGCTCGGAGTCCGACAGCGGCAGCACCACGGCCTGCACGGGCGCCAGCCAGGCGGGGAACGCGCCGCCGTGCACCTCGATGAGATGGGCGACCAGCCGCTCGATGCCGCCGACGACGCTGCGGTGCACCATGACGGGCCGCCCGCCGCCGGCGTAGCCCAGGTCGAAGCGCTCGGGCTGGAAGTAGTCCACCTGGACGGTGGACAGGGTGGACTCGCGCCCGGCCGGGTCGGCGATCTGGATGTCGATCTTCGGCCCGTAGAAGGCGCCCTCGCCGGGCTCCTCGTCGTGGTCGCGGCCGCGCTGCTTCAGCACGTCGCGCAGGATCGCCTCGGAGCGGGCCCACATCGCGGGGTCGTCCACGAACTTCGCACCCTCGCCGCGCAGCGACAGCCGGTAGCGGGCGGCGCGGATCCCGAGCTGGGCGTGCGCGGCCTCGATCAGGTCGAGCGCGGCCGACACCTCGGCGGCGGCCTGATCGGGCGCGCAGAACACGTGGCCGTCGTTGAGCTGGATGCCCCGCACCCTGGTCAGCCCGCCCAGCACGCCGGACAGCTCCGAGCGGTACATGCCGCCCAGTTCGGCCACGCGCAGCGGCAGGTCACGGTGGCTGCGCTGGCGCGAGCGGTAGATGAGCGCGTGGTGCGGGCACAGGCTCGGCCGCAGCACGAACTCCTCGCCGCCCACCTTCATGGGCGGGAACATGTCGTCGGCGTAGTGGTCCCAGTGGCCCGAGCGCTCGTACAGCTCCCGTTTGCCCAGCACCGGCGAGTTGACGTGCTGGTAGCCGTTGCGGCGTTCGAGCTCGTGGACGTAGTCCTCGACGGCCTTGCGCACGGCCGCGCCCGCGGGCAGCCAGTAGGGGAGGCCGGCGCCGATCAGCGGGTCGGTGTCGAAGATGCCCAGCTCGCGGCCGAGCCTGCGATGGTCGTTCATGATCATCCTTTCCTGGGAAAGGGCGAACGACCAGCTCCCGGGCGTTCGCCCGGGAAGCATGGAGTCAGCGCGCCGGGACGGTGTCCGGCGTCGTCGTGACGGAAGCGCGCTGCATGAGGCGACCATAGCATCCGGCCGCGCGGGTACGCCTTCGGTAAAACCTCGGGCGGAATTTGGCAAATGATATAAAAGCAGCGTGGCCCAGATCACCGTGGACGTGCGCCAGCTCCAGGCGTTCGCCGAGGTCGGCTACCAGGTCGCGGGCGGTGGGGGCGCGCACGGCGCGATGGCGGCGCTGCGCCGCGTGGTCCCGCTCGACGCCTACGAGTTCGTCGCGTACGACCCCGCCACCGGGCGGCACCACAGCGTCGTCTCCGACGGCCACCCGCGCATCGACCGCGACGCGGCCGAGGAGTACGCGGGGCTGGACGCGTACCGCAGGGCCATGGCCACCCGCGCGCCCGTCGGCATGCCCGAGCCGGGCACCGAGCGTTACTTCCGCCGCCACCTGGCCCCCTACGGCTGGCGGGCCGGGCTGACGACGCCGCTGTTCCTGAGCGAGGGCCGCTACACGGGCCTGCTGCACCTCGCCTCCAGAGACGCCTTCCCGCGCCGCACCGGGGCCCTGGTGGCGGCGGTCAGCCCGTTGCTGGCGCACGTCACCGACCTGACCAGGTGCGTGATCGACCCGGTGGGGCTGCCGCCGGACTTCCGCGCGGTCGCCTTCGACCGGCTCGGGACGCGCCGCGAGGTGCCGGGACGCGAGACGTCGGCCGCGCTGTGGGACGACCCGTCGATGGCGGCGTACGCGCGGGCGTTCATCGACTCGCGCGAGCTGAGCCGGCACGGGCTCTGGCTCGGCGGCGACGGCCGCTGGCGCGAGGTGCGGCTGCTCAGGGCGGGCGTCGGGTTCCAGGGCACGCTCCAGGGCGCAGTGGCGGCCGAACGGCCGTGCCCGCTGCCGTACGAGCTCACGGGGCGGGAGGTGGACGTGCTCACCCGGGTGGCGGCCGGCGACTCCAACCCGCAGATCGCCGCCGCGCTCGTGCTCAGCGTCCGCACCGTGACGACCCACCTGGAGCACATCTTCGCCAAGCTCGGCTGCGACAGCCGCACCCGCCTGACCACCAAGGCCCTCGCCGAGGGCCTGTGCCGCCTGGACGGCTGACCTTCGTCATCCGATGCCATCATGCATGCCATCAGGTGGCTTCACGGATGACTCCGGGGCGATCGTTCGCACGTCCGGTTCTCCCGACGACGATGGGCCGAGTGATGAGGAGCACGGCGTGACGGACAGGCTCGTTGGAGCGCTTTCCGAGGACGATCCTGTGGTGGAGGCGGTCCTCACGGCCAGCCGGGCGCTCGTGGGAGTCGCGGCTCGTTCGATCGCCGCGGCGGGCGGCGACGTGACGTTGCCTCAGTACCGCGCGCTCGTTCTCATCGCGGCGCGGGGCCCGCAGCGGCTCATGGATCTGGCCGACGCCCTGGATGTGAACAGGTCGACGGCCACCCGCATGTGCGATCGTCTGGTGGCCAAGCGGCTGGTGCGGCGCAGCCGCCTGCCCAGCGACAGGCGGACGGTGCGGATCGCCCTGACCGGTGAGGGGCGCGCCCTGGTGGACGGCGTGACGCAGAAGCGCAGGACCGACCTGGCACGGATTCTCGCCCAGCTCACGCAGGAGCAGCGGGCCGCCGTCGTGGCGGCGCTGTCGGCGTTCTCGGAGGCCGCCGACGAAAGGGAGGTCGCGGGACACGCCGACATCCCGGAGTTGTGAGGGAGGGGAGGTCCGTTTCGCGGCTGTTCCGCCGACTCAGGTGCCCTCCGCAATCGTTGCACAGGGCAAGTGACTGCTCTCGTCTTTTCCCGGAGAGCCGGGAAGACTGGTCGGCGTTGTGACGGCGTGCCATCCGACCGGGGACTCACACGATGAATTGCGCGGAATCAGGCGTTCACCCCGACGATCCCGACTTCGACCTCCGGCTCGACCGGCGTGGGGACGTCGATCTGCTGTCGCTGACGGGGCGGCTCGACGCGGTGGCGTGCCTGATCCTGAAGCAGTACGTGGTCAATGCGCTGGTGAGAAGGGTTCCGCCGTTGTTCGTGGTGGACCTCGGCGGCCTGGCGGCGATCGATCAGTGCGCCGGCGAGATCCTGGTGTCGGCCACACGGCACGCCAGAGTCGCCGGCGGGCGGTTGATCGTGGTCGGCGGCGGCATGCTGCCCGGTCACGTGGCGGACGACATCGAGGTGTCCGCGTCCGTCGGGGCCGCTCTCATCGAACTCGGCGGCCCCCGGTCGTAGCGGCGTCCTGAGGGTGCCGGCCGTCAGGTGGGCGGCGTGGGGAAGCTCGCCGGAGTGGTCAGGCCCGTGCTCTCCAGCAGGCGCTGGTGGTTGAGCACCGCGGCGTTGGCCTGCTCGGAGAAGCGGCGGACCAGCGTGTTCTGCGTGCTGCCGCGCACCGTGCCGATCAGGGGGAAGATCTGCCCGTGGGCCAGGCGCAGCCATTTGACGTACGTGGTGTCGTAGGCCGCGCCGGATCGGCCGGAGATGTCGGTCATCCAGGCCTGCTGCTGCGTGGTGGGCTTCACCGGCAGCTTGATCTCCAGCTTCGCGGCCACGTCGCGTACCTGCCGGTCCAGGGTGTGGTGCTGGCTCGCTATCTCCTCGCTGATCTCGCGGACGCGGGGAGTGCTGGCCCGCTGCACCGCGTCCTGGGCCATGGGCATCTCCCACAGGCTCGCCAGGCGGACCTTGCGGATGAGGTCCCGGTCGACCTCTGACAGGGGACCCCAGTCGGTCTCCCGGGTTCCGCTGTCGGGATCTTCCTCGGCCGGGGTGGAGGGTGGCTCGGTCGTCTCCGTGCCGACGGCCGCCGGTACGGTGCTCAGCGCGGCCATGTCGGAGCTGGGCGTGGGCGTGTAGCCGGCGCAGGCGGTCGTCGAGCAGAGCAGGCCAAGGCCGCAACTGATGAGAATGCGACGGCTCTGGCGGATTCGCATACACCCTCACCCCTTCCGGGTTCCGGGACGTGGTCCTCACGCGTGGTGCTGCTACTCAGGGATACGCCGCGGGACGGGGAGCCGTTCATGGCAGTGCGCAAGATTTGCAGTGTGCACACACGGTCAGCCGAGGAAGCCCATGATCTTGGCGAGGCCCGCGCGGCTGCTGACCCCCGTCCGCTCGTAGACCTGGACCAGGGTGTTCGCCACCGTCCGCCTGGAGAGCACGAGCCGGTCGGCGATGTCCGGGTTGCTCAGCCCCGACGCCGCGAGCTGGGCGATCTGCCGCTGCCGGGCCGTCAGCTGCGGCACGGCCAGCCCCACCAGCGCCGGCGTACGCGCTCCCGCGCACCGGTGCGCCAGCGTCCAGGCGCGCGTCTCGGCGGCGCGCAACCCCCTGCGCAGCCCGTCGCGCCGGTAGCCGGCCGCGGCCTGCGCGGCGGCCTCGGCCGCGTGCAGCACCAGGCCGAGCCCCTCCAGCGCGGCCGACACCTCGTCCAGCTCCCTGGGGTCCGTCGCGCGGGCGTGCCGGGCGAAGACGGGGGCCAGGTCGCCGTCCACGACCTCGGCGAGCCGGGCCAGCCGGCCGGCGACCCGGTCACCGGCGCCTAGCCTGACGGCGTCGTGCAGCGCGAACAGCTCGTATCCGGGATGGGCGGGCTCGCCGCGCGCCGCCCGCGCGGTCTCCAGCGCCGCCCCGATCGCGCCCTTGACGTCGCCCTCGGCCGCCAGCGTCCACGGGCGGGCCAGGCGGAAGGCGTACTCCGTCTGGTGCGTGCCCGGCAGGACGAGCTCGTCGGCGAGGCGCAGCGCGCCCCGCATGGCCGGTACGTCGCCGATCAGCGCGTACGCGTGCGCCAGCTCGGCCAGGCACGGCCCGGCCTGCAACGTACGGCCCCGCAGCCGCACGGCCGCCTGCCGGCACAGCCGGATCGCCTCCGCCGGATCCCCGCGCAGCCGCCACACCTGGGCCCGCTGCGCCCCGAACGTGACCAGCGCCCGATCCCACCCCGCGTAGTCCTCGCCGATGCGGTACCCGACCTCGGAGAACCGTGCGGCCGCCGCCAGGTCCCCGGCCAGCACGGACGCCCCGGCGCCCACGATGGCCGCCGCCGCCGTGATCGACGGGAGGCCCTCGGGCACCCGGGCGATCACGTCGAGGGCCTCGCCCGCCAACTCCATGGCCTGACGGCCGCGCCCCGCGCCGAGCTGCAGGGCCGCCTCGATCACCGCCGTCCCGGCCGCCACCCGGGGGCCCGGCGGGTCGGCGATGGCGCGGACCTCCCCGAGCGTGGCGCGGGCCGCGGCGAAGCGGCCGGTGGAGTGTTCGATGGCGCCCCTGACGGTCAGGACGCCCTGGCTCGGCTCCGTCTCGGTCATCGTCTCCCGTGCCCGGGTCAGCGCGGCGCGCGCCTCCTCGTCCCGGCCGGTGCCCCAGAAGAGGTTGAGTGCCCGCACCGCGTGGTACTCGCCGCGCGTCCCGTCGTCCATCGGCTCGCCGGCCAGCTGGTCCAGCACCTCCTTGGCCTCGTCGTAGCGGTCGGCGTAGTTGAGCACGGTGGCCAGCGGGATGCCCGCCGCGGCGCCGCCGCCCGCGGCCAGCGCGGCCCGGCCCAGCCTGGCGGCCAGCTCCAGGTCGCGTACGTTCCTGGCGATGTGGCAGGCCCTGACGAGCGGGGCGGGGTCGTCGGCGGTGCCGCTGTCCAGCCGCCAGACCGCGATGCGCAGCAGGTCCTCGGGGGTGCGCGGGCCGCCGGCCTCGACGGCCTCGGCCAGGTGGCGCAGCACCTCCCGGGTGCGCAGGGTGCCGCAGCCGGCGCGGATCACCTCGCCGTAGAGCGGGTGCGCCAGCCGTACCGACAGGCCGGAACCCGGGCCGGGGTCCGAGACGGTGGCGAGCTCGCGGTCCTCCAAGCCGCGCAGGGTCTCCTGCGGGGCGAGCGCGGTCAGGGTGGCGACGGGGAGCGGCTCGCCGTACGCGATGAGCTCCAGCGCCGCCCGCTCGCCGCCGGCGATGTCGCCGAGGCGGCCCTCGATCAGCTCGCGCAGCCGCGTCGTCACGGGGATCTCGCCGTGCCAGCGCCAGACGCCGCGCTGCTCGGTGAGCGTGCCGCCGGACTCGCCGGCCAGGACGAGCTCGCGCAAGAACAGCGCGTTTCCGGCGCTGACCCGCCACAGCCGCCTGACCGTCGTCGGCTCCACCTGCCCGTCCAGCGCGCCGGCCAGGATCTCGGCGGTCTCGCCGAGCGTCAGCGGGGCCAGCTCCAGGCGGGGCAGCAGCTCGTCCTTCCACAGCGCGGTCACCGCGTCGGGGGCACGCTCCCCGGCCCGTACGGTGGCCAGCACCCGCGTCCGGCCGCCGCTCGCCAGGTGGTGCACCAGCGCGGCCGAGACCGGGTCGAGCAGGTGGGCGTCGTCGGCCAGCAGCGCCCGGTGCTCGCGCGCGATGGCGTCGGCGGCCCAGCGCAGCAGATTGCTCTCCGGCGGCCGGGGCGGCAGCAGGTGCGCCATCGCGCCCAGGGGGATGCCGGAGGCCGCGACCGTCGCCCGGACCCGCGCCACCTGGCCGTCATCGCGTACGGCCTCGGCGGCCAGGCGGCTCTTGCCCACGCCCGCCGGACCGGCCAGCACGGCACCCCCCGCCTCCAGGGCCGCCGCGACCGACGCCAGCTGAGTCATCCGTCCCGCGAAAGGCCACTGGGCGCGCACAAGGGGATGATAAGCGCCCGTTTCGCCGATGCGGAGCCCGCGGCCCGGGCCGTCGTTTGAGTAAGCCATGCTCTATGCCGCAGGCTGCCGGGACGGGCACGGTGTGGGCATGTCCGCGATCCCCCCGCACGTCGATCTCACCTCCCTGGTACGCCAGGCCCTTGACCAGCCCGACGCCGAGGTCGCCTCGTCCCGGGTGGAGCCGCTCGCGCACGTGCCGGGCACCCCCTCCACCGGCGCCCTGCGCCGCGTCTCCGGGACGACGACCTGCGGCCGCTCATGGTCCCTGTTCGTGAAGTCCATCCATTCGGTACGTCACTGGCCGAACCTGCACCTGCTCCCCGAGGAGGCCCGCGCGGGCTTCGTCGCCGTCTTCCCGTGGCGGATCGAGGCCGACGTGTACTCCTCCGGCATGGCACTCCCGGCCGGGCTGCGCATGCCGCGCCTGTTCCTCCTCGACGACCTCGGCGACGACCGGCTCGACCTGTGGCTGGAGGACGTACGCACCGTCGCGGCCGAGTGGGACCTGGCCCGGTACGCGGCGGCGGCCCGGGCCCTGGGCCGGCTGGCGGGCCTGCACCCGGCTCCCGGACCGGGCACCGGGCCCGGATTACGGGTGTACGTCACCAACCGCGTCAGGGGAGGCGTGCTGCCCGTCCTGCGCGACCCGGCCGTGTGGCGCCATCCCCTGATCGCCGCGCACGCCGACCCGCTGCTGCGGATGGACCTGGACACGCTCGGGCACCGCATACCGGACCTGCTGGAGACGCTCGACGGCCTGCCGCACACCATGGCCCACGGCGACGCCAGCCCGCAGAACCTGCTCGTCCCCGTCTCCTGCCCGGACGAGTTCGTGGCCATTGACTGGGGCTGGCAGGAGCCGGTGCCCGTCGGCTTCGACCTCGGGCAGCTCCTGGTCGGCCTGGCGCACGAGGGCCGTACGGAACCGGGCGAGCTGCCCGCCGTGCACCGGACGATCCAGGAGGCGTACGCGCTGGGCCTGGCCGACCAGGGCATGCCGGACGACGGGCTGGTGACCGGGTACGTCACCTCCATGGTGCTGCGCAGCGCGTTCACCGCGATCCCCGTGGAACGGCTGGGGGAGCCGGTCACGCCCGAGCTGACCGAGCTGTTCCGCAAGCGCGTCGGCCTGGCCCGCTTCCTGGCCGACCTCGGCCTCGCCAGGTGAGAAGTCCCGGTAGAAAGTGCCGGTAGAAAGTTTTTTCCGGCGGCCTGTCCTTCCATGTCCGTCCCGTTCGTAGAGATAGGGACGCGGCGACACCGCCGCACGACGACACGGGAGACGGTCATGAAGTACATGTTCCTCATCAACAGCCCCGCCACCGACGACGCCGCCGAGGGAGCCTCGATGGAGGAGTGGATGGCGTACGACAAGAGCATCAGGGAGTCGGGGGTCTGGGTCTCCGGCCACTCGCTCGCCGACCTGACCACCGCCACCACCGTCCGCGTCAGCCCGTCGGGCGAGCGGACCGTCACGGACGGGCCGTTCGCCGAGACGCGGGAGGTCCTGGGCGGCTACTACGTCATCGACGTGCCCGACCTCGACGTGGCAATCGACTGGGCGGCCCGCTGCCCGGGAGCGCGCGGCGGCGGCTCCGTCGTGGTCCGCCCGGTCGCCGAGTTCTGACGGCGGCCGGGATAAAGGCGGTCGGGTTCCGGCAGGCGGCTTCCGGCAGGCGGCTTCCGAACCCGACCGGACCCTGGCGGCGCAGGGTTCGCCGGGGATGGGGATGGGGAGGCTCTGATGACGATGGACGGGCAAGGCGCTGGGCCCGGGGCGGTGGGGCCTTCCGTCGAGGCGATCTTCCGGGAGGAGCGGGGCCGGCTGCTCGCCGCCCTGGTGCGCCGTTTCGGCGATCTGGACCTGGCCGAGGAGGTCGCCTCGGAGGCGATCGAGGCGGCGCTGGTGCACTGGCCCGCCACCGGCGTCCCGCCGAAGCCGGGCGCCTGGCTGATGACCACGGCCCGCCGCAGGGCCGTCGATCGGCTGCGGCGCGACCGCACGTACGCCGCCCGCCTGGCGGTCCTCCAGGTGGAGGCGGACCGCGCCGGGCCCGCACCGGCCGCCGACGCCGACGGCGAGCTGCCCGACGAGCGGCTGCAGCTGTTCTTCACCTGCGCCCACCCCGCCCTCCCCGCCGAGGACCGCGTGGCGCTGACGCTGCGCTGCCTGGCCGGGCTGACGACGCCGGAGGTGGCGCGGGCGTTCCTGCTCCCGGCGGCCACCATGGCCAAGCGGATCGTGCGGGCCAAGAAGAAGATCCGCGAGGCCCGCATCCCGTTCCGCGTACCGGGTGCGGACGAGCTGCCCGAGCGGCTCCCCGGCGTCCTCCAGGTGATCTACTCGATCTTCACGGAGGGGTACGCGGCCAGCTCCGGCCCGGACCTGCAGCGGCTGGAGCTGGCCGAGGAGGCCATCCGGCTGGCCCGGATCCTGCGCCGGCTCCTGCCCGGTGAGCGGGAGGTCGCCGGCCTGCTCGGGCTGATGCTGCTGATCCACGCCCGGCGCGCGGCGCGGATCGGCCGGGACGGCGAGCTGGTGCTGCTCGACGACCAGGACCGGGGGCGCTGGGACCGTTCGATGATCGAGGAGGGCCAGGGCCTGGTGATCGTCGCGCTCACCGGCGGCCCGCCCGGCCTGTACGGCGTGCAGGCCGCCATCGCCGCCCTGCACGACGAGGCCGCCACCGTCGCGACCACCGACTGGCCGCAGATCGTGGCGCTGTACGACGTGCTGCTCGCGCTCGCGCCGTCGCCGGTGATCGCGCTCAACCGGGCCGTGGCGGTGGCGATGCGCGACGGCCCGGAGGCGGGCTTGGCACTGCTCGACGAGCTGGCCGGGGAGCAGCGGCTGCACGGCTACCACCCGTACGCGACGGCCCGGGCGGATCTGCTGCACCGGCTGGGCCGCCACCGGGAAGCCGCGGCCGCCTACCGCGAGGCCCTCGGCACGGCCGGCACCGAGCCCGAACGCGCACACCTGCGACGCCGGCTACGAGAATGCGACCCCGACGCCCCGCCCGCCGGGCTGGAGGGGCCCGCGCACCGGCCCTGACGGTCCGCCGGGCGGGCCCCGGCGGGTCAGCCCGGAGCCGCCGCCGCACCTCCGGGCCCCGTGCTGACGATCAGGCCGCGGATCTCGTAGCCGCCGATGTCGTTGTCGAACGTCACCCGCGGCGGCGACGCCATCCGGATGCCCTCCATGGCGAGGAGGCGGCTGAGGAAGATGTCGGTCTCGAGGATCGCGATCCCCGCCCCCGGACACCGGTGCGCGCCGTCGCCGAAGGCGAGAGCCGCGCTGCCCGTGCCGGCGCCCGCGCCGGTGCCCCCGTCGATCGCGCGGCCGGGGCACACCGACAGCGGGTCCGCCCCCACGGCCCGCGTGTCGGTGTTCGCCGCGTCGACGAACACCTCCACCAGCGCGCCGGCAGGCACCGTGACCGGCCCGTCGGCGCCGTCCAGCTCGATCGCGCCCGTCGTGCGCCGGAGCAGGCGGCCCACGACGGGCTCCAGCCGTACGATCTCGTGCAGCACGGCGAGCCGCCCCGGCTCGTCCTCCGCCCGATAGCGCTCCAGCAGCGCGTCGTCGCTGAACAGGTGCCAGGCCGCGACGCAGATGAACTCGCGCGTCGTCACCATCCCCGCCGCGGCGAAGGTCAGGCACTCGCCGAGGATCTCGGCACCCGTGCACCCTTCGGAGATCAGGTGCGAGATGAGGTCGTCGCGCGGCTCGCGGCGGTGGTCGCGGATCGCCGGGCGTACGTCGGCCAGGTAGATGCGCAGCCAGTTGGCGTTCTGCCGGAACAACCAGTAGATCCCGCTCGCGCTGGTCAGCCCGGGCCGCCCGTACTCCTCCGGGAAGAAGCGTTCCAGCCGGCCCCGGAGCCCCGGCCTGCTGGAGGTGAGACCGATGATCGAGCTCACCACCCCGATCGCCATGCCGAAGCTGAGCTCGGAGAGCTGCGCCTCGCCCGCCGCCCGCAGCTTCGCGAGCTGGGCGTCGGCCATCTCCTCCATCAGGCCGCGGTAGCGCTCGTCCACGCGGCGGGGCGTGAAGTATTTCGCCGTCTGCCGCCGGTGCTCCCGGTGCTCGGGCCCGTCCCGGTAGAGAACGGGCCGCCGGATCCTGGCCGGCAGCTTCTCCACGGTCTCGATGCCCAGCCCGGCCTGCACGGTGGTGTCGCTGCGCAGCACCGCGCGGGCCTGCGCGTAGCCGCGGACCTGCCAGGTGCCGTCGCCGTCCCGGCCGACCGGGCACGTCTCCCGCACGCCGGGGCGCTCGATCTTGCGAGCGCCGCCGCTGTGGTCGTTCACGCCACGCCTCCCGTCCTCGGGTGCCGATGACCATGCTGGTGCGCGCGTGGCGGCGGATCAAGGGGAGCGCGGTCAGTGCTTCTAGACGGCCACCCCGGCGGGTACGCGGGCCTGGAGCAGCTCGAACCAGACCGTCGTGGAGCCGGCCTCGCGGGTGAAGCCCCAGCGGTGGCTGAGCGCCTCGATCAGCGGCAGGCCGCGGCCGCTGGTGGACTGCGTGCTCGTACGGCACACGCACGGCGGCCCGTCCGACCCGCCGTCCGACACGAACACCCGCACCATCGCCGGCGAGCTGGCCACGGTCACCGTGAACGAACCCCCGGAACCGGACCGGGTGTGCAGGATCGCGTTCGTGGCCAGCTCGCTGGTGAGCAGGACCACGTCGTCGTACAGCGGGTGGTCGCGGCCCAGCGCCGCCGTCACGAGACCCCGGGCCCTGGACACCTGGGAGGGCACCCCCGGCAGCCGGACCACGAGATCGCCTGGGCCGGGCTGGTCATCCTCATCCGCGTGGTGCGAGTCCGGCGCTGCCACGGCGACCTCCCCCAAATCCGGTGACGTTATGAGACGCGCCAGAGGTGGGGCGGAGATTATTGCGAAAAGGTAGGAATGGCCTTTCCCAAGGTCGCTTGTACGACCTCCGACCCCGACCGAGTACGCTGCGATCGACGAGTCGTCTAGGCCCGTGGGGGAGCAGGAGGTCGCGTGAGCAGCCTGGAGGCCGTCTGGACGCGGCCGTACGAGCGGCCGGGGGCGGCGGTCGTGACCGGCGTCTTCGACATCCTGCACGTCGGTCACGTGCGCTATCTCGGCGCGGTGGCCGCCCGCGGGCTGCCGCTGGTCGTCGGCGTCGAGGACGATCCGCGTGTACGCGCGTGGAAGGGGCCGAGCCGCCCGTTCAACCCATCGGCGGAGCGGGCCGAGGTGCTGGCCGCGCTCCGCTTCGTGACCGGGGTCTTCGTCGTGACCGGCCCGCCGGACGCGCACGGCCCCGAGGACTACATCGACCTGCTGGCGCCGATGCGGCCGGCCGCGCTCGCCCACACGGTGGGCGACCCGCACGCCGGGGCCCGGGCCGCCGCGGCGGCGATCCTGGGCGCCGAGTGCTGGGAGCTGGAGGCCATCCCGGACCGCTCGACGACCCGCATCGTGAACGCGGCGGGCAAGGGCTGACCGCCCCCGCCACCGCCGTGGCGGACCGGTGATGGGCTGCGGGAACGTGGGTGCCGCGCCCGGTGGCGGGGTGCCTGCCGGGGCGCGTGCCATGATCGCGTAATCTTTCATGACATGACGCCAGACCTCGTCGCGAAACGGGTGACGAACCTGCTGGCACCGCAGGTGCTGGTGATCGTCATGCCGCCGGTCGTCGGCCTGCTCGCGCAAGGGTGGCGCGGTGCGGCCTGGGGGCTGGTGGCCTCGGCGTTCTGCGGTGGCGTGCCGGCGGCGGTGATCGCGCTCGGCGTGCGCTCCGGCCGCCTCGACTCCCACCACATCGTGGACCGCGCCCGCCGCACCGGCCCGCTGCTCGCCGCCGTGGCGGCCGTGCTGGTGGCGCTGGCGCTGCTGGTCGTGATGGGCGCGCCGACACTGCTCGTGGCGACCGTGACGGCGATGCTGGCCGCGCTGGCGGTGACCGTGCCGATCACGCTGCGCTGGAAGATCTCCTTCCACGCCGCCGTCTCCGCGGGCACGGTCGTGGTGTTCACGCACGTCCTGCCCGTGTGGCCGGCCGCGATCGCCGGCGCCGCCGTGGTGGCGCTGGTGTGCTGGGCCAGGGTACGCCTCGCGCACCACACCTGGGCGCAGGTCGCCGCCGGTGCGGCGGCCGGCACGCTGACGACGTGGGCCACCCTGAGCGCCTTCGGAGTGAATTGACCTGATCAGGGGCCCGGCGGCGGAATAGGGGCGGCGCCGGCGGGGTTGCCGCGAACATGGATGCCACGAACCGCGGCCGGGTGCGCGTGGAGCGCACGGCCAAGCGTGTGAGGACGTATCTCGGCGGCCGGGTGGTGGCCGACACCACCTCCGCCCTCCTGGTGTGGGAGGTCCCGTACTACCCCGCCTACTATTTCCCGCTGGCCGACGTGGACGAGTCCGCGCTGAAGGCCACCGGGGCCACCAAGCACTCCCCGAGCAGGGGTGAGGCCGTCGTCTACACGGTCACCTCGGGCACGGCGGAGGCCGCCGACGCGGCGCTGGCCTACCCCGACTCGCCGCTGGAGCAGATCCGCGGCCACATCCGGTTCGAGTGGGACGCCATGGACGCGTGGTTCGAGGAGGACGAGGAGGTGTTCTTCCACCCGCGAGACCCGTACACCAGGGTGGACATCCTGACGAGCTCGCGGCACGTGCGGATCGAGGTGGACGGCGTCACCGTCGCCGACTCGCACAGCCCGCGCATCCTCTTCGAGACCGGCCTGCCCACCCGCTACTATCTGCCGAAGACGGACGTACGGCTCGACCTGCTCGAACGCACCGACACCGCGACGCACTGCCCCTACAAGGGCACGGCCGAATACTGGTCGGTCAACGGCAAGAAGGACCTGGCCTGGTCGTACCGGACGCCGCTGCCGGAGAGCGAGAAGGTCGCCGGGCTGGTCGCGTTCTACGACGAGAAGCTCGACGTGTACGTGGACGGTGAGCTCCAGGAGCGGCCCAAGACCAAGTTCTCCTGACCCGTCCGGCGCGTCCTGGGCCCGCCTCCTGACCGGCCCGGTCAGGAGGCGCGCCCAGTCGGGACGGCTCGGTCAGGAGGCGGTCCAGTGGGGGTCGCGGCCGAGGTAGCGCAGCAGCGCGGCCACGTCGTCGTCGCCCTCCCGCGGCTCCAGCTCGGCGGCGTACGCGCCCCAGGCCCGCAGCGGCTCGACGATCTCCCTGGCCACCGTCAGCAGCGGCCGGGCCACCTCCGGCGTGAGGGGCGAGGGACTGCCGGTCGCCATCGCGATGTCCCAGGCGTGCACGGCCGCGTCCAGGGCGCACGCCGTCGAGCCCGACCAGGGCGACATCTTGTGCGGCGGCACCGGCGTCGGCACCTCGGCGGCCTCCCGGTCCACCCCCGCCCACGCCTTCGCCGAGCGGGACAGCGCGTCCTCCAGGAACGCCCGCGGGTCGCCCTCCAGCACGCCCGAGGGGTCGAACGGGTTGAACGAGGGGCCGGGCTCGCCGGTCAGCGCGGCGGCGAAGCCGATCTGGTCGCCCACGGCGTGCTGGAAGACCTTGGTCACGCTCCAGCCGTCGCAGGGCGTCGGCAGGTCCCAGCCGCCCTGCGGGACGGCCGCGACGGCCTCGCGCAGGGCCCGGTGCGAGGCGTCGAGAACGTCCCAGCCGCTGGTGGTGAAGTCGCCGTTCATGGGGGAGCCCCTTTCGAAGTCGATGCCTTCACTCTAGCAGAACGGAACATTTTGTTCCACTATTTCGGGGCCTCGCTCGCCAGTCCCCGGATCAGCAGGTCGAGGGAGTGCTCGAAGTCGGCCTCCGGGTTCACGCCGTGCCGTGTCCCGCGCAGCAGCCGGCTGAAGTGCGGCAGCGCCACCGGGTCCATCTCGCGGATGTACGCGCCGACGTTCCGGGCTCCCGCGTGCTCTCCGGAGTCGCCGGTGAACCCGCCGGTGGACATCAGCAGCGACCCGAACACCAGCCCGTTCACCGCCCCCAGGGCCCGCCAGGCGGCCACGTCGTCGAACCCGGCCTCGAACAGGGCGCCCACCAGGGCGTCGAGCGGGGCCAGCGCGCGTACGGAGGTCGGGTTGGACCGGTCGGTGACCAGCGCCAGCGGCACGACCGGATGCCGGCTGAACGCCCGGTACGTGCTCAGCGCCACCGCCCGGACCTGCTCCTGCCACGGCAGCTCCGGATCCGGCCGCTCGACCTGGGCGAACACCCGCTCGGCGATGCCGTCGAGGAGGTCGGCCTTGTTCGCGACGTGGTTGTAGAGCGACATCGCCTCCACGCCGAGCGACTTCGCCAGCCGCCGCATGGAAAGCCCGTCCAGGCCCTCCTCGTCGGCCAGTCCCAGGGCCGCGTCGAGGACCTTCTCCCTGTTCAGTGGCTCGCGCCGGGCCATCCAGTGCTCCTCTCACCCCGTTCCCGATTGACAAAGCTTACGGTGTATGTGCTCTACTTACGGCGTAAGCATACGCTGTAAGTAGAGGAGATCGGTCCATGAACGACGTGATCGTCGTCGGCGGCGGCCCCGTGGGGCTGCTGCTGGCGTGCGAGCTCAAGCTCGCCGGGGCGGACCCGCTGGTCCTGGAGGCGGCCACCGGCGAGGAGCGCAGGACGCGCAGCCTCGGGCTGCGCTCGCTCAACGCGCGCACCGTGCAGTCGCTGGCCCTGCGCGGCCTGAAGCAGCCGGTGGAACGGGCCCAGTGGGAGATGCTCGACGAGCTGGCCGACCGCCGTGGGCCGGCCGGGGCGGACCTGGTCGCCCTGATGGTGGAGCTGCTGCGGAAAGGCCAGATCAGGGGGCACTTCGCCGGGCTGCCACTGCTGGACGAGGGCGGGGACGCCGAATACCTCATGCTCAGGCAGGACCGGCTGGAGGGCATCCTCGCCGAGCGGGCCGCCGGGTTGGGGGTGCGGATCCGGCAGGGGCGCGCGGTGACGGACGTCTCACAGAACCCCGCCGGGGTCACGGCCACCCTGGCCGGCGGGCACGTGGTGCGCGGGGCGTACCTCGTGGGCTGCGACGGCGGGCGCAGCCTGGTGCGCAAGCGGTCGGGGATCGCGTTCGAGGGCACGCCGGCGACCATGACCGGGCGCACCGCCGTGGCCGAGCTGGCCGATCCCGGCATGGTGACCTCGTCGCTGCGCAGCCCCGGCGGGCTGGTGAACCTGTCACTCGTGCCGGGGGAGATCGCCACCGTCGAGTTCGACGGCGGGCCGGACGACCGGGACGCGCCGATGACGGCGGCCGAGTTGCAGGCCAGCCTGCGGCGGGTGACGGGGCTGGAGGTCGTCGTCGAGCGGCTGGAGACGGGGATCCGCTACAGCGACAACACCCGGCACGCGCGGTCGTACCGGGCGGGGCGGGTGCTGCTGGCCGGGGACGCGGCGCACGTGCACTCGCCCATCGGCGGCCAGGGGCTCAACCTCGGGCTGCAGGACGCGGTCAACCTCGGCTGGAAGCTGGGGCTGGTGGTACGCGGGGCGGCGCCCGGGAGCCTGCTCGACAGCTACACGACCGAGCGGCACCCGGTGGCGGCCCGGGTGCTGCGCAACACGCGGGCGCAGGTGGCCCTGATGCGGCCGGGGGCGCAGGTGGAGGCGTTGCGGGAGGTGCTGTCGGAGGTGCTGGAGCTGGGGGAGGCGCGGCGGCACTTCACGGGCATGGCCGACGGGACGGAGGTGGACTACGCGCCCGGCTCGGCCCACCCCCTGGTCGGCCGCTTCGCCCCGCCCCTGGAGCGGGCCGGGTCGCCAGGGGAGGTCGCGCTCCGGGAGGCGCACGGCCCGCTGGGGGAGGGGCACGGTCTCCTCATCGGGACCGGTGACGTCGCAGCCGCCGTGGCCGGGTACGCGGACCGGGTGAAGCCGGTCCGGCTCCCGGCCGACGCGGGCTTCGGCGGGGCGGGCGCCGTGCTGGTGCGCCCCGACGGGTACGTCGCGTGGGCGGGGGAGGTGGGCGCGGCGGGCGACGCGCTCACGACGTGGTTCGGCCCGCCCGCGACCGCGTGACGCCCGCCCCCACGGGTCAGGTGAGGAGGCGGGTGAGGACCCGGGTGCCGAACTCCAGGCCCTCGACCGGAACCCGCTCGTCCTTGCCGTGGAACATCCCGAAGTAGTCCAGGTCGGGCCGGAGCATGAGCGGGGCGAAGCCGTACCCCTTGATGCCGATCCGGGCGAAGGACTTGGCGTCGGTCCCGCCCGCCATCACGTACGGGACCGGCCTGGCCAGCGGGTCCTCGGCCACGAGCGAGCCGGCCAGCTCGTCGAAGAACGCCGACGGGTACGGCGCGTCGGGCGCCTCCTCCAGGTTGACGAACTCGCGCGTGACCTTCGGCCCGAGCAGTTCGTCGATCGTCTCCAGGAACTCCTCCTGCAGCCCCGGCAGGTAACGCCCGTCCACGTGTGCCGAGGCGGTCGAGGGCACGACGTTGACCTTGTACCCGGCGTCGAGCATCGTCGGGTTCGCCGAGTTGCGGATCTGGCTCTTGAACAGGCTGCCCAGCGGCCCGAGCCGGGCCGCCTCCGCGTCCAGCCGGTCGAGGTCGATCGGCTGCCCGGTGATCTCCGACAGGCTCCGGACGAGCGCCGCGACCGACGGCGTCAGGCGTACCGGCCACTGGTACGAGGCCACCCGCGACAGCGCGTGCACCAGCGTCGCGACCGGGTTGTCCACGGGCGGCCGGGAGCCGTGGCCGGCCACGCCGTGCGCGGTCAGCCTCATCCAGGCGGTCCCGCGCTCGCCCACCGCGATCGGGTACACCCGGTGCCCTTCGGAGGCGACGCTGAAGCCGCCCGACTCGCTGATCGCCTCCGTCACGCCGTCGAACAGCTCCCGGTGCTCGGTCACCGCGTGCCGCGAGCCGTAGTCGCCGGTGGCCTCCTCGTCCGCCAGGAACGCCAGCACCAGGTCGCGCCGGGGCCGCTCGCCCCGCGCCAGCATGCCGAGCACGGTGGCCAGGGTCATCGAGCACGACCCCTTCATGTCGACCGCGCCCCGGCCGTACACGCAGCCGTCCACGATCTCCCCGGAGAACGGGTGCATCTGCCACTCGGCCGGGTCGGCGGGCACCACGTCGAGGTGGCCGTGCACGAGCAGCGCGTCGGGGGAGTCGCCGTCGATCCTGGCCACGACGGTGGTCCGCTTCGGCGCCGACTCGAACACCACCGGCTCCAGCCCCGCGTCGGCCAGCAGCGTGGCGACGTATTCGGCGGCCGGGCGCTCCCCCGAGCCGGGGTTCGTGGTGTCGAACCTGATCAGGTCCGAGCAGATCTCGGCAACGCTCTTCATGCTCTCCCCTTAAGTGTCAAAGGCGGCACACCGGGCGTCTCCATGTCGAAGATCAGCCCGTAGAAGGCCAGCTCGGCCTCCAGCACCGCGACGATAGTCTCCTCCCTGCGCCAGCCGTGCTGCTCGCCGGGAAAGGTGAGCAAGGCCCACTCTTTGCCATGCTTGTCCAGTTCGGCGGTGAATCGCTCGGCCTGGCCCACATCCACGATCGCGTCCTCCAGGCCGTGCAGCATGAGGCACGGGCCCGATGCCCGGAAGGCGTTCAGGAGCGGGGAGCGCTCGGTGTAGCGCTCCCGCGTCTCGGGCAGCGGGCCCACCAGGCCGTCCAGATAGCGCGACTCGAAGTCGTGCGTCTCGGCCGCCCAGCTCTCCGGGTCGGTGATCGCGTAGTGCGCGACCCCGCCCGCGAACACGTCGCTGTGCACGAGCGCCGCCACCGTGGTCCAGCCGCCCGCGCTGCCGCCCCGGATGGCGAGCTTGGCGGCGTCGGCCCGGCCCAGCTCGACCAGGCCGCGCGCCACCCTGGCGCAGTCCTGCACGTCCACCACGCCCCACTGGTGGCGCAGCCGCTCCCGGTAGGCGCGGCCGTAGCCGGTCGACCCGCCGTAGTTCACCACGGCCACGCCGATGCCCCTGCTGGTGAAGTAGGCGATCTCCAGGTCCAGCACGATCGGCAGGTTCCCGGTCGGCCCGCCGTGCACGAAGATCACGTACGGGCCCGGCCCCTGCGCCCCGGCCGGCGGGTAGAGGTGGGCGTGCACGCCCTCGATCGTCACGGTCTCCGGCGTGGGGAGCAGGGCGCGGTCCGGCAGCGGCTTGCGCGCCGACACGACCTCGTGCGCGCCGTCGGCCAGGCCGACGAGCGTGACCTCCAGCGGCGTGTACGGCGTCGCCCCCACGGCCGCCGCCCGCCCTCCCGCGACCGAGACCGTCGAGGACCAGTGGGTGGCCGCCCCGCCGATCTCGCGGAGGTCGCCGGTCTCCGGGTCGAGCACGCCCAGGCGGCGGTGGTCGGCGGTGCCGTAGACGACGACCAGGCGGCCGTCCTCGGCGACGGCGAAGCAGGTCAGGCCCGGTTTCCAGGCCGCCGCCCCGAACTCCAGCTCCATCGGGGTGAGGTTGCGGGCGGGGGAGCCGTCGAGGGGGACGTGGTGCACGTTCCACCAGCCGGTGGGGTCCGTGACCGCGTACAGGCTGGTGGCGTCGCGCCACTCGGCCTGGGTCACCGACTCGCTCGGGCCGCCCGCGACCACCTCGTACGGCCCCGCCGTGCCGTCCTCCCGCAGCGGGGCCACGCACAGCTCGGTGCCGTCCCACGGCATGTTCGGGTGGTCCCAGCCGATCCAGGCGACACATCGGCCGTCAGGGGAAATGCGGGGGTTCATCAGGAAATGCTGGGCTTCGGCGATGACCCTGAGCGGGCCACCGTCCAGCGGCACCGCCACCAGGTCCCGCACGTCGCCGGTCTCCCTGACCGCCCACACCTCGTCCCGGCCCGGCGGGAGGTAGAGGTCGGCGTACCGCGACGGGCCCGCCGGGGTCAGCGGCACCGGCTCGTGCTCGTCCAGGCGGTACAGGCGCTGGTCGGCCCAGTTCGTGAAGACCAGGCCGCCCCCGGGCAGCGGGCGCCAGGAGCGGCCGCCGTACTCGACGACGCGGTTGCGGGCGTTCCAGCCCTCGGGGAGCGCGTCGACGCGGGAGCCGTCCGGCCGGCGGCGCACCACGCAGCGCCGGCCGCCCTCATGCGGGCGCGGCTCGTCCCACCAGACCTCGACACCGGAGGGCGTGGCCACCGCCTCCACCCACTGGGGGCCGCCGTCGGTACGGGCCACGTCGATCGGTCGAATGCTCATCAGTTCACCAATTGCCGTTGGTACAAGGAGGAAGAGGGAGTTCGGGCGGGTGAACGACGTACGCGATGCCGCCGCTGCCCGAGCTCCTGAGCCACACGTGCTCGAACGCCGCCCGCGGGTAGACCCGGCGGACCTCGGCGTCGCCGGGCGCGGCGGGGTCGTTCACGACGACGTCGCCCCCGGCCGTGAAACCGGTGACGACCAGGATGTGGCCGTTGGTGGAGTAGCAGGAGCCGGGCAGCTCGTGCGCCTTGAACGACTGGGACGTGATCACCGGGATCCCCGCCCGTACGAACTGCTCCAGCTCCGCCGCCGACCGCAGCCGCGTGACGAACCCAGACAACCCATACCGCCCCGCGTAGGCCACGTTGAACGGCCAGTTGCCGGTGCCCTGGTAGCTCTCGTCGTACGTGCCCGCCGCCGCGTGGTCGACCGCCGGCGCCGGGTCGTCGTCGCCCACCCAGCCCAGCTCGCCGGGCTCCGGGCCGCGTCCCCAGAAGCCCAGCACCATCGCCACCGAGGCGGGACCGCACCAGTTGGCGCCCCCGCCGTCGTAGCGCGGGTGGTGCCCGGCGTGCGCGTGCTGCGAGTGCCGGGGCACCGCCAGCTCCACGGCCCCGCCCGTGCCGGGGGCGCTCGGGGCGGGCGCCTGCGGCGGCAGCGCCGAGGCCATCACCCCCAGCCCGGTCACCCGGGCCCCGTCGCCGTGCCGGGTCACCCGTACCTGGTAGGCCACCACCGGCCGCCTGGCCACGAACGTGTCCACCGCCACGTCCCCGTCCTCGTCGCCCTGGCCGGGCACCGAGGTGCGTGGATCGCCGTGCTCGGACCAGCGGCCCATGACGTACCACTTGGTGAGGCCGCCGGAGGCGGTCCTGGCGCGCAGCGCGACCTCGATCCACGAGCCGGGCGAGGTGCGCGCGGTCCAGGACGGGACGATCTGGGTGGCCGGGAAGCCGATCACCTGCTCCTCGCCGGTCCACTCGCGAGCCTCGCCGCCCGCGGACCCTTCAGGTACGGCGAAGCGGGCGAAGGCGACGCGGGCCAGATCGACGGTGAGCACCAGGCACATTGTGGTTTCGCACTCCATGTCGCACATCGGATGGTTTACGTACCGGCCCGATTGTGTCAGTGATCATCTCTATGGTTCGGGGCATGACTTCAGCAGTGCAGGCATACTCCTACGCCGGGCCCTCCGTGCTGGCCGACGGCAAGCTCGGGCTCTCGACCTCCGGTGGCACGGCGTTATCCGGCCCGCAGACCCACCCCAGGTTCTTCAGCGGGCTGCTCTCCCAGGCCGCCCCGGCCGCAGCGGGCCTGCTCGCCGTGGCCGACGTGGCGCTCGCCCGCTACCACCAGCCCCGGCCCGGCTGGACCCGCGACCCGGTGGTGACGTGCGACGGCGGGCGGCTCAGGTTCGAGTCGTTCTCGGCGTGCGGCGGCGTCTACGCCCGGCTCGACGTGCTGGAGCTCGACGGCGACGTGCTCGACCGGGGCACGACCAACGTCGACGTCAACGGCCCCCTGCGCGAGGCGCTGGCCAGGGTGGGCGGCAGGGACCCGCTCCACCTGGGCGTCGGGCCCGACGAGCTGACGGTCACCACGCTCGACGGCGCGGTGGTGGAGAAGAAGGTGCCGCTGCCGACGCGGTGGCTGCGCGGGTTCGCCGAGGTGCAGGTGATGGCCTCCGGATGGGACCTGCGGGCCGAGCTGGCGGGGCCGCAGGCCGTACGCTTCCTGCGCTCCCTGCCCCGGGGCGCCCGCTCCACCGTCTGGGCCGTGCCGGCCGGCCGCGACCTGCGCCTGTCCTCCGGTGCGGCGCGGGGCGGCGTGTGCCTGTCGGGCACCGGGCGGGTGGCCACCCTGATGCCGCTGCTCAGGTTCGCCAAGGCGCTGCGGGTCTACGGTCGCGCCGACGGCTCCTCCACCGCCGGCGCGTGGGAGCTGGAGCTGCCCGGCATGCGCTACACGCTGGCCGTCTCGCCCCAGCCGTCGCGCGGCTTCTCCGGCGAGGGCCAGGTCCTGGAAGACCTGGCCACCGACGAGGCCGCAGGCGACGCCGACGTGGTGGGCATGCTGCTCAACTTCGAGCCCACCGTCGAGCTCGGCCTGCTCGCCGACCGCTCGGGGCTGCCCATCGAGCGCGTACGCGCGGCGCTCACCCAGCTCGGCACCGCCGGCCGGGTCGGCTACGACCTGCACGAGGCCGCCCACTTCCACCGCGAGCTCCCCTACGACAAGGACCAGGTGGCCCAGCTCAACCCGCGCCTGACGGCGGCCAGGGCCCTGGCGGACTCGGGGGCCGTGCGGCTGCTGTCCGGCGACGAGGCCGAGGTGACGACCGACGGCGGGGTGCGCCGGGTGCGGGTGGCCGAGGGCGAGTGCACGTGCCCGTGGTGGTTCGACCACCGGGGGTCGCGCGGTCCGTGCAAGCACGTGCTGGCGGCCCGGATCGCCGCCCGGGTGGCGGTGGAGGCGACACTGTGACGGCGGCCGGCGCCTTGGGCGCGGGCGGGGCGGCAGCGGACGGTGCGGCAGGCGCGGACGGCGCGGATGGCGCGATCCGGTCGGGCGGTGTGACGGCGGTCGGCTCCTTGGGCGCGGGCGGTGGGGCGGTCGGCGGGGCGATCGGGGCAGGTGGGCCGATCGGGTCCGGCGGGGGGACGCCGTGGGAGTCGGTGGTGGCGGCCATCGACACCGGTGACCTCGACCTGGTGGCCGACCGCGTGCTCGCGCTCGACGAGCGGGCCCGCCGCGAGGTGGCCGCCGCGCTGCCCGGGCACATCCCCGTGGCGGAGGAGCGCGCGGACGCGCGGCGGCAGGCCCGCGAGAACCGGCGTGCCCGCGAGAGCGAGGCCGCGTGGCGGGACTACGTACGCGCCGCGGAGCGCGCCGGCCGGACCGTCTACGAGCACGAACGCCGGCGGTGGGACGCCCCGTGGAACTCCCCGTCCGCCCCCGTCCCCGGCGAGAGCTGGGCCGGCCCGCTGCGGGTGGCCGGCGCGGCGGCCATCGGCGGTGCCGCCGCCGTCGTCTCCTGGCTCTACCGCCGCGACCTCCAGGACGGCTGGAACGACGCCGCCGTCCCGGCCGTCCTCGAACGCGTCCTCGCGGCCCGCCCGGCCGGCTGGCAGGCCGACTTCGCCACCCGCGCCGCGCTCAAGCTCCGCCCCGCCCCGCGACGGCGCGGGGGCCGGGACCCGATGGCCGGCCTGGTGCTGGCCATGCTGCGCCGCACCGGCGCCACCCCGCCCGAGCACGACCCGCTCGTGGTGGCCTGGGCCGGGCACCCGCCCATCGCGGCCACCCTGCGCGAGGACCGGCTGCTCGACCACCTCCTGCCCCGGCTGTTCGAGGCGGAGGGCGTCGGCCTGGCCCTGCGCGACGAGCGCGCCGACCCGCCCCCGCCGCGAAGCTGGCTGGCGGCGCTCAGGAAGCTGGAGAGCGAGGGCCGGATCGGGCGCGACCTGCTGCTCGACGGGTGCCTGCGGCGCTTCCTGCGCGGCGGGCAGGCCACCGACCTGCGCTTCTTCGTACGGCTGCACGAGCTGCTCTCGCCCACGTACGACGAGGTGATCAAGCGACGCCACGACTACCTGCGGCTGCTGCCCGCCGCGCCCGGGGTCGTCGCGGAGGCGGCGCTCAAGCACCTGCGCCGGCTCGAGGCCCTCGACCCCGGTGAGGTGACCGAGGCGGTGCGGGCGCTGCTGTCCAGGGGCGAGCGCAAGCTGCTGACGGCCGGGCTCACCTGGCTCGACGCGGTCGCCCGGGACCCCGGGGCCGACCTGGACGAGCTGGCCCCGGCGCTGGGGTACGCGTTCGCCTGCGAGTCCGCCGACGTGCAGGGCCGGGCGGTGCGGATGGCGGTCAAGCACGCCAAGCGGTTCACGCCGGTCGGGGCGCAGGCCATCAGGGACACGATCGGCATCCTGCCGCAGGAGCTCGGGGAGACGCTGGCGGCGGTGTTCGGCGGGGAGGCCGGCGAGGATCAGCGGGACGCCGACGGGTTCACGCCGTCGCCATTGCCCGAACCCCACCGCGCCGAGCCCTTCCCACCGCCGATCCGGACGGCGGCCGACCTGGACCCACGACCCGCCGTGGCCCGATGGGAGGCCGCGGAGCTGTGGCTGGCCGGGGTGGTGCGGCTCCACGGTCGCGACCCGGAGGGGCTCGCGGCCCGGCTGGCAGAGGGACGGCCGCTCCCGAATCCGCCCGCGCGTCCGTGGGTGGAGCTCTGGCAGTGGTGCCAGGAGATCGCGCGGCTGGTGGTGCCGGGCGCCGGGGCCCAGGAGGCGGGCCTCGCCGGACGTGCCGCTGGACGCGTCGTCGGAGGTACTGCTGGAGGTGTCGCCGGACGTGCCGCTGGAGCTGCTGCTGGCGGTGTCGCCGGACGTGCCGCCGGGGGCGTTGGTGCCGGGCTTGGGGTCGGTGGGTCGGTGGGGTCGCGGGCGTCGTCGTGGCTGCCGCAGGCCGGGGACGTGCCGGGGCCGCACCTGTTCCTGTTGCGGCGCTGGGCCGAGGTGTACGACGCGATCTCGGCTGGAGCGCTCCCGCCGTACCTGCTGGCCGAGCCCACCGAGGCGACCGGCCATCTGGATGCCGGGGAGCTGGTGGCGCGGCTGGCGGGCTACGAGCGGGCGGGGGTCGAGGCCCTGCCCGCCGACCTGCAGCAGGCGCTGCTGCGGCTGCCGCGCGAGATCGCACCGGAGGTGGTGGCGCGGGCGGCGCGACTCACCTCGGAGGCGGGCCGGGCGGTGGCGCGCTGGATGGGCGGCGGGCGGCCCGAGTGCGTCACGGAGATCGCCTGGTGCTACTACCCGCCGGCGGGGGCACCGGGGTACGGCGACAGGCACGTGTACGGCGACGACCGCGAAGCCGGTGGGACGCTGGTCTATGAACTGGTGCCACGCCTCCGCGTCACGCCCCCGGTAGCCGATGGGTCGTTGGACAGCGGCCTGTCCGACGGCGGCCGGCCCGAGGTTGCCCTGCCCGAGGTTGGCCTGATGCGCGGTGAAGCGCCGGGTGGTGGCCTGCCGGATGGCGAGGTGCCGGGCGGCGTTGTGCCGGATGGTGAGATGCCGGATGGCGAGGTGTTGGGCGGCGGTGTGCCGGATGGCGAGGCGCCGGGCGGTGGGGTGTCAGGCGCGAAGTTGCCGGGTGGGTTGCCGTTGGTCTGGGAGTTGCTGGGTGGGTCCGCCGAGCATCGGCTGAAGGAGCACGGCGGGTACATGCACTGGTGGCCGTACCTGATGCCGTCGCACCGGGAGGCCGTCGCGGCCCATCTCGTGCCGCACCTGATCGAGCGGTGGCTGCGGGCCCGGGTCCAGCCGCCCCAGGCATCGGCACTCGCGCTGGCCGACGGGCCGGCGGGGGAGGCGGTCGCGCTCGTGCTGGCGTACTTCGCGGCCGACCGGTCCTGGTCGGCCGTTCCGGAGGAGCGGGCGCGGCCTCTGGTGGAGATGGCAGCTCGAGGGAGTCTCGACGCCGAGCAGGTGGGGCGGCAGCTCGCGCTGCTGATCCGCCGGACGGAGCTCAAGCCGGGGCCGGTGTTCGAGACCCTGGAGAGCGCGGCCGCGCTCGGGGCCCACCGGGAGGTGTGGCGGGTCATGACGGGGTTCCTGGCCGTGTTCCTGCCGGGGCCGGGGGAACGGCCGCACACCCGGCACACGCAGGGGCTCGTGTTCGCCTTGCGGGCGGCTCGGTGGGCGGAGGCGCGAGGGGTGCCGGCCTGCGTGGCGGAGGTCGCGGAACGCCGGGCGTCGAACAACTTCGTCCGCGAGGCCCGCCGACTCCACACCTACCTCACGTAAGACCCGCCCGTCCGGTCCCGGTCCGCCCGTCCGGTCCCGGTCCGCCCGTCCGCTCCCGGCCCGGCCCCGGCCGGTGGTGCCCCGGTTGGTCCCGGTCCGGCCGGTGGTGGCCTGGTTGGTTCCGGGCCGGTCGGTGGTGGGGCGCATGGCACCTTCCGGCCCTCGCCCGGCTCTGCCCAGTCGCTCAGGGCCGTGGCGTGCGGGTCTCGGGCCGTAAGGTCGCGGCCGCGGCGGGCGGGGCCGGGTTCGGGTTCGGGGTGGGCTGTCGTTCAGCCCTTCGGCCGGGGTGGGAGGTCAGAGGTAGAGGCCCGTGGACTCGTCGCCGGGCGTCGGGGTGATCTCGCGGCCGGCGCGCAGCGCGTACAGTTGCGCCAGCGTCGCCCCCGACGGCCCCACCCCCTCCGGCGACCCCAGCCACGTGACCGCCTCCTCCTTGCTCAGCGGCCCCACCTCGACCTGCGCCAGGCAGCGGCCCGGCCGGACGACGGCGGGGTGGAGGCGGGCCAGGTCCTCGTTGGTGGTGATCGCCACCAGGACGTCGCGGCCCTGCCCGAGCAGGCCGTCCGTCAGGTTGAGCAGGCGCGACAGCCCTTGCCCCGCCTGGGCCTTCGCCCCCGAGCTGATCAGCTCGTCGCAGTCTTCCAGCACCAGCAGCCGCCAGCGCTGCGCGTCCTCGTCGGTGTCGTAGCCGACGGCCACCTCCATCAGGTAGCCGGGCTCGTTGAACAGGCGCTCCGGGTCGAGCACGCAGTCCACCTGGCACCAGTCGTGCCACTGCTTGGCCAGCGTGCGCAGCAGCGTGGTCTTGCCGGTGCCCGGCTCCCCGTGCAGGAGGATGAGGCGGCCGTTGACGTCGGCCGGGGTGATCGACATCAGCCGTTCGAGCGCCGGGCGGACCTTGGCCGAGTAGTTCGGGCTGATCTCGTCCCAGGGCTGCGCCGTGATCGGCTTCTCCGAGCGGGTGCCGCCGTGCATGCCCCGCCACCAGAAGCCCATCTCGACGTGGTCGACGTCCGGGGCGGCCTCCTCGGCGCCCTCGATGCTCTCCGCGAGCACGGACTTCGCCAGGTCCTCGTCCACCGCCGTCACGCTGACGGTCGCGGTGCGGTTGCGGTGGCGTACGACCCGCAGGGTCCACCCGTCGCCGCAGATCAGCCGCGACTCCGAGCCGTCCTCGACCCGCGCGGTACGCATTACGCGCCCGCCGGCGGGGGCGAGCGTGGCGTCAGGGCGTACGCGCTCCAGATTGGCCAGGCGTGACCACGGCTGCGCGCCCGTCGCGAACGGCGACAGTGCCAGCGCGTCGATGACGTCGATGGCGGAATCGGCGTCGTCGATCCAGATGTTCATCGGGAGCTCGGCGGAGTCCGGACTGGGGAACGGCACCTCCCTGATAACAGACATATTGTTAATGATCTCCGTCTCGGCGCCGGATGTCGAAGGGTTTTGGCTGGGAATACGCTTAGTTTTTCTTGAGGGTACCGGTCTGCGTGACGATGCCGGGGCCCGGCACGTCCCGCCAGGTATAGGTGAGGCCGTCGCCCGTCATGTCCAGGGTGATCGTGCCGGCGATGCAGCCGCCCTCGTTCTGGCCCAGGTGGAAGGTGAGCCGGCGCTCCTCGACCTTGGTCAGGGTGATGGTGCCCTTGCAGTCGTCGTCCTGGTCCTTCTCCGTCCACGCCGCCGTGGATTCGCCTTTCTCCAGCTTCACCCTGTTCTCGGCGCCGTCGGTGTCCATCACGTTCGTGCTGGTGGTGTATCCCGACCAGTCTCCCTCGAAGGCGGCCGGGATCTTCAGGGCCGGGCCGGCCGATGACTCCTCCTGCTCGTCGGGGCTCGACTCCGACGGTGACTCGGGCTGCCGCGTCACGGGTTCCGTGGGCGAGGGCTCGGTGGTCGACCGCGGGCGCTCGGTGCTCGTGGCGGGGGAGAAGTTCAGCAGTACGGCCGTCGTGGCGACCGCGGTCAGGGCCACCGCCACCGCCACGGCGCCGATGAGCAGGCCCCGCGAGCGGGTCGCCAGCGCCGTCCCCGCCGTCGTCTCGGCCGGAGCCTGGGGCCCCGTGGGTCCCCGGTCGGGGCGGAGACCGGGGACGGGAGGCGGGCCGTGGGGGCCCGTGGCGTACGGGGTGGCGGGCGGCCGGTTGGGGTTGAGCAGGGAGACCATCAGCTGCTGCGCCGTGGGCCGCCGCGCCGGATCCTTGGCCAGGCAGGACGCGAGCACCTCGCGCAGCCGGGGCGGCAGCGGCGACAGGTCCGGCTGGGCGTGCAGCACCCGGTTCAGTACGGCGGGCACGGTGTCGGCCCCGAACGGGCTCGTCGCGGTGGCCGCGTACACCATGGACGCCGCCCACGCGAACACGTCGGACGGCGGCGCGGCCGGTGAGCCGCCGATCTGCTCCGGCGACAGGTAGGCGGGCGTGCCGATCAGCCCCGAGGTCATGGTCGCCGCCCCCTCGGCCCGGGCGATGCCGAAGTCGACCACCCGCGGCCCGTCGGGACCGAGCAGCACGTTGGACGGCTTGAAGTCGCGGTGCACGACCCCGGCCGCGTGGATGGCCGCCAGCGCGGTGGCCGTGCCGACGACGAGGCGCTCGAGGTCGCCGCCGCGCAGGGGGCCGCGCAGGCGCACCCGGTCGGCCAGGGACGGGCCGTCCACGAACTCGCTCACCACGTACGGCCTCGGCCCGTCGGTCGAGACCTCGATCACGCGGGCGGTGCAGAAGGAGGCGATGCTCTCCAGCGCGTCGAGCTCGCGCGCCAGCCGGGCCCGCGTCTGCTGGTCACCGGCGCTCAGCAGCTTGATCGCGACCGGTTCGCCGGCCGGGGAGTGGGCGAGGTAGACCACGCCCTGCCCGCCTTCGCCGAGCCGCCCGGCCAGGCGGAACCCGCCCAGAGACGCGGGATCGTCGGGGGTGAGGGGGTTCACCATGGCCGATACGTTACCTGTCGCCCTGCGGAAGCGAAGATCCACCGGTACCTTGTGTCGTTGGGTTAAATCACTCCTTATGCGGAGGTATCGGGGAAGTGTCGAAGGTCACGTTCCGCGAACGGGCGCGGTACTGGTTCGACAACACCATGTCGAGGGGCACGGTGTCGCTGATCGGCTGGCTGGCCGTGGCGTCGGTCGGGCTGATCGTGATCGTGGCCGGGCTCACGATGTGGCTCGCCCCCAACGAGCCCGAGGGCGTGGGGCACGCCGGGGAAGTGCTCTGGATCGCTCTCATGCACGCCCTGACCCCGGGCAAGGTGGCCAGCGACAAGGGCTCCCTCGCGTACATGGCCGTGATGTTCATCTGCTCGCTCGGCGGCCTGTTCATCGTCAGCATGCTCGTCGGCCTGCTCTCGAACGGTCTCAAGCAGAAGGTGGACCGCCTGCGCAGGGGGCGTTCGCGGATCGTGGAGTCGGGGCACACGGTGGTGCTCGGCTGGTCGGACCAGGTGTTCACGATCGTGGCCGAGCTGGTCAAGGCGCACGCCAGCCAGAAGGGCTCGGTGATCGCCGTCCTGGCGGACCGTGACAAGCTGGAGATGGAGGAGGCCGTCCGCGAGCATGTCGGGGACCTCGGCAGGACCCGGCTGGTCTGCCGCACCGGGCGGCCCACCGAGCCGCGCGACCTCGCGCTGATGAACCTGGCGGCGGCCCGCTCCGTCGTCGTGCTCTCCCCCGAGGGCGAGGACCCGGACGCCCACGTCATCAAGATCCTGCTCGCCCTGGCCAAGCGGCACGGGGTCCACCCGCCGGTGGTCGCCGGGCTCACCTCCAGCCGCAACATCGCCGCCGCCCGCCTGGCCGGCGGCCCGGACGTGCACCTGGTCGACTCCGACGACACCGCCTCCCGGCTCATCGTGCAGTCCTCCCGCCAGTCCGGCATGTCCGTGGTCTGCATGGACCTGCTCAACTTCGACGGCGGCGAGATCTACCTGCGCACCCCGAAGAAGCTGGTGGGCGTCACGTACGGGGAGGCGCTGCACGCCTACCAGACGGCCTCGGTGATCGGCCTGCGCCGCCCCTCCGGCGTGGTGCTGAACCCGCCCGCGGACACCGTCATCGCCGCCGACGACCAGGTCATCGTCATCGCGCACGACGACTCCCACGTCCGCCTGGCCGCCGGCAAGCCGTCGCTCGACGAGGCGGCCATCGTCGTGGCGGGGAAGGCGGCCACCGAGCCCGAGCGCACGCTCCTGCTCAACTGGAACGGCCGGGCCGAGCAGATCGTCCGCTACCTCGACGGCTACGTCGCCCCCGGCTCGGTCCTGGAGGTCGCCGCCGACCACCCCAAGGCCGGTACGAACCTCGCGGGCCTGCGCAACCTCACCGTGAACGTCAAGGACTGCGACACCACCGACAGGTTCGCCCTGGAATCGCTCGGCGTGGGCCTGTTCCAGCACGTCATCGTGCTCTCCGACGACCGCTTCGACGCCCACCACTCCGACACGCGCACGCTCATGACGCTGCTGCAGCTGCGCGACATGCAGAGCACGCTCGGCGAGCACTACTCGATCGTCAGCGAGATGCACGACGAGAACAACCGCGCCCTGGCCGAGGTCACCGAGGCCGACGACATCGTGATCAGCGACACCGTCATCGGCCTGCTCCTGGCCCAGCTCGCCGAGAACCGGCACCTGGCGGACGTGTTCGGCTACCTCTTCGACTCGCAGGGCTCGGAGATCTACCCGCGCCCGGCGGGCGACTACGTGAAGACGGGCACGCGGGTGTCGTTCTCCACGGTCGTGGAGTCGGCGCGGCGCAGGGGCGAGACCGCCATCGGCTACCGCAACGCCACGGCGCGCAACGACCCGCCCCACTACGGCATCGTCCTGAACCCCGACAAGAACGTCCCCATCGTCCTGGGGCAGCGGGACTCGGTGATCGTCCTCGCCGAACGCTGACCGCACCGCTCAGCACCGCTCAGCACCGCTCAGTGCTGGCTCGGCGCCGCTCAACGCTGGCTCGGCGCCGACCGCCGGCCGCCGCTGAGCTAGCGTTTGCCCTGTGAGGACGATTGACTGGGTCGACGGCGCCGTCGAGCTCGTGGACCAGACCCTGCTGCCCGACAAGTGCGTGATGCTGCGCATCCACACCGTGGGCGAGCTCGTGGACGCCATCCGGCGGCTGGCCGTGCGCGGCGCGCCCGCGCTCGGCGTGGCGGGGGCGCTCGGCGTCGCGCTGGCCGACGGCGACCCCGACCAGATCGCCGAGCTGCGCGCCGCCCGGCCCACCGCCGTCAACCTCGCGTGGGGTGTCGACCGGGTCGCCGCCCACCTGCCCGCGGGCCGTGAGGCCGTGCTGGCCGCCGCGCTGCGCGTGCGCGACGACGACATCGCCGCCTGCCGGGCCATGGGGGAGCGCGGGGCCGACCTGCTCGAAGGCGAGCGGTTGCGGATCATGACCGTGTGCAACACCGGCGGGCTGGCCGCCGTCGAACGCGGCACCGCGCTCGGCGTCGTCCAGACGCTGCACGAGCGCGGGCGGCTGGCCGAGGTGCTGGTGCTGGAGACCCGGCCGCTGCTGCAGGGTGCCCGGCTCACGACGTGGGAGCTGGCCAGGATGGGCGCGCCGCACCGGCTCATCGCCGACTCGGCGGGGCCGTACCTGCTGGCCAAGGGCGAGGTGGACGCGGTGCTCATCGGCGCCGACCGCATCGCCGCCAACGGCGACACCGCCAACAAGATCGGCTCGTACGCGCTCGCGCTCGGCGCCGAACGGGCCGGCGTGCCGTTCGTCGTCGTCGCCCCCGAGTCCACGATCGACCAGAACACCGCCTCGGGCGACCAGATCGAGATCGAGGACCGTGACGGGGACGAGGTCGTGACCGTCCGGGGTGTCCGGCTGGCGCCGGAGGGGACGCGGGTGGCGAACCCGGCGTTCGACGTGACGCCGCACGATCTGATCAGCGCGATCGTGACCGAGCAGCGGGTGATCAGACCGTAGACCAAATCCCCGATCTCCAGGACCCGTCCGCGTTCCCCGCGTTACGCTCGGTCGTCCCGACAGCGACCCTCGGAGCTCACGGTGGCCATCGACCTGGTGTTACGGCGCGATTGGAACGCCCGCGCGCCGCGCGGCGACTACACACAGCTAGACTCCACCAAGGGAGTCAAAGTCCACTACACCGGCGGCAGGGTGGAGCCGGGCATCGTGTCCGACCACGCCGGCTGCGTGGCCCTGGTGCGGTCGATCCAGGGCTACCACATGGACGGCAACGGCTGGATCGACATCGGATACTCCTACGTGGCCTGCCCGCACAAGAAGGTGTTCGAGGGGCGCGGGCTGCATCATCTGCCCGCCGCGAACGGCCCGGGGCTCAACGCCGGCCACTACGCCGTGCTCGGCCTGGTCGGCAACTCCGGCCTGGTCCAGCCGCCCGACGGGATCCTGCACGCGATCCTCGACGCGGTCCAGTACGTACGCGACCGCGGCCACGCCGGCAAGGAGATCAAGGGACACCGCGACGGCTACGCCACCGACTGCCCCGGCGAGCCGCTCTACGCCTGGGTCAGGCGCGGCGCCCCCAGGCCGTCGCCGGCCAACGGGTCCACGGCGCCGCCGTTCCCGGGCCGGCTGCTGAAATACCCGCCGGTGCTGCACGGGCAGGACGTGCGCACCTGGCAGGGACGGATGAGCCGGCGCGGCTGGGAGCTGGCCGTGGACGGCTCGTACGGCGATGAGTCGCGCGACGTGTGCCGCCGGTTCCAGCGCCAGCAGGGCGTGGACGACGACGGGATCGTCGGGCCGATCACGTGGCGGCTGGCCTGGGAGGCGCCGCTCTCCCAGAGCTCGTAGGGGCCGCCCCTGGGTTACCGGTGTGGCGGGCTTCCGCCTACTATCCGAACCATGGAACTGGCAGCGGGGTTCGCGTCCATGTCCCGAGACGGCTGGCGAGCGCTGGCGGTCGAGGTCCTGCGCAAGTCCGGGGTCGAGACCGGGTCGCCGGAGGAGGCGCTGTCCAGGACGACGTACGACGGGGTGACGGTCGCGCCGCTCTACGACGCGGACGACCTGCCGGGCGACCCCGGGCTGCCCGGCGCGGCCCCTTACCTGCGCGGCTCCCGGCCCCTCGCTGATCGGGCCGCCGATCGGGGCGCAGATCGGGCCGCCGGGTGGGACGTGCGGCAGCGGCACGCCGTGGCCGACCCCGAGGCCGTGCTGGCCGACCTGGAGAACGGCGTCACCTCGCTGTGGCTGGTCGTCGGCGACGGCGCGATCCCGGTGGGCTCGCTCGGCGCGGTGCTCAAGGACGTCTACCTCGACCTGGCGCCGGTCGTCCTGGAGACCGGGGACCTGGCGCGGGAGGCCGCCGACGCCCTGTTCGGCCTGGCCGCGGCCCGGGGCACCACGCTGAGCGGCAACCTGGGGGCCTCCGGGGCGCGCGGGCCGGACGGGGTCGAGCTGGCGCTGCGCTGCGCCGCCGAGTTCCCGGGGCTGCGGGCCGTCACCGTGGACGCGACGCCGTACCACGACGCGGGCGGCAGCGACGCCGAGGAGCTGGGCTGCTCGATCGCCCGGGGCGTCGCCGAGCTGCGGGCCCTCACCGCCGGCGGCCTCACCGCCGCGCAGGCGCTGGGGCAGATCGAGTTCCGGTACGCCGCCACCGCCGACCAGTTCGCCACCATCGCCAAGCTGCGGGCCGCGCGCCGCCTGTGGGCCAGGGTCGCGGAGGTCTGTGGCGCGCCCGAGGCAGGCGGGCAGCGGCAGCACGCCGTCACCAGCTCGGCCATGATGACCGCCCGCGACCCGTGGGTGAACATGCTGCGCACCACCCTGGCCTGCTTCGCCGCAGGGGTGGGCGGGGCGGAGGCGGTCACCGTGCAGCCGTTCGACGCCTGCCTCGGCCTGCCGGACGCCTTCTCCCGCCGCATCGCCCGCAACACGCAGTCGCTGCTGCTGGAGGAGTCGGGGCTCGGGCGCGTGATCGACCCGGCCGGCGGCTCCTGGTACGTCGAGCGCCGCACCGCCGACCTCGCCGAGGCTTCCTGGGCCTTCTTCCAGGAGATCGAGGCCGCCGGGGGGATCGCCGGGGCCGAAGCCCTGGTGTCCGCCCGCATCGCCGCCACCCGTGCCCGCCGCGACGACGACATCGCCCACCGCCGCTTCCCGATCACGGGCGTGAGCGAGTACCCGGACCTCGACGAGAAACCCCTCCGCCGCCCCTCCCCGGAGGCGACCTCCACCCCCGCGGCCGCCCGCCTCCCGGCGGAGGACTCAGCGGCGACCGGGGAGCGCGGCTCCTTCCGGCCCGCCGCGCACGGTGACGCCGAAGGGCCCGGTGGTGGGTTGCCGAAGGTGCGGTACGCCGAGCCGTACGAGCGGTTGCGGGATCTGGCCGACGCGCGGCCCGAGCGGCCCAAGGTGTTCCTCGCCACCATCGGCCCCCTGGCCGCGCACACCGCCCGGGCCGCGTTCGCCGCCAACCTGTTCCAGGCGGGCGGCCTGGCCACCGAGACCGCCGGGCCCGGCGCCGACCCCGAGCAGATCGCCACCGCCTTCGCCGTCAGCGGCGCCACCGTGGCCTGCCTGTGCTCCAGCGACAAGCTGTACGCCCAGCACGCCGCCGCCGTGGCCACCGCCCTGCGCAAGGCGGGCGCGCGCAAGGTGTGGCTGGCGGGGAAGGGGCAGTACGAGGGTGTGGACGCCAACCTCCACGCCGGTTGCGACGCGCTGGCCGTGCTCCGCGAGACCTTCGACGACCTGGAGGTGACCCGATGATCCCCGACTTCTCCGGCATCCCGCTCGGCCCCCTGCCCGATCAGCCGGCGCAGGCCCCGGAGGCGACGGAGTCCGGGGGTGAGGTGTGGCAGACCCCCGAGGGCATCGCGGTCAAGCCGCTCTACGCCGCCCCCGACCTGGAGGGCCTCGACTTCCTGCGCACCTACCCCGGTGCCGCCCCCTACCTGCGCGGCCCCTACCCCACCATGTACGTCAACCAGCCCTGGACCATCCGCCAGTACGCGGGCTTCTCCACGGCTGAAGACTCCAACGCCTTCTACCGGCGCAACCTCGCCGCCGGACAGAAGGGCCTGTCGGTGGCCTTCGACCTGGCCACCCACCGGGGCTACGACTCCGACCACCCCCGGGTGGCCGGTGACGTGGGCATGGCCGGGGTGGCGATCGACTCGATCTACGACATGCGGCAGCTGTTCGACGGCATCCCGCTCGACCGCATGTCCGTGTCCATGACCATGAACGGCGCCGTGCTGCCCGTCCTCGCCCTCTACATCGTGGCGGCCGAGGAGCAGGGCGTGCCGCCGGAGCAGCTCGCCGGGACCATCCAGAACGACATCCTCAAGGAGTTCATGGTCCGCAACACCTACATCTATCCCCCGGCGCCGTCCATGCGGATCATTTCGGATATCTTCGCTTATACCAGCGAGAAGATGCCGAAATTCAACTCCATCAGCATTTCCGGCTACCACATTCAGGAAGCCGGCGCCACGCTGGACCTGGAGCTGGCCTACACGCTCGCCGACGGGGTCGAATACCTGCGCGCCGGGGTCGGCGCGGGCATGGACGTCGACCGGTTCGCGCCGCGCCTGTCGTTCTTCTGGTGCATCGGCATGAACTTCTTCATGGAGGTCGCCAAGCTCCGCGCCGCCCGGCTGCTCTGGGCCAGGCTCGTGTCCGGATTCGGGGCCAGGAACCCGAAATCGCTGAGCCTCCGTACGCACAGCCAGACCTCGGGCTGGTCGCTCACCGCGCAGGACGTCTTCAACAACGTCGCCCGCACCTGCGTCGAGGCCATGGCCGCCACCCAGGGCCACACCCAGTCGCTGCACACCAACGCCCTCGACGAGGCCCTGGCCCTGCCCACCGACTTCTCCGCCCGCATCGCCCGCAACACCCAGCTCCTCCTCCAGCAGGAGTCCGGCACCACGCAGGTCATCGACCCCTGGGGCGGCTCCTACTACGTCGAGCGCCTCACCCACGACCTCGCCGAGCGCGCCTGGGCCCACATCCAGGAGGTCGAGGCCGCCGGAGGCATGGCCAAGGCCATCGAGGCCGGGCTGCCCAAGCTGCGCATCGAGGAGGCCGCGGCCCGTACCCAGGCCCGGATCGACTCCGGGCGCCAGCCGGTGATCGGCGTGAACAAGTACCGGGCGAGCGCCGACGAGACGATCGAGGTGCTCAAGGTCGACAACAGCGCCGTACGCGCCCAGCAGCTCGACAAGCTCGCCCGCCTCAGGGCCGAACGCGACGGCGAGACCGTCCGGCACGCCCTCGACGCGCTCACCAAGGCCGCCGGGCACCCGGCCCCCGGCCTGGAGCACAACCTGCTCAAGCTGGCCGTGGACGCCGCCCGCGCGAAGGCCACGGTGGGGGAGATCTCCGACGCGCTCGAGCGGGTGTTCGGCCGGCACGCCGAGCAGGTGCGTACCATCACTGGCGTGTACCGCGACGAGTCCGGTTCGGCCGCCGGCGTCGAACGCGTCCGCCTGGCCTGCGCCGACTTCGAGCGGGCCGAGGGCCGCCGGCCGCGCATCCTGGTCGCCAAGATGGGCCAGGACGGCCACGACCGCGGCCAGAAGGTGATCGCCACCGCCTTCGCCGACCTGGGCTTCGACGTGGACGTCGGCCCGCTGTTCCAGACGCCGGAGGAGGTCGCCAGGCAGGCGGTCGAGGCCGACGTGCACGTCGTGGGCGTCTCGTCGCTGGCGGCCGGGCACCTCACGCTGGTGCCGGCGCTGCGCGAGGCCCTGGCCGACCTCGACGCCGCCGACATCATGATCGTGGTGGGCGGCGTCATCCCGCCCGGCGATCACGACGAGCTGCGCGCCGCGGGCGCCGCCGCGATCTTCCCGCCCGGGACCGTGATCGCCGACGCCGCCCTCGACCTGCTGGAACAGCTCCGGAACCGTCAGTAGGTTCCCTGGTCGCACATCGTGACCGTGATCGTCCGCTGCACGGCGACGGGCGAGGTGATCCGCAGCGTGACGCTGTGGGTGCCGCCCGTGCTCGTGAGCGTGCGCGGAGAGGTGAGGTAGCGGCGGCCGTTCTCGGAGATGACCGCCGACGAACGGCCCGCGGCGGCGCCGTCGATGACCCAGGTGTAGCTGAAGTTCACCGGGCTGCCCGTACGCCGGACGAGCGCCTGGAGCGTCACCTCGCCGCCGGCCCAGCACTCGCCGTTCCTGGTGCCGCCGGGCCGTACGTAGACGAGCATGAGGCGGTCGGTGGCGGCGGCCGGGGTGGTGGCGACCGCCTGGCCGTCGTCGGGGACCGAGCTGGGGGTGCCCTCCGTCTGGGGGGTCGGCCTGGCGGTACGGGTCCGCCTGGGGGTCGGCGTGCCGGCGGCCGGGGAAGTGGGGTTGCCGGTGACGACGGCGACGGTCTTGGTCTTGGGGGTGGGCGTGGTGGGGGTGAGCCAGACGATGGCGCCGGCCAGCGCGCACACGGACACGCCGGAGACGCCCGCGATGATCACCGTCCTGACCCGCCGGCCCCACGACCGCCGGGTAGGCGCCTGCCCCGCGCCGCTCCCGACGTGGTGCTCCTGCCCGGGGCCGTTCCCGTCGTGCGCACCCGGGTGCTCCTGGCCGGCCCGGCCGAAGGACGCTCCGTCCGGGGGGAAGGCCGCTCCGTCCCGGGGGAAGGCCGCTTGGGCCACCGCCGTGGCCGTCACCGCCGTGGCTGCCCGCGCCTCCGTCCGGTCCGGCGATCCGGGAGCGGCGGCCTGGGGCTCGACGGGGGAGGAGAGGTCGAACAGCGCCTGGAGCGGCGAGGTGACCTGCCCGGCCCCCTCGGGCGCACCCGGCTCACCCGGCATCCGCTGCGCCATCGCCGCGTCGTGGTGGGAGCCGGGGTGGGCGGCGGGGTGGTCGTGCCGGCGTCGGTCCTGCCCCGCGCTGCGGTGGGCGGTGGTGTCGTCGTGCGGGTGCGCCGGGGTCGGGTCCGGGTGGGCGGCCGGGTGGGCGGCCGGGTGGTGGTGCGGCGCGGTGGTCCGCGACGGGGCCCGGTGCGGGTCGCCCGGAGCGGGGTGGGCTCCGGACCTGCCGTGGTGCGGGGCAGCGGAGGCCGGGTGCGCCGCCGACGTGTCCTGTGCCGGGCTCTGGTGCGTGGCCGGCGGCCGTCGGCGGGTGGCGGACTGGGCGGGGTCCTGGTGCGGGTCCCGCGTCCGGCGTGCCGGAGTGCCCTGACCCGTCCCGGGAGCCTGCGCGGTGCCGGAGGTGTGCGCGGTGCCGGAGGTGTTCGCGGTACCCGAGGTGTGCGCGGTGCCGGACGGGTGGGGGCGGGGGGCCGTGGGGGCGTGGCCGGGGGCCGTGGGCGAGGGGCGGCTCTGGGGCCTGTCCAGGGTGCGGTCCTGGGTGTCCCAGTCGGACTCGGGCGTGTCGGCGGCGGGCTGGTCCTGGGTCGGGGCCGCGTACGGGGAGGCGGACCGGCGGGCGGGGGCGGCCAGGCGCAGCAGGACATCGCGCATCGAGGGCCGGGCCGCCGGATCCTTGGCCAGGCAGGCGGGCACGATGTCGCGCAGCGGCCGTCCCAGCTCCCCGAGCCGCGGCTCCTCGTGCAAGATGCGGTTGATCACCGCGGGCAGCGCGTCGTCCCCGAAGGGCGGCACGCCGGTGGACGCGTACACGAGGACCGACGCCCACGCGAACACGTCGGCCGCGGCCCCCACCGGCTTCCCGGCGAGCTGCTCGGGCGCCATGTACGCCGGCGTCCCCACGATGTTGCTGGTCGCCTTCATGCCCGAGCTCAGCGCCGCGGCGATGCCGAAGTCGACGACCCGCGCCCCGTCCGGCCCCAGCAGGACGTTGGACGGCGTGAAGTCGCCGTGGACGACGCCGGCCTGGTGGATCGCGTCGAGCGCGGTCGCGGTCGCGACGGCGAGCCGCTGCAGCTCCGCCCCGCCGCGCCGGCCCGCCTGCTGCAACGAGGGCCCGTCCACGTACTCGGCCACGATGTACGGCCTGCCGCTGGTCGAGGCGTCGAGCACCTGCGCGAGGCAGAACGGCTCGACCTTGCGCGCGGCGGAGATCTCCTTGGCCAGGCGATCGCCCACGGCCAGCCCCTCGCGCAGCACCTTGACGGCGACCGGGGTTCCGTTGCGTGCCTGGCCGAGGTAGACGACACCGTGGCCGCCCGCACCGAGCCGCCCGACCAGCCGGTAGGGTCCCACCGCTGCCGGGTCGCCCTCGCGGAGGGGTTCGACGTTGGGCATGAGGGGAGTGACTCCTGTGACGGCTGAGATCAGAACTCCAGCACCCTACTGGCAAAAGTCAAGACTTGTCAGAAGTTAAGCTGATCATTGCGAAGAAAGGGGGCAAGTCGGGTGCACTCGCTGGAGGACTACGCCAACGGCGTCCGGGCCGGCTCCCGTACCTGGACCGCCCGCGCGATCACCCTGGTCGAGTCGACCAGGCCCGACCACATGGCGCTGGCGCAGCGGCTGCTCGTCGAGCTCACCCCGCTCACCGGGCACGCCCGCCGGGTCGGCATCTCCGGCGTTCCGGGCGTGGGGAAGTCCACGTTCATCGACGCGCTCGGCACGCTCCTGACCGGGCAGGGGCACAAGGTCGCCGTCCTGGCCGTGGACCCGTCCTCCACCAGGACGGGTGGCAGCATCCTCGGCGACAAGACCCGCATGGCCCGCCTGTCGGCCGATCCCGCCGCCTTCATCCGGCCCTCGCCGACCTCCGGCACCCTCGGCGGCGTCACCAAGGCGACCAGGGAGGCGATGGTCGTCGTGGAGGCGGCCGGGTTCGACGTGGTCCTGGTCGAGACCGTCGGCGTGGGCCAGTCGGAGACCTCGGTGGCCGACATGGTGGACACGTTCCTGCTGCTCACCCTGGCCCGCACCGGTGACCAGCTCCAGGGCATCAAGAAGGGCGTGCTGGAGCTGGCCGACGTCATCGCGGTCAACAAGGCCGACGGCGAGTACGAGCTGCCCGCCAGGAAGGCGGCCCGCGAGCTGTCGGGGGCGCTGCGCATGCTCCGCTCCGACACGGGCGCGCCGCCCGTACTGACCTGCAGCGGGCTCACCGGCGACGGGCTGGACAAGCTCTGGCGGCACGTGCTGGCCCACCAGGACTCTCTCGACCTGCCCGCCAAGCGCCGCCGCCAGCAGGTCCGCTGGACGTGGACGCTCGTGCAGGACCGGCTGCTGGCAGAGCTGCGCCACGACCCCGAGGTGGCGGCGATCACGGCGGAGGTGGAGCGCGAGGTGCTGGCGGGCGAGATCACGCCGTCCCTGGCGGCCGACCGCCTCCTGTCGGCGTTCAAACGCCCTTGATCTTTTCCGTCACATCCACGATGTGGCCTCATGAGGCCACATTTGGAGCAGCATCGGAAACCTCCGGGTGGAGATACCTCTCCCGAGGTTGAAATATCCATCCCTCCCCCGACGGAGCCGGGAGAAGGGGTTGCGTGATCCATGTCACGATGTCGCGCAACCAAGGTGGGGAGAGGCGCATATGGGTGCGGAATCGATGCTGCCCGGAAGGGTGACGGACGCGCTGGAGGAGTACGGCCGCCTCCTGGACGAGCACGGCATCACCTGGGGCGAGCCGGAGATCCACTACGTGAAGTTCATCGCCAGGCGCAGGGTGCTGCCGCCCGCGCTGTTCGACCGGTTCTGGCAGCTGGTGTTCCAGGCGGTCGCCGAGAGCCATCCCGACACCCCGCGCGACCAGCTCGCCGCCCGCCTGGACGAGCCCGACTACGACCGTGTGCTGCGCGACACCCTCGACGGCCGGTTGCCCGGACACCTCGTCGCCGTACGCGTCGGCTCCGGCGGCGCCACGCTCGAGGGGGAGCCGCGTACGATCCTGCTGCCCTCCCGGCCGCTGCGCCCGCTCAGGAGCGACGGGCTCCGGCGGCGCGGCACGGGGGGCACCGGCGGCACGGGCGGCGCAGGCGGCACGGGGTCGCGGTGGGCGAAGGAGGTGCCGTTCGTCGTGCGCGCGGGCGGGGCCCAGGCGGCGGAGCCGGGCGGGCCGGCCCTGCCGGCCGGCTGGAAGGAGGGGCTCACGCCCGGGACGCCGCTGCCGGGGCGCGGCGAGGAGCGGATCTCCCTGCTCATCGACTCCAGTCGCGACGAGCCCTGCGTGGTCGGCGTGGACGACACCCAGCGGGTGGTCGCCCCGCGCGGCGCCTGGCTGGTGGAGGTGGACCAGGACAGCATCGTCGTCGTGGACGGCGTCCGCATCCGCCTGGACAGCCTCCTGCGGCCCGTCCATTCGGCCAGGCTGCGCCTGGTGGCCGGGATGCCCTGCCGGTGGAGCGTGGTGGCCGCCGACGGCAGCGGCTGGTTCCCGGCCGACACCCCCAACCGCCACGACTACCACGGCCGGCCGTACTTCCACGGCGACGACCTCGTCGTGGAGGTCCCCTGCATGCCCGTGACGATCAGGGTGGCCAGGGGCATGGAGTACGACGAGGCCGAGCTGGGGATCACCCCCGACCCGGGCGGGGAACACCTGGTCGAGCTGGCCCCCGCCCGGCTCTACGACGCGGCCGCCCGCGGCTGGTACGGCGGCGACCTGCACGTCCACCTCAACTGGGCCGGCGACCTGGTGGCCGTGCCCGCCGACGCGGCTGCCGCCCAGCACGGCGAGGACCTGCACGTGCTCAACCTGCTGGCCGCCAACGTCTCGGGCCGGCGGGTGTACGACCGGGAGGCGCTGGAGCACTGGACGGGCGAGGACCTGCCCTGGTCCGACGGCACGCACGTGGCCAGGATGGGCGTCGAGTACCGCAACGACCTGCTCGGCCACATCTACGCCTTCGCGCCGCGCTCGGCCCCCGGCCGCTACCACACCGGGTTCGACGGCGACGCCGACTGGCCGCCCAACGCCGACGGGCTGCGCGAGCTGCGCGGGCTCGGCGCGCTCGTGGGCTACAGCCACCCCTTTCGCACCCCGATCGGCGAGGGCGACCCGCCCAAGGGGGTCGTCTCGCCGGTGCCGCGCAACTGCGCCGCCCGCGAGCTGGTCGCCGACGCCGCGCTCGGGCTGGTGGACAGCCTCGACGTGCTCACCCACGCCTCGATCCCGGCGACGGCGGCGGTGTACCGGCGGCTGATCGGCGCGGGCAACCGGCTGGCGGTGACGGCGGGGACGGACGCGATGATCTCCTTCACCCGCTCCGACAACCAGTCGAACCCGCCCGGCTGGGCCCGCGTCTACGCCCGCGTCGAGGGGGAGCTGACGGCCAGGACGTTCGCGGCCGCCGTACGCGCGGGCCGCACGTTCGCCACCACCGGCCCCTGGCTGGAGCTGTCGGTGGACGGCCACGGCCCCGGCCACGTGCTGGCCGCCCGCAGGGGCGACCGCGTCAGCGTCACGGCCACCGCGATGGGCCCGGAGGTGGCGGCGGTGCGCATCCGCACCGCCGACGGCGTGCGGGCGGGCGCCGAGCGGCTGCCGGCCGACGACCGGCGGGGCGAGGAGCAGCTGACCGTGACGGCCGAGCTCCGCGTGGACGGGCCCACGTACGTGGTCGCCGAGGTCCTGTGCGACCCGCATCCGCGTACGCTGACCGCCACGGGGTACGCCCTCACCAGCCCCGTCTATGTCGACGTGGACGGCAGGCAGGTCGCCAGACGGGAGGACGTGCTGTGGTGCCTGGAATGGCTGGATCTGCTGGAGGACCTGATCAGGCAGCACGGCCGGCTGGCCAGCCCTTACCAGTTCGGCGACCACGTGTCCCTGCTGCAGCAGGCCAGGACGATCTACCAGGCGCGGCTCGGCTGACGCCGGTGGACGTCAAGGCCCTGCTGCGCGCCCACCCCGGCTGGCTGGAGCACCTGGAGTCGCTCGGCGGCGTCGACATCGCCCTCCCCGACGACCTCCCCACCGAGCTGCTGCGGCTCACGGTGCCGCACGAGGACGTCAACGCGGTCCTCGCGGCCCGCCCCGAGCCGGGCAGCGGGCAGTGGTGGCTGGCCGAGCGGTGCGTGCACTCGCTGGTGTCCACGATGGGCCGCCCGGACGACGACCCGCCCCGGTTCCCGCCGCTGCCGGAGCTGGGTCCGTACTTCTACGTGTACGTCTTCCTCGCCGCTCTGCCGCACACCCGGGCCTACCACCGGCGGCTGGGCATCCCCGAGGAGGTTTCCTGGGCCACGCTCGCCGACCTGGGGCGCAACATGGCGGTGCACCGCAAGCGCCACGGGAGCGGCGGCCTGAACGCGCCCGCCTGGTTCACACTGCACGCCAGGGGCCTCCTGTACGCGCTGGGCAGGCTCCAGTTCAACCGCGAGGCCCTGGACCCGGAGACCGCCGCCGGCATCCGGGCCGCCGGCCGGCCGGCGGAGCCGGGCGCCCACTCGCTCGGGGTGCACATCCCCGACTTCCACGGCCCGCTGACGCCCGAGGCGTGCGACGCGTCCTTCGAGCGGGCCCGCGCGTTCTTCCCCCGGCACTTCCCCGGCGAGGAGCCCCAGGTCATGACGTGCGGGTCGTGGCTGCTGGACGACCAGCTCGCCGGCTACCTGCCCGCCGCCTCCAACATCATCGCCTTCCAGCGCCGCTTCCACCTGCTGGGACGCTTCGACGGGGGCGACACGCTGGGGTTCGTGTTCGGCGGCGAGGCGGTCACGGCACCGGAGGAGCTGCCCCGGCGCACGCGGCTGGAGCGGGCCCTCGCCGACCACCTGGCGGCCGGCGGCACCTGGTACGGCCGCATCGGCTGGCTGCCCTTCTGACACCCCGGAGGCACGCGATTCCAGGCCGCATGTGCTAAATTTTGGCCATGCGGTCAGAAAATGAGCCGGGTGGCCAGAAGGCGCGCTCGTTCATCGAGGAGGCCCGGCGGGCCCAGATCGTGGCCTCCGCCATCGAGGTCATCGCCGAGGTCGGGTTCGCCCAGGCGTCGCTGGCGCGGATCGCCAAGCACGCGGGCATCAGCAAAGGCGTCATCTCCTATCACTTCGCCGGCAAGGAGGAGCTGATGGAGGAGGTCGTCAACCGCACCTACGGGGCCATCGCCGAGCACGTGCTGGCCGAGATGGAGGGCCTCACCACGGCCACCGAGCTGCTCAGGACGCACATCCTGTCGGTCGCCGAGCACATGCGCGGCAACCGCACCCAGCTCAGGGCGCTGGGGGAGATCTTCACCAACCTCAGGACCGCCGACGGGCAGCCCCGCTACGGGATCAAGGCGAACGAGGAGGTCTACCGGGCGGTGGAGCAGATCTACCGGCTCGGCCAGCGGAACGGGGAGTTCAGGGACTTCGACGTCCGCGTCATGGCCATCACCCAGTCCTCGGCCATCGACAACATGTTCGCCTACTGGGTCGCCTTCCCCGATCACGATCTGGACGCGCACGCCAGGGAACTCGCCGACCTCTTCGAAAGGGCATGCCGCGCATGACGGTGGAAACGAGCACCAGGACCAGGCTCCACGCGATCGACAACCTGCGGATCGTGCTGACCGCGTTAGTGGTGGCCCACCACGTCGCGATCACGTACGGGAACATCCCGCTGTGGTTCTACGTCGAGCCGGCCAAGGATCCCTCGGGGCTCCTGCTCGACGTCCTGGCCATGTTCAACCAGGCGTTCTTCATGGGGTTCTTCTTCCTCATCTCCGGCTTCTTCACCCCCGGTTCCCACGACCGCAAGGGCACCCGCTCCTTCGTGCGCGACCGGCTGATCCGGCTGGGCATCCCGCTGCTCGTCTTCCTCGTGCTGCTGCGGCCGCTGGTCAACTTCGGCGGTCTGGCCGACCGGCCGGGCATGCCGTACTGGCAGTTCTACCTCGGCTCCTGGGACCCGGGGCCTATGTGGTTCGCCGAGGTGCTGATCGTGTTCGCGGTGGCGTACGCGGTGTGGCGGAGCCTGCGGCGGCCGATGGAGCAGCGCGTCGCCCCGCTGCGGTTCGCCTGGATCGCGGCCTTCGTGCTGGGGCTGGCGGCCGTCACGTTCCTGTGGCGGATCCCGGTGCCGACCGGCGCCTACGTGCCGGTGCTCGGGCTGCCCTCGCCGCAGTTCATGCCGCAGTACGCGAGCATGTTCGTGCTCGGGTGCGTGGCCTTCCGGCGCGGCTGGTTCGAGACGCTGCCCGCGCGGGCGGGCCGGCTCGGGCTGATCGCGGCCGGCGTGTCGAGCGCGGTGCTGCTGCCGCCGTCGTTCCTGACCACCGGGGCGGTGGCCGAGGCGCTGACGGCGCTTTGGGAGTCCGCCTTCGCGGTCAGCATGATCATCGGGCTGACGGTGCTGTTCAGGGAGCGGTTCGGCGGGCAGGGCCCGCGCGGCCGGTTCCTGTCCGAGCACGCCTTCACCGTCTACATCATCCATCCGCTCGTGCTCGTCGGCCTGGGCTGGGCGCTGCGGTGGCTGGAGGCCGTCGCCGTCGTCAAGTTCGCCGTCATGCTGGTCCTGGCGCTGCCGCTGTGCTGGTGGTCGGCCTACCTGGTGCGTTCCCTACCCGGCGCCAAGCGGGTGTTGTGAGCGGGCGCCAGGTGTGGTTACTCAGGACGTTGGCTCCACCGCGTCCTCGAAGGTGAGCTGCTGCGGGATCGTGAGGACGCGGCGGAGGCTCCGGTGCCCCGATCGTGGAATGTGCGTGGCGTCAGCGTGCGAACTTCTCGATGGCCTCCGGGGTGACGGGGGTGAAGAAGTTGACGAGGTTGCCGTCGGGGTCGCGGAACAACAGCGACCGGTTGCCCCAGGGCATCGTGGTGGGCTCGGTGACGAAGTCGGTGACGAAGCCGGTCAGCTTCTGGTGAACGCGGTCCACGTCGTCGACGAGGAACTCGGTGATCACGCTGTGGTTGTCCGCCGGGCGGGCAGAGCCCGGGGCGAACAGCGGGACGGTGCGGGTGCCGGCGATCGCGAGGGTGGCGCCCGAGGTCTTGAGTTCGGCGAAGTCTTCGGTCGCCCACGTCGCCCGCGCCCCTGTGGCTCGCTCGTAGAACTCGACGAGGCGTGCGACGTCGCTGGTGATGATGCGGATCGAGACGAAGTCCATGGGAATCTCCTTGGCCGTGCTGGAGGCGTGTACGTCGCAGGCTAGGGGAAATAGTGGACAGAATCGGTCCTGTATTCGGCGTTAGGCTGCGTACATGCCACGACCCACCGGCCGCGTGCTGACACTCCTGGAGCTGCTGCAGTCGGGCGGCACCCGGACTGTGGCCGAGCTCGCCGACCGTCTCGGCGTCGAAGGGCGCACTGTGCGGCGGTATGTGGACCAGCTGATCGACCTGGACGTGCCCGTGGAGTCGGTACGCGGCCGCTACGGCGGGTACCGGCTGGCTCCCGGGTACCGTCTGCCTCCGCTCATGCTCAGCGACGACGAGGCGCTGGCCGTGCTGCTCGGCCTGGTCGCCGGCCGCCGGGCAGGGCTGACGACGACGGAGCGCACGGCAAACGAGACGGCGTCAGCGAAGATCCGGCGGGTGCTGCCCCAGCACATCGCCCGCCGGCTCGACGCACTCCTGGAAGCTCTCGCCTTCACGGATCAGCCCGGCGAGCTGGACCACCCGGACGCCGGGCTCCTGCTCACCATCGCCGATGCGGTGCGCCACCGCCGACCGGTCTCGATCCGCTACACCGGCCGCGACGGACGGCGCAGCGAACGCACACTGCACGCGTACGGGATCGTCGCCCATGCGGGCCGGTGGTACGTGACGGGCAAGGACGCCCAGGCCGGCGAGGACCGAACCTTCCGGCTCGATCGCATCGCAGACGCGAGGGCCCTGCCCGGCTCATTCGAAGCGCCCGTGGGTCCCGGTCCGGCGCAGCGCGTGTTGTCAGGATTCGCCACGGCCGAGTACCGACATGAGGTGACCTTGCGGATCCACGGGACAGTTGAGCAGATCCGCGCGCACCTCCCCGCCAGCGTCGCGAGCCTGGAGGAGCACGAGCCCGCGGCCGGCCAGGACCCGGCGGCCGAGCGCTGGCAGCGCGTCGAGCTGCGGGCGCAGCAGCTCGACTGGTTGCCTCGGATACTCGCCTCACTCGACCGGCCGTTCGTCATCGAGCGCCCCGACGAACTACGCGAGCTCGTCATCGCGCTCGCCGATCGCCTCACGTCCTATGCCCGCCAGGCCTGACAGCGAGGAACCGATGTCATGAGACGGCACAGCTAGGCGGGTGCCGTGAGCAGAGCGGGCAGGGGAGCGGGGCGGCCGTCGCGCACGCACACGTACGCGATCGTGCCGACGGCCACCAGCTCGTCCCCGCGCCGCATCGTGAACCGCATGGTGATCGACGTGGTCCCGACCCTGGCCGGCGCGCTCTCCACCGCCAGCACGTCTCCGAGCCGGGCGGGCGCGTGGTGCTCGCAGCCGCTGGCCTTGACCACCAGGTCGACGCCCTCCCGCCGGAGCCGCTCGTAGCCGCCCCGGCCGCCGAGCCAGTCGAGGAAGGCGTCCTCGAAGTACTCGTAGTAGCGGGTCGCGTGCATCATGGCCTGGGCGTCGCAGTGCCGTGGCCGCACCGGCAGGTGGGAGATCATCCGGGACCCCGCGCGGTCAGGCGTAGAAGGAGTCGAGGGTCTCGCCGTGGCGCTCCTCGACGGCCTTGCGCTTGATCTTGAGGCTGGGCGTCAGCTCGCCCGTCTCCACCGTGAAGTCCTCGGCCAGGATCTCGAACTTCTTGACCGTGGCGTAGCTGGCCTGGTCCGCGTTGACCTGGTTGATCGCCTTCTCGACCTCCTCGCGCATGCGCGGGTGCCGGCGCAGCTCCTCCGGGTCGGTGGGCAGCGACTCCGACGCCGCCCACGGCCCGGCCACGTCCATGTCGAGCGTGATCAGCGCCGTGACGTAGTTGCGCCGGTCGCCGTGCACGAACACGTGCGACACGTACGGGCAGGCGGCCTTGATCCGGCCCTCCAGGTAGGTGGGCGCGACGTACTTGCCGCCCGAGGTCTTGATCAGCTCCTTCTTGCGGTCGGTGATGCGCAGCCGGCCGGCGTCGTCCAGCTCGCCGATGTCTCCGGTGTGCAGCCAGCCGTCCTCCAGCGCCTCGGCCGTCTCCGCCGGCAGCCCGTGGTAGCCGCGCATGACGCCGCGCCCGCCGATGAGGATCTCGCCGTCCTCGGCGATGCGGACCGCGGTGCCCGGCAGCGGCGGGCCCACGGTGCCGAACCGCACCGACTCCGGCCGGTTGAAGAAGCTGCCCGCCGACGACTCCGTCAGGCCGTACCCCTCGAGGATCGTCAGCCCGGCGGCGTCGAAGAACTCGGCGATGTCCTGCGACAGCGGGGCGGCTCCGGAGATGAAGAAGCGGATCCGGCCGCCGAACCGCTCGCGCAGCTTGGCGAAGACGAGGCGGTCGGCCAGCGCGTACTCGGCGCGGGTGGTGACCGGGACCTCGGAGCCGCGCTGGCGGGCGCGCACGACCCGGCTGCCGGTCTGCCGCGCCCAGTTGAAGATGCGCAGCTTGAGCCCGCCGTCGCGGCGCACGTTCGCCGTGACCGTGTTGTGGATCTTCTCGAAGATGCGCGGCGCGGCGGCCATGATCGTCGGCCTCAGCACGCCGAGGTTGTCGGCGATCTTGTCGAGGCGGCCGTCGATCGCGGTGGGCACGCCGATGTCGATCATCACGACCTCCAGCAGCTTGCCGAACGAGTGCGACAGCGGCAGCCACAGGAAGTGCAGGTCGGCGGGAGAGATGAGGTCGAGCTCGCGGACGGCGCCGGCGGCGTAGAGCCAGTTGTCGTGGGTCAGCTCCACGCCCTTCGGCCGGCCCGTGGTGCCCGAGGTGTAGATGAGCGTGGCCAGGTCGTCCTGGGCGATGGCGTCCACCATCGCGTCGTAGTCGCCCGCGCCGGGGCCGCCGTCCTGGGCGAGGGAGCCGAGCGTGACCACCCAGCCGTCGTCGCCGGCCGAGCCGTCGATGACCACCACGCGGGTGACGTCGGGCAGCTCCTTCTGCACGGACCTGAGCTTGGCGACCTGCTCGTCGTTCTCGGCGATGACGATCGTGCTGCCGGAGTCGGTGATGACGAAGGCGGACTCGGCGGCCGTGTTGGACGGGTAGATCGTGGTCGTCGCCGCCCCGGTGGCCAGCACGGCCAGGTCGCAGAGGATCCATTCGAGGCGGGTGGAGCACAGGATCGACACGCGGGTGCCCGGCCCGGAGCCGAGCCCGGACAGGCCCAGGGCCAGCCCGCGCACTCGCTCGCCCACCTCCCGCCATGACAGCGAGGCCCACCCGTCGTCCGATGGCACACGGTATGCCTCGGCGTCGGGGGTCGCCGCGATCCGGTCGCGCAACAGGGAGGGAATGCTGGACATGCCTGACCTCCTGGGGGGTGTTGGCCCCGACTCTAGGACGTCAGCGCCGTCCCAGTCGATGACCCAGGAGATGTCCCAGCCGATGACCCAGCCGATGACCCAGGAGATGTCCCAGTAGATGTCCCAGTAGATGTCCCCGTAGATGACTCAGTCGATGCTCCCGGTCGATCGCGGCCCCGGCGTGGCGGTGCCGACCAGCCGCGCCGTGCGCACCTCCCACGCGCCGCACGTACACCGCAGGTACGACACGACGCCCTCTGAGGTGCGGTGCGAGGACACGACGGTCATGGCGAACGGATCGTGCAGGTCTCTGGAGTGCATGATTCCAACCTGATGTAATGGCCTTATGCATTTCAACGCTTACGGCGGCAACGGGGCGGCCCTCGCCGCGGCACTGGTCAACGCGACCGACTTCAGCCCCGCGGCGGTAGAGGCGATGCTGACCGAGCACCGCCTGCTCCGCACGGCCGTCACCCCCGCCCAGGCCGCGGAGCTGCGGGCGTGGGCGGCCCGGCTGGCCCCGGTGTTCGGGGAGCTCGACCAGGAGACCCAGATCAAGCTGGTCAACGACCTGCTCGACGTGACCGCGGCCAAGCCGTACGTCAGCGCCCACGACGGCCGCGAGCCCCACCTGCACTTCTTCTCCATCGACGCCGACATCGTCGCCAGGGCGAAGGACACCACCGCGGGCGGCCTGGCCATGGCGTTGTCGTTCGCCGGGGGCAGGCGGCTGGGGCGGTGCGACAGGGACGGGTGCGAGACGGTCTACGTCGACACCTCGCGCAACGGGCGCCGCCGGTTCTGCTCCCTGGCCTGCGCGAACAGGGTCAACGTGGCGGCGCACCGGTCCCGCGGCCTTGCCAGGTGAGCCGCGGGTCGCCTAAACTCTCGAACGTTCTATCGCCGAACCGTGGGGGCAGCTGACGTGAGGATCTGAGGTCGCGGGCACCGCGCCGATCCGCCCTGTCATGGGCATGCGCGCATCTCCTGGACCTCGAGGCATCCTCGCCTCCGATCACGGACTCCGACTCCGTCGCCCCTGTGTTGCGCGCATCTGCGGTGATTCCCGCCAAGTCACGAAATTTCGATTTTTGTGATGGGAGCCGCCTTATGTCTTTTTCCATTGTCATCGATCACGTCTCCTTCGGCTGGCCGGACGGCACCAAGGTGCTCGACGGGCTCGACGCCGCGTTCCCCGCGGGACGTACCGGGCTCATCGGGGTCAACGGGTCGGGCAAGTCCACCCTGCTCAAGCTCATCGCCCGTGAGCTGGCCCCGGCGCGCGGGTCCGTGTCCGTCTCGGGAGAGGTGGGCTACCTGCCGCAGAACGTGCCGCTGGGCGCGAGCCGTACCGTGTCGGACCTGCTGGAGATCAGCCGGACGCGGGCGGCGCTGCACGCCATCGAGGCCGGCGACGTGGCCGAGGAGCACTTCGCCGCCGTCGGCGACGAATGGGACGTCGAGGAGCGCGCCCACGCGGAGCTCGACCGGCTCGGGCTCGGCCACGTCGGGCTCGACCGCACGGTCGGCACGCTGTCCGGCGGCGAGACCATCATGGTCGCGCTGGCCGCGCAACTGCTGAAACGGCCCGACGTGCTGCTGCTCGACGAGCCCACCAACAACCTCGACCTGGACGCGCGGCGGCGCCTCTACGCCGCCGTCGGCGCCTGGCAGGGGGTGCTGCTGGTCGTCAGCCACGACCGGACGCTGCTCGACCTGGTCGACCAGATCGCCGAGCTGCGCGAGGGCACCGTGCGCATGTACGGCGGCAACCTCACCGCCTACGAGGAGCAGGTCGCCGCCGAGCAGGAGGCCGCCGAGCGCACGGTGCGCACCGCCGGGGGCGAGGTGCGCCGCCAGCAGCGCGAGCTCGTCGAGGCCAGGACCAGGATCGACCGGGGCCTGCGCACCGGCAGGAAGGCGTACGAGAACAAGAGGGTGCCGAAGATCGTCGCGAACGGGCTCAAACGCAAGGCCCAGGTCACCGCGGGCAAACAGCGCACCCTGCACCTGGAGAAGCTGGAGGAGGCCCGCGAGCGGCTGACCGAGGCCGAGCAGGCCGTGCGCGACGACGCGGAGATCCGCATCGAGCTCCCGGGCACGGAGGTGCCCGCGGGCCGCACGGTGCTGACCCTTCCGCTGGCCCCGCCCCGCCGGGAGCAGGACGGGCCGGACGAGGCGGAGGAGTCGCGGGTGGCCGTGCTGGAGACGCTGGTCGTGCGCGGGCCCGAGCGGATCGCGCTGCTCGGCCCCAACGGCTCGGGCAAGACCACGCTGCTCAAGCGCATCGTCGAGCACGGCGCCCACGTGCCCGTCCGCTACCTGCCGCAGCGGCTGGACCTGCTGGACGACGGTCTGAGCGTGGTGGACAACGTGCGCGCCGTGGCGCCCTCCGCCTCGGTGAACGACGTACGCGCCCGCCTGGCGCGCTTCCTGTTCCGGGGCGAGCGGGTCAACCAGGCGGCCGGCACGCTGTCGGGAGGCGAGCGCTTCCGGGCGACGCTCGCCGCGCTGCTGTCGGCGGAGCCGCCGCCGCAGCTGCTCCTGCTCGACGAGCCGACCAACAACCTGGACATGGCCAGCGTCCGCCAGCTCGCGCAGGCGCTGTCCGCGTACCGGGGGGCGCTCGTCGTGGCCAGCCACGACGTGCCGTTCCTGGAGACGCTGGGGATCACCCGGTGGCTGCGACAGGATCGGGACGAGGGACTGGCCGAATCGTAATTGACGGTTGGGGATCAACCGGACAATAGTGTGGCAGGTGGCTAAACCCCGGTTGATCTCCTGCGTTCTCGCCCTGGCGACCCTCACCACCCTCGGCGCCTGCTCCTCGGGCTCGCCGTCGCCGGCCGGTGGCGAGCCGAAGGTGTCGGGCGTCGCGGGCGGGAACGGCGCCGTGCCCGCCACCGGCAACGGCACCGCGCCCGGCGGGCAGAGCCCGGCCGCGCTGACGCCGGAGGCGTACAAGAGCGAGCTCGAAAGCCGCCGCAAGCCGATGGCCGACGCGATCAGCGCCCTCGCCGGGGCGCGCGGGGTCAAGGCGCTGGACCAGCGGGTGGACAAGGCCGAGCAGACGCTGAGCGGCGCCGCCGACGCGCTGTCCGCGCTCACCCCGCCCGAGGCCGTACGCGCCCAGCACGAGGCGTACGTGACCAGCCTGCGCGAGTTCGCCACCGAGCTGGGCTCCACGGCGGGCAAGGTCGGCGCACGCGACCTGTGCACCTCCTCGGCCGTGCTCACCGACGTCAACGACAAGCTGAGCGCGCTGGACGAGGCGGGCCGGGCCCTGCAGAGCGCCGGCGACTACCCGGCCGACGTCGTGGCCGTGAAGGCGGGGGACAAGCAGACCAGGCGGCTGCGCAACGGCTCGTTCATCCGCAGGGGCAGCGCGTTCAACGGCCGCAGCTCCCTGGAGATCGACAACGGCGGCAGCCTCGACTCGGTGGTCACCGTCATGAAGGGCGGCAGCAAGCAGTTCAGCGTGTACGTGCGCAAGAAGGCGAAGTTCAAGATCAAGGGCGTCCGCGACGGCAGCTACAAGATCTACTTCACGCACGGCGTGGACTGGGACGGCAAGACCAAGGCGTTCACCCGGGAGTGCAGCTTCGAGCGCTTCGAGAAGACGGTGAAGTTCAAGACGACATTCACCGCCACGCAGATCCTCTGGCACGACTGGCGGATCACGCTGCACGCCATCTCCGGCGGCAACGCCCGCACCGCGCCCGTGGACCCGGACGACTTCCCCGGCGGCTGACGCCGGGGCCCGGACTGAAGCGAGGGCCGCGCACCCCGTGGCGCGCGGCCCGTCGGATCAGGTCGAGAACAGCATGCCCACCCAGCTGCGCTGGCCGCGGTGGTGACCGTGGTGGCCGCCGTGGTGGGGAGCGCCCCAGGCCGGACCGGGGGCGGGGGGCGGGGGAGCCGCGTGGTACTGCGTCTCCATCCGGGTCAGCGTCTCCAGCTCGCCGTAGTCGAGGAAGATCCCGCGGCAGTTGTCGCACTGCTCGATGTGGACGCCGTTGCGCTCATAGGTCCGCATGTTCCCGCGGCACTTAGGGCAATGCATCTAAGTCGCTCTCCTTGGCTTCGAGGTCTCAGGGTGAAACCTACCGCGCGCAACCTCGTCACGCTCGGACGATTCTGTTGCACGATTCGACCAACGAATGTTCGACCTCATCCAGTTCCCGGTCCTCGCGCGCGGCGTTGACCACCGCCACGGCGGCGAGCTGGACGGTGAGCGCCCGTGCGGGCAGGTCGAGCCGCCGCCAGGGGTCGTCGCCCGGGCCCAGCGCGGGCCCGCCGGAGGCCAGGTACGCCCCCAGGAACCGCTCCCAGACTGCCGGGTCGAGCAGCCCGGCGGCGTACCAGGCGGCCGGTCTGGCCAGGTCCCACGCCGGGTCGCCGACGCCGAGGTCGTCCACGTCGATGAGCAGCCAGCGGTCGCGGTGGACGAGCTGGCCCAGGTGCCAGTCGCCGTGCGTGAGCAGCGCGGGCTGCGGCGGCGGCTCGGGCAGCTCCTTGAACGCCCGCCTGACGAGCTGCTCCACGGGGCCGTCGCCGGGCATGCGGCCCACCGCGCGGGCGGCCCTGGCAGGCCCTCCGGCCGGCGGGAGGGCCGGCAGCAGCGGGAGGGAGACGGCGTGCAGCCTGGCCAGCAGCCTGGCGCCCTCCTCCCACGGCGCGGAGTCGGGGTCGTCCTGCGCCACGGGCCGGCCCGCCGGCCACACCGTCACCGCGCGCCCGGCCGCCGACAGCACCTCGGGCTCCAGCGGGGCCAGCATCACGCCGCTCACCGCGGCCGACGCGGCGGCCCGCAGCCTCGGCCGCAGCGACTCGGCGTCGTCGCGCGCGGAGTGGGCCTTGACCACGACCTCTCCCATGCGTAACACCACGACGTCCGTCCGTGTCGGGTGTAGAACGGGCGCGCCCGCACCGCCATATGCCGCAGCGATCCCCGCCAGCTCCGCCTCGAGACCCACTCGTACAGACTAGGGGCATGAGAGTAGGTTTCGCCGTACCCCAGTCAGGGCCCTGGGCCACCCCGGAGAACATGCGCCGCATCGCCACCCGGGCGGAGGCGCTCGGCTACTCCGAGCTCTGGACGTTCCAGCGGCTGCTGTACCCGGTCGGGCACCCCATGGGCCCCACCTACCGCGCCGTGCAGGACCCGCTGATCACGCTGGCCCACGTGTCGGCCGTGACCGGCCGCATCGGGCTGGGCGTCGCGGTGATCAACGCGTACGTGCAGCCGCTCCTGCTGGCCAAGCAGCTCGCCACGCTGCAGACGCTCTCCGGCGGCCGCCTGACCGCGGGGATCGGGCTGGGCTGGCTGCCGGAGGAGTTCGAGGCGTCCGGCGTGGACATGGCCGGCCGCGGGCGCCGGGGGGAGGAGTTCCTGGAGGTGCTGCGCAAGGCGTGGGCCGACGACGTGGTGGAGCACGAGGGCGGCTTCTACCGGGTGCCGCCCGCCCACGTCGACCCCAAGCCCGTGCCGGGGCCGCCGCGGATCCTGCTCGGCGGCACGGCGGACGTCGCGCTGCGCCGCGCAGCCCGGCTGGCCGACGGGTGGGTCAGCTCCAGCCGGGAGGACCTGACCGGCATCGGCGCGCGGGTGCGGCTGATCAGGGCGGAGCTGGCGGCGTCGGGGCGGGACGCGGGCGCGTTCCGGTTCGTGATCCGGGGCGCCACGCAGGTCCGGGCGGCCGACGAGGAGCGCCCGCTGACCGGCACGTACGACAAGATCCGGCGCGATGTGGCCGAGCTGGCCGCCCAGGGCGTGACGGACGTCTTCCACGACCTGAACTTCGACCGCGAGATCCCCGCGGCCGACGCCAAGGAGGCGATGCGCCGGGCCGAGGAGGCGCTGGAGGCGCTGGCCCCCTGACCGCCCCTTAACCGCCGCCGTACGGCACCGTGATGATCTCCAGGTTGTGGCCGTTGGGGTCGGACCAGTAGAGGCCGCGACCGCCGTCGTTGGTGTTGATCTGGCCGGCCCGCTGATGGTACGGGTCGGCCCAGAACGTCAGGCCGCGTTCCTTGATCCGGCCCCAGATCTGGTCGAACTCCGCCTCGCTGACCAGGAAGGCGTAGTGCTGGGACGGCACCTCGTCGCCCGCCTGCACGACGTCGAGCGAGACGTCGTTGCCGAGCGAGACGACCCGGAACGGGCCGTATTCCGGGGCCGGCTCCAGCCCGAGGACCTCGACGAGGAAGGCGGCCGTCGCGTCCCTGTCTCTGGCCGGCACGATCGTGTGGTTCAGATGGACGGACATACCCGCAGGCTACGTCAAGACGCCGGCCTTTCAGCGGGCGAGGTCGGCCGCGTGCGCCGCCACCGCGTGGCGCAGCCCGCGGATGCCGTCGCGGCCCCGCACGGGGTGCACGGCGTTGGTCAGCAGCACCACCGTCAGGCGGCGGGCCGGATCCACGACGAGCGAGGTGCCGGTGAACCCCGAGTGGCCGTACGCGCCCGCCAGCGGGCCCACGACGGCCGGGTCGCCGATCCGCACGCCGAGCCCGTGCCGGAAAGGCGCCCCCTCGGCACCCTGGTCGCGCGTCATCTCGGCCACGCTCTCCGGCTGCAGCAGCGCTCCGACGCCGAGCCGCAGCGCCTCGCCGAAGGCCAGCAGGTCCCCGGCCGTGGCGAACAGCCCCGCGTGCCCGGCCACGCCGCCCAGCGCGTACGCGGTCTCGTCGTGCACCTCGCCCCGCACGCAGCCGGGTCCGGGCCGCTCGGGCTTCCATTCGGTGGCGGCGATCCTGGCCAGGCGGCCGTCCGGCCGGTAGCCCGTGTCGGGCAGCCCGAGCACGTCCGTGACCCGGGCGCGGACCAGCGCGTCCAGCGCCGCACCGCCGGCCAGCTCGGCCACCCGGCCGGCCATGACCATGCCGACGTCGCTGTAGAGGTACGGCCCGCCGACCGGGTGGGTGATCGGCGTGCGCACCATGGCGGCCATCCGCGCGCCGGCGTCCGCGCCGGGCAGTTCCAGGTCCACGCGGCGGGTCGGGGGCAGGCCCGCCGTGTGGGTGAGCAGGCGGCGCGGGGTGATCCGCGGGTCGGTCCCGGGGAGCCGGGCGGCCACCGGCTCGTCGAGGTCCAGCAGGCCCTCCTCGGCCAGCGAGAGCAGCACGACCGTGGTGAACAGCTTGCTGACCGAGGCCAGGTCGAAGATCGAGTCGCGGTGCGCGGGCGGGCGCTCCGCGGCCAGGCCGCCCCGCGCGTCGGCGTACCGTACGAGCTCCCCGGCCGCCGCCGCGGCCACCACGGAGCCGTCCACGGCGATCAGCGAGACCGCCGCCGGGCACACCCGCGGCACCGCCTCCGCCAGGATCGCCGCCAGCCGGTCGGACATCTCCCTACCCCCCGTTGTGCCGGCCGTCAGGTGTCAGCCGCTCAGGGCGTCGCTGAGGCGCTCGCCGTGCGACTCCAGCAGCGCGCGGGCCGCGTCCGCGTCGAGGCCGTGCCGGATCATCAGCACCGCGACCTTCGTCCGGCCGCCCGCCGCGTCCAGCGCCGCGCCGGCCGCCTCCTGGTCGGCACCGGTGATGTCCCTGACCATGCGCAGGGCCCGCCCGGCGAGCTTGCTGTTCATGGCCGACATCTCGATCATCTCGTTCCCGTACGTACGGCCGAGCTTGACCATGGAGATCGTGGAGATCATGTTCAGCACGAGCTTCTGGGCCGTGCCGGCCTTGAGCCGGGTCGAGCCGGTCACCACCTCGGGCCCCACGACCACCTCGATGGCGTGCTCGGCGGCGGCCGACAGCGGCGCGCCGTCATTGCACGACAGGCCGACGGTGAGCGCGCCGCGGCCGGCCGCCTCCGCCAGCGCGCCGAGCACGAAAGGGGCCCGTCCGCTGGCGGACACGCCCACCACCGAGTCGAGCGGTCCCACCTCCAGGTCCCGCAACGCGGCGGCGCCGGCCGCGGCGTCGTCCTCCGCCCCCTCGACCGACCGGGTGAGCGCGTCCGGCCCGCCGGCGATGATGCCCTGCACCAGTGACGGGTCGGTGCCGAACGTGGGCGGGCACTCGCTGGCGTCGAGCACGGCCAGCCGTCCCGACGTGCCGGCGCCCACGTACAGGAGCCGGCCGCCCTCCGACATCCGGGCCGCGATCGCGTCGATGGCCGCCGAGATGGCCGGGATGACCACCGCGACGGCGGCGGGCACGGCGGCGTCGGCCTGGTTCATCAATCGGGCGATCTGCTCCGTCGGCAGCCGGTCGATCTGGCTGTAGCGCGGGTCGCTCTGCTCGGTGGACAGCTCGGGTAGCGGCTCAATCATGTCGCTAATTTCCACCCTTTACTTCTCTCTTGTAAATATCTTTCAGACAATGGGTTCATGGCACATGTGCGAACCGGAGCCGAACGGCTGGCCGCGGATCCCGCTCTCGCCGGGGGGACCCGCCTCGGCCTCATCACGAACCCCACCGGGGTGCTGCCCGACCTGACCCCCACGACAGACGCCCTCATGGCCGCCGGGCTGGGTCTGACGGCGTTGTTCGGCCCCGAGCACGGCATGCGCGGCACCGCCCAGGCGGCCGGCAGCGAGGCCGACACCGTGGACGAGCGGACGGGGCTGCCGGTCCACGACACGCACGACCTCTCCGGGGAGTCCCTCGACCGCGTGGTGGCCGCCTCCGGGGTGGACACGCTGGTCTTCGACATCGCCGACGTGGGCGCCCGCTTCTACACCTTCGTCTGGACCATGTACGACCTGATGGCCTCGGCCGCCCGGCTCGGCCTGCGCTTCGTGGTCCTCGACCGCCCCAACCCGCTCGGCGGGACCGTGGAGGAAGGTCCCCTGCCCGACCCGGCGTACGCGAGCTTCGTGGGCCGCCACCCGGTGCCGCTCCGGCACGGCAGGACGGCGGGGGAGCTGGCCGGGCTGTTCGGGTTCGACGTGGACCTGGCCGTGGTCCGGATGGAGGGCTGGCGGCGCGACATGACGTACGCCGAGACCGGGCTGCCCTGGGTGATGCCGTCGGTCAACATGCCGACCCCGGACACCGCCCTGGTCTACCCGGGCACCGGGCTGCTGGAGGGCACCAACTTCTCCGAGGGGCGCGGCACGACCAGGCCGTTCGAGCTGATCGGGGCCCCGTACGCCGACGCGAGGTTCGCCCCGGCGCTGGCCGCCCTGGGCCTGCCGGGGGTGCGGTTCAGGGAGGCCTGGTTCACGCCGACGTTCCACAAGCACGCCGGCACCCCCGTACGCGGCGTCCAGCTCCACGTGCACGACCCGGGCGCCTTCCGGCCGGTGCTGACGGGGCTGTCCATCCTGCACGTGGCCCGCGACCTCTACCCGGACGACCTGCGCTGGTGGGGCCCCGACCTGTTCCTGGACCATCTGTGGGGCTCCGGCGCGCTCACCGGCCGCCTGGAGGCCGGTGAGGACCCCCGCGACCTGTGCCCGCCGCCGGGACGCCCCGAGGGACGACTGCTCTATACGTGACATCACGCCAGATCGCGCCGGTAGAGCCAGAAGACGCGTTCCGCTCGCGCGCCCACGGCGCGCGAGTAGAACCGCAACGGCCCCACCCACCCGATCTGGGCGCCGGCCTGCCCGGCGGCCCGCTGGTCCGCCAGGCACCTGCGCAGCAGTACCCGGCCCAGGCCCAGCCCGCGGGCGTCCGGCGCGGTGCCCATGGGCCCGAACCAGGCCGGCCGCGACCCCCAGGCGGCGAAGCCGAGGATCTGCCCGTCGCGCTCGGCGTAGTGCAGCCCGGCCGCGTTGACCGCCTCCCAGGCCCACCGGTCGTTCCAGTGCTCCTCGACGAACGCCGCCACCCGCTCGCGGTCCCCGCCCGCCGCGCGCACGGCGACGCCCGACTTCTCCAGCCGCGCCACGTCCTCCTCGACGGACAGGTCCGCGTCCAGGAGGTCGGCCGTCATGTTCCAGGCCACGTGGTAGCGCTCATAGCCGAGGCTCTCGGCCAGGCAGGCGGCGGCGGTGTAGCGCACGTCGATGCCCGGCCAGGCGTAGCACGGCGGGTTCCCGGCGAAGCGGGCCTGCCGCGCGCCCTGGCCGGCCAGCCACTCCTCGGCCGCGCGCACCAGCGCCCGGCCGCGTCCCGCGCCCTGGGCGGAGGGGTGCACGGCGAGCAGGTCGACGTGCCCCACCTCCGGGTCCTGGGCGGACATCGAGGCCATCACCACGCCCCCGTCCGTGGCCAGCGCCGTCCAGCGCCGGTCGGCCGGCGGCCGCGACAGGTGCCCGACCAGGGCGGCGGCCTCGCCGGCGTCCAGCGTCAGCGCGGCCTCGGCGACCAGCGCCGCCTCGGCCGGGTCGGCCGCGCGTACGGCGTGGGACATCACACCTCGCTCATCGGTCGCGCGATCACACTTCGGCGCTGCGGGTAGAAGCACGCGTGCTCCTGCGGCACGCCCTCGGTGAGCTGCAGCAGCGGCCGCTCGTCCGCGCACCGCTCGCCCCGGAACGGGCAACGCCGGGCGAACAGGCAGCCCTCGTCGGAGCGGCTCTCGTCCAGCGACTCCAGCGGCATGACGGGCTGCTCGCCCGGCTGCTCCAGCCCGTGCAGCACGGGGATGGCCGACAGCAGCGACTGCGTGTACGGGTGCACGGGGTCGGCGATGATCGTGTCCACCGGGCCGCGCTCGACGACCTGGCCGCGGTAGATGACGTACAGCTCCCCGTCGCCGCCGATGTAGCGGGCCGTGGCCACGTCGTGCGTGATGAACAGCACGCTCACGCCGAGCCGCTCGCGCAGGTCCTTCAGCAGCGCCAGGATGCCCAGCCGGAGCGAGACGTCGATCATCGACACGGCCTCGTCGGCGACCAGCATCTCCGGGTCCACGGTCAGCGCGCGGGCGATGACCACCCGCTGGCGCATGCCGCCGGACAGCTGGTGCGGGTAGCGCGCCAGCACCGACCCGGGGTCCAGCCCCACCAGCGACAGCACCTCGGCCGCCCGCTCCTCCATCCACGACCGCGACCGCCCGGTCTGCCTGGCCCGCAGGCTCAGCGGCGCGTGCAGGGTCTGGTGGATGGTCCTGGTCGGGTTCAGGGCCGAGTACGGGTCCTGGTGGATCATCTGGATCTTGCGGAAGTGCGGCTGGCGCTGCTTGAGCTTGAGCCCGGACATGGCCACGCCGTCGATCGCGATCTCGCCCTCGTCGTACGTCTCCAGCCCCGCGATGATCCGCCCCAGCGTGGTCTTCCCGCACCCGGACTCGCCGATGAACGAGGCCGCGCCGCCCTTGGGGATCGCGAAGTCCACGCCCCGCAGCGCGCGCACATCGCGGGCCCCCAGCATCTTGCCCCGCTGCTTGAACGTCTTGACGACGCCGGTTCCGGTGATCATGCGTGCTCCTTCACGGTCACGGCGTGGCAGGCCACGGTCCTCGTCCCATGGGAGACGGCCTCGGGGTCCACCGAGTCGCACACGTCCATGCGCAGCGGGCAGCGCTCCCTGAACACGCAGCCCTCCTTCGGCACGGTCGACAGCGTCGGCGGGCGCCCCGGCAGGGCTTGGGCCTCGTCGATGTCGCCCACGAGCCGCGGGATGGCCCTGATCAGGCCCCTGGTGTACGGGTGCCGGGGCGCGCCCAGCACCTCCCGGGTGGGGCCCTGCTCGACCAGGCGGCCGCCGTACATGACCGCCAGCCGGTCGGCCACCTCGGCCACCACGCCGATGTCGTGCGTGATGACCAGCGTCGTCAGGCCGCGCTCGGCGTGCACCTCGCGGATGATCTTCAGGATGTTCGCCTGAGTGATCATGTCGAGCGCGGTCGTCGGCTCGTCCAGCACCACCAGGTGGGCGTTGAGCACCAGCGCCAGCATGATGCCGACCCGCTGGCGCATGCCGCCGGACAGCTCGTGCTGGTGCGAGTCCAGCACCCGGGCGCCGTCCAGGCCCATCCGGCCCAGCAGCTCCTTGGCCTCGCGCACCAGGCCGCGCAGGTCCTCCACGCCGTGCGAGCGGCCCAGGTCCAGGAGCTGCTTGCCGACCGTCTTGAGCGGGTTGAGGGAGTTCTGGGCGGCCTGGAAGACGTAGCCGATGTGCCGGCCGCGGGCCTTGCGCAGCCGCTCGCCCGCCAGGCCCACCACGTCGCCGAGCCCGTCGATCTCGACGCTGCCCGCCGAGATCCTGCCGGGCGGCTGGACCGCGTTGAGCAGGGACAGGGCCAGCGTGGACTTGCCGGAGCCGGACTCGCCGACGATGCCGGTGATCGACCCGGGCTCCAGCGTCAGGCTGATGTCCCGGACGGCGGGCAGCTCGCCCGCGGGGGTCTTGTAGACGACCGTCAGGCCGCCGATGCGCACTCCCGGCGCTTGTTCAGCCAACGTGCTACTCCTCGCGCAGCCGGGGGTTGAAGATCTCGTCCATGGCGTCCACGACGAGCACGATGCCCAGGGTGAGCAGCAGGATCGCCAGCAGCGGCGCCAGCAGGTAGCCGAGCGCGTTCGGCGTGATCATGGCGCCCGCCTGGAAGACGGCCAGGTTGAGCATGACACCCCAGTTGTCCGACTCGTACGGCAGCACCCCCAGGAAGAACAGGCCCACCTGCGCGTAGACCGCGCCGGTGACCGCGATGAGCATGTTCATCGCGATGTAGGGCGCCATGCTGGGCAGCAGCTCCCTGCCGATGATGTGCGTCGTGGACAGCCCCAGCCCGCGCGCCGCCTCGATGAAGCCGCGCTCGCGCAGGGACAGCGTCTGCGATCGGACGGCGCGCGCCACGCCGCCCCAGCCGAGCATGCCCAGCACCAGGCCCATCTGGATCGGGCTGCCGAACTGCCACACCGTCGCCAGCACCAGCAGCAGGGGCAGGCCGGGGATGGTGAGCTTCATGTCGGTCAGCCGCATGAGCACGGTGTCCCAGCGGCCCCGCTTGAACCCGGAGAACAGGCCGACCGCGGTGCCGACGACGACCGTGATGAGCGCGGTCACCGCGGCCGTCAGCAGCACGTAGCGCGAGCCCTTGATGACCAGCGCGACCACGTCGCGGCCCTGCGGGTCGGTGCCGAACCAGTGCTCCCAGCTCGGCGGCTGGGTGATGGCGTTGGGGTTGTCCGGCAGGTTCGCGGGCAGCAGCATCGGCCCGACGACCGCCATGAGGAGGAAGCCCACCAGGATGATCACTCCGGCCATCCGGCTGGGCTTGCGCTTCATCACCCGCCACACGCCGTGCCAGAAGTTGCGGCGCATGGTCGAGGCGGCCGAGCCCGTCTCGGGAATGAGCGTGGCGCTCACGACGCCTCCTCTCCGCTGCGGACTCGCGGGTCGATCACCGTGTAGAACAGGTCGGCCACGATGTTGGCGATGATGGTGGCGACCGTGATGAGCAGGAAGGCCCCGCTCATCAGCGCGTAGTCACGGTCCTGGACGCTGCCGATGAGCAGCCAGCCGAGCCCCGGGTAGTTGAAGATCTTCTCGATGAAGACCGCGCCGCCCAGCAGCAGGCCCAGCGACAGGGCCAGCAGCGTGAACAGGGGCAGGATCGCGTTGCGCGCGATGTAGCGGAAGACGATCGAGCGCTTCACGCCGCGCAGCTCGGCGGCCAGGATGAAGTCGTCGCCGAGCACGGTGACCACGCTGGACTTCATCGCCAGGATCCAGCCGCCGTAGGCCGACAGGGCGTACGTGACGACCGGCAGGATGGCGTGCTCGACGAGCGAGCCGATGTAGCCGGCGTTGAAGCCCGGCTCGTACAGGATGTCCACCGACCCGTCGGCGGGCAGGAGCGGGATGAGCGTCGCGAAGATCACCACGAGCAGCATCGCCAGCACGTACTGCGGGATGCCGTGCAGCAGCGAGCCGGAGATGGCCAGGGCGTCGCCCAGCTTGCCGGAGCGCTTGATGGCCGCGAACACGCCGAGGATGACGCCGACGAGGAAGCTGAGCAGCGTGCCCGCCAGGACCGGTAGAACGGTCCACTTGGCCGCCTCGGTCAGCACGTCGAGGACGGGCGTGCCCGGCCTGGTGACGGAGACGCCGAGGTCGAGGTGGACCAGGCCGGTGATGAACTCGCTGTACTGCTGCCACATCGAGCCGTCCGGCTGGAAGCCGTAGAGCACCTTCACGGCCTGCGAGGCCGCCTCCGGCGACATGCCCCCTTCGATGAGCTTCTCGTACCGGGCGGCCATGGGGTCGCCGGGGATGTTGTTGACGATGAAGAACGTGATCGTCGCCACTACGAGGATCATGACGAGCCCGCGGGCCAGGTGGCCCGCGAGTCGCCGTGCGATGAGCGTCATAGGCTACTGCTTTGCCTTGATCAGACCTTGCTGGATCCACACACCGGACATCACGACGCTGCCGCCGCCGCGCAGGACCTCGTCCTCGTGCGGCCAGCCGGTGAAGCGGCTGTTGTTGACGAACTGGACGTTGACGTAGTCCCAGAGCTGGATGACCGGCAGGTCCTGGTTGGTGGCCTTGGCGAGCTGAGCCATGATCGGCTTGGCCTCCTCGGCGCCGACCGAGTTCAGCTTGGCGGTCAGCTCACCGGGGTTGACCTTCTGGCCGTCGACCTCGATCTCCTCGCCGCCGCCCATCCAGTTGCCGCTCTTGCCGGGCGCGGCGTGCGAGACCTTGTTGCCGACGTTGGTCCAGCCGTTGGAGGCGCCGTAGACGCGCTGGAAGATGTCGTACGGCGCGGGGCCGAGCGCCATCAGCCAGAAGCCCACGTCGTACTTGCCGGCCGACAACTCCTGAAGGTAGAGCGGGTAGTCGGCGGTCGTGACGACCTCGGCGTCGACGCCGGCCTTGGTGAGCTGGCTCTTGATGTTCTCCTGGGCCGACAGCCAGTCGGAGAAGCCGGAGGGCGCGTGCATGGAGACCTTCCACGCCGTGCCGTCGGCCAGCGTCCACTTGCCGTCCTTCTTGGTCAGGCCGGCCTCCTTGAACTCCGCCTCGGCCTTGGCCACGTCGGGCTTGTACGGCTCCAGCTGCGGCACCGTCTCCGGGATCCACGCCTGCGCGGCCTTCTGGTGGATGCCGCTGGTCGTGGCGGCCGGCGTGCCGCCCTCGGGCGAGGCGACCTTGGTGACCTGGTCGCGGTCGATGAGGTAGGCAAGGCCGCGGCGCACGTGGACGTTGTCGTACGGCTTCTTGGACTGGTTGAAGCCCATGCCCACGGCCACCGGCGAGTAGCCCTTGATGATCTCGCTGCCCGGAGCCTGCTTGATCCGGTTCATCACGTCGGTCGGGGTGGCCGTGAAGCCGGCGTGGTCGAGCTTGCCCTGGGTGAGATAGTTCCAGATCTGCTCGTTGCCGGTGTAGTTGAGGAACTTCACCTGCGCGGGCGCGACGTTCGCGGCGTTGTAGAAGTACTTGTTCTTGACCAGCAGCGCCTCGGACGGGTTGACCCGCTCCAGCACGAACGGGCCGGCGGAGACGTCCTTGGGCGGGGCGAAGGCGAGGACCTTCTCACCGAGCGCGGGGATCTCCTCGCGCGCCTTCTCGGCGTCGGGGCCGTCGCCGCGGGCGGCCTTGAGCTTGTCCCAGAAGTCGGCGGGCAGCACGCTGCCCCACACGTGCGCGGGCAGCACCGTCGTGTCGAGCACGCCGCGCGCGAACTTCGGGCTGGGGTTGGCCATGTCCTGGGTGATCTTCAGGGTCTGCGGGTCGACGACCGTGACGTCGGCCGCCGCGCCCGCCGCGCCGGGCGTGATCGAGAAGGCCGTGCTGCCCTGCGTGTAGGCGATGCCGATGGACATCTTGACGTCGTCGGCGGTGACCGGCTTGCCGTCGGACCACTTGGCGTTCGGCTGCAGCTTCAGCGTGATGGAGGAGTTGTCGGGCGCGATCTCCCAGCTCGCCGCGATGCCGGGCAGGGCCTGGTTCGGGTCGGTCAGGTGGTTCTTGACCCAGCCGATCCTCATGGCGTTGTAGCCCACGAAGGAGTTGCCCTTGGGGTTGAACGGGTTGGCCGGGGCCGTCGATTCGAGGCCCGGCCGGGTCACGTCGATCGTGGTGAAGAGCCCGCCACCACCGCCGCCGCCCGAGCCGGACTTGTTGGTGGAACCACCACTGCACGCCGCTGTCGCGGTGGCCAGGCCCAGCAACGCCACTACCGCTGCCAGTCGCTTCATTTGCCGCTCCGGGGGATGTCTCTAGGGATTGACCGGACATTACGATCGCGCCAGATCAGCGTCAATAATCTCCAGCGGTTGTGAGGCTAATGTAACTTTCCTTCATGAGTGTACGAAGTGGAGCTAAGCGTCATCAAGTGTTTCGTCAGCTCAGCACCAGGACGGCGGCCCCGTTGACCCGGTCGGCGGCCAGATCGGCCAGCGCCCGGTCGGCCTCCTCGAACGGGTAGGCCGTCGTCGTCACGCGCGGCGGATGCGCCAGGGCCAGCTCCAGATACGCCCGCCCGTCGGCCCTGGTGTTGGCGGTCACGCTGCGCAGCGTGCGCTCCTGGAACAGGTGCCGGTCGTAGTCGAGCGCCGGGATGTCGGTCAGGTGGATCCCCGCCACGGCCAGCGTCCCGCCCCGGTCGAGCGCCTCCAGCGCGGGTGGCACCAGGGTACCCACCGGCGCGAACAGGATGGCCGAGTCCAGCGGCTCCGGCGGCCTGTCCCCGGCCGAGGCGGCCCCCAGCTCCAGGGCCAGCCGCCGCGAGTCGGCGGACCTGCTGACCGCGTGCACGGTGGCCCCCTGGGCGATGGCCGCCTGCGCGGTCAGGTGGGCCGAGGCCCCGAACCCGTAGATCCCCAGCCGCCCGCCGGGCGGCAGGTCGCACCGCGCCAGCGCCCGGTAGCCGATGATCCCGGCGCACAGCAGCGGCGCCAGCCGCTCGGCGGGCGGCTCGCCCGGCAGGGGGTAGACGTAGTCGGCGGGCGCGACGAGATATTCGGCGAACCCGCCGTCGGCGTCCCATCCCGTGTACGTCGAGTGGGGGCACAGGTTCTCCATCCCCCGCACGCAGTAGCGGCACCTGCCGCAGGTGGAGCGCAGCCACGCCACGCCCACCCGCTCGCCGGTGCCCTCGACCCGGCCCACGGCCTGGTGCCCGGGGGTGGTGCGGGGCCGCCGCGGCCGCAGGTCGCCCTCCGCCAGGTGCAGGTCCGTACGGCACACCCCGCACGCCTCGACCCGCACCAGGACCTCGCCGGGCCCCGGCTCGGGCACCTCTCGCTCGACCAGCGCCAGCGGCCGGGACGCCATCGGCCCCGGCCGGTCCACCACCCAGGCACGCATCGTCAGGACAGCCGGGTGTGGGCCAGCGAGGCGTAGAGCGCGGCCCCGTCCGGCAGCACCGAGTCGTCGAAGAGCGCCTCGGGGGAGTGGTTGTAGGGCGCCGTCGCCGGGTCCCGGTCCGGCGGGCACGCCCCCAGGAACACGAACGCCCCCGGCACCGACTCCAGCACGTACGAGAAGTCCTCCGAGCCCATCACCGGCTGCGGCGAGACGAAGTAGCGCCCCGGCCCGAACAGCTCGTCGGCCGTCCGGCCCACGAAGTCGGCCTCGCTCCCGTCGTTGACGGTCACCGGGTAACCCATCCCGAACGACGCCTCCACCTGCAGCCCGTGCGCCGCCGCGATCCCCTGCACGACCTCAACCAAGCGCCGCTTGACCAGCGTCCGGTTCTCCTTGCTGAAGGTCCGCACCGTCGCCTCGAACCTGGCGTCGTCCGGGATCACGTTGTCCGCCGAGCCGCCGTGGAAGCTGCCCACCGTCACCACGACCGGGTCGAACACGTCGAACGTCCTGGTCACCATCGTCTGCAGCGCCGTCACCATCTCGCACCCCGCCGCGATCGGGTCCAGCGCCCGGTGCGGGCTCGAACCGTGCCCGCCGCGCCCCTTCACCGTCACGCAGAACGTGTCCGCCGCCGCCATGATCGGCCCCGGCCGCGACGCGAACAGCCCCGGCGGCAACATCGCGGAGACGACGTGCATCCCGTACGCCGCCACCGGCCGCGTCCCCGCCGCCTCCAGCACCCCCTCGCCGATCATGTGCTTGGCGCCCTCGTGGCCCTCCTCGCCGGGCTGGAACATGAAGATCACGTCACCGGCCAGCTCCTCGCGCCGCGCGCTCAGCAGGTGTGCCGCCCCCGCCAGCATCGCGGTGTGCAGGTCGTGCCCGCAGGCGTGCATCTGACCGGGCAGCTGGGAGACGTAGGGCAGGTCGTTCCGCTCGGTCACGGGCAGGGCGTCCATGTCACCCCTCAGCAGCACCGCGGGCCCCGGCCGGCCACCTCTCAGCACGGCGGTCACCGAGCTGAGCGCCGTGCCGGTCCTGATCTCCAACGGCAGCCCCTCCAGGGCCGCCAGGACCTTCTCCTGGGTGCGCGGCAGGTGCAGGCCGAGCTCCGGGGTGGTGTGCAAAGAGTGCCTGAGCTGGACGAGTTCGTCCCGCATGTCCTGCGCGGATTCAGTGAACGACATGAGGAACATTGTTCACGTGCCGGGCAGGAAGTCGATAAGGCGCGCTCGGTACGATGGGCGCGTGACTCAGCGTAAGCGGATCGACTCCTGGTTGTCCGACATGGACGGCGTACTCGTCCACGAGGGGCGACCCGTCCCCGGAGCGGACGAATTCATCAAGCGGCTCAGCGAGTCAGGCAAGAAGTTCCGGGTCCTGACCAACAACTCGATCTACACCCAGCGCGATCTCTCGGTACGCCTGGCCGGCGCGGGCCTCGACGTACCGGCCGAGTCCATCTGGACCTCCGCGCTGGCCACCGCCCAGTTCCTCGACGACCAGCGCTCGGGCGGCTCCGCGTACGTGATCGGCGAGGCCGGCCTGACCACGGCGCTGCACGAGGTCGGCTACATCCTGACCGACCTCGACCCCGACTACGTCGTGCTCGGCGAGACCCGCACCTACAGCTTCACCCAGATCACCCGCGCCATCCGCCTCATCGAGGGCGGGGCCCGCTTCATCGCCACCAACCCCGACCCCATCGGCCCCTCCACCGAGGGCTCCCTGCCGGCCTGCGGCGCCGTGGCCGCCCTCATCACCAAGGCCACCGGGGTGGAGCCGTACTTCGTCGGCAAGCCCAACCCCCGCATGATGCGCAGCGCGCTCAACGAGATCGAGGCCCACAGCGAGACCACGGCCATGATCGGCGACCGCATGGACACCGACATCGTCTCGGGCATGGAGGCCGGGCTCTACACGATCCTCGTCCTCACCGGCGTCACCCAGCGCCACGAGATCGACCGCTTCCCCTACCGTCCGTCACTGGTCGTCGACTCGGTGGCCGACCTCATCGACCTCATCTGAACCTGACGGCCCCTGACAGGTACGCGTGGCAGGCTGAGCTGTCATGACCCGTGTTTACCTGGAGACCGGACCGAAGAAGGTGTTCGCCTGCTCGCTCGACTGGCCCGGCTGGTGCCGGATCGACAAGGGCGAGGAGGCGGCCATCGACCGGCTCATCGACTACGTCCCCCGCTACCGGGTGATCGCCGAGCGGGCCGGGCTGGAGTTCGCGCCGGGGGACCCCGAGGTGGTGGGCCGGGTGCGGGGCACCCAGACGACGGACTTCGGGGTGCCGTACGAGGTGCCCGACCTGGACCTGGAGCCCCTGTCCGGGGCCGAGGCCGAGCGCTCGGTGGCCCTGCTGCGGGCGGCGTGGGAGCTGTTCGACGAGACCGCCGGGGTCGCGCCGGAGGAGCTGCGCAAGGGGCCGCGGGGCGGCGGGCGGGACCGTACGAAGATCGTCGACCACGTGACGGACGCCGAGCGGGCCTTCGCCAGGATGGTCGGGGTGCGGCACAAGCCGTACAAGTCTCCTGGGGACCGTGATGCGATGCGGGCGGAGCTGGCGGAGGTGCTGTCGCGCCCCTGGGAGCCGCCGGCGACCACCAAGTGGCCGCCCCGCTACGCGCTGCGGCGCATCGCCTGGCATGTGATCGATCACATGTGGGAGATCGAAGACCGGCGGTAGAAGATTCTCCCCCACCCGTTTCCCGTCAGAGAGCGGCGATGCCCGCACTCGCCCCCTATCCACGGTGGGCATATGCCGAATCCCGCGAACGGTGCGGAGCAGCCGGTGGAAAGAATCGCACCCCCGTTCCTACTCCCGATCGCCAAGTTCGCGAACCGGCTGCGACGATGTTGAGGACGGAAGACTCGGCGGTGCGAAAGGGCAGGGTGCGTGGACGTACGTGCGGAGATCCTCGACCTGAAACTCCGCGTCGAGGATCTCGAGACGACCGCTGAGCGAGGCACCGAGCTGGACCGGCAGGACGACCTCCTGCGCGAGATCATCGACCGCTCCAGGAAGCTGCAGGCGGAGATCGCCTTCCTGAAGGCGGAGCTCGGCCGTGCCCGGACCGAGATCGGGGAGGAGTTCGCGGCGGTCGGCACCGAGATCGCGGGCGTCCGCAGGGAGGTGACGGGCCGGCCCGTGGCCGCCGGGGCCGGGACGGGCGGCGAGATCGACGTGCGGGCGGAGATCGCCGTCGAGTTCGGGGCCATCCGGTCGGAGATCGAGCACGAGTTCAACTTCCTCCGGTCCGAGGTCACGGACCTGGGCATCAAGCTCGACCGCCTGCTGCAGCGAACCCCCGCGGAGCCCTGAGCTCGTCAGAGAGGGTCTGTGAGGCGCGTCAGGGTGTCCAAAGGCCCCGCAGGGTGAGTTCCCTCTGTGAGGAGCGTCAGGGTGGGCCTGAGGCGTCTCAGAGGGAGAGCACCGGCTCCATGACCTCGGCCGGGCAGAGCTGACGGATCACGCTCCGCACCTGCTCGCGCAGGTCCGGAGCCGCCAGATGACCGTCCTCGGCGAAGTGCGGGCAGGCGGGTGAGATCACCAGCTCCGCCCCCATCACGACCGCGCCCGCCCCCAGCAGCTGCTTGTACAGCTCCGCCTGCGCCCACATGGCCCCGCAGGCCCGCGCGCTGGCGCTCATCACCGCCACGTGCTTGCCCGACAACCCCTCCCGCGCCGACATCCAGTCCAGCGTGTACGTGAGCTCCAGCGGCAGCAGGCTGTGCTCGGGTGCGGTCAGCAGGACGGCGTCACCGCCCGCGACCAGCGTGAGCAGCTCGCGCGCCGGCGCCGGAACGGGCCCGGTCCGGTACGGCGGGATCTCGCCCAGCCCCCGCCACACCTCGAAGCCGACACCCCTCGGCAACTCGCCGCCCGCCGCGTCCAGCAATCTGGTGATGAATGACCCCGCGTGGAGACTGGCGGCGATCCCGATGATTTTCACCCTCTGCTCCCAAGGGGTTCCGGTGTTACCGGGAACCTGCCCGATGCCGCGGATGTCCAAGACCATCTCCGGGTCAAGAGGCGCACAGTCTTTGCCGGACGGGGAGACGTACTGGTGGAGCCGCCTACCGGCGGCGCCGGCCGCTGGGCGGGCGGCTCGCCGGCCGGTCCGGGCTGACCTGCTCGGCGAGGTGCCGCCCGGCGGGTCGCCGGGCGGCGCGTCACCGGTGGGAGGCGCGTCAGCGGCGCGCGGCGGCGCGGGCGCGGCGCTCCTCGCGGCGCTCGACGAAGCGGGCGGCCGTGGCGTCCGCCCTGGACAGGAACTCCGACAGCTCCTCGCGCGCCTTCTCGCCCTCGGAGTCCAGCCCGGTCTTGTCGAACACCGACCACTGCCGCAGCACCGGCATGAGCACGTCGTCCAGGTGCAGGCGGAGGTCGTAGATGCCCTCGTTCGCGATGATCAGGGCCTTGCGGGCGAACCCGTCCATCCCCTGGCCGGGCATCTGGAAGGTGGTCACCACGTCGGTCACCGCGCGCATGGTCTGGTTGGGGTCGAGCTCGAAGGCCGCCTTGAGCAGGTTGCGGTAGAAGAGCATGTGCAGGTTCTCGTCCGCGGCGATCCTGGCCAGCAGCCGCTCGCAGCCCTCGTCGCCGGAGGCCCTGCCGGTGTTGCGGTGCGCGATGCGGGTGGCCAGCTCCTGGAAGGAGACGTACGCGAGCTGCTGCAGCATCGTGTTGTACTCGGTGGCGAAGCCGCTCTCCATGTGGGCCATGCGGGCCCGCTCGAGCGCCACCGGGTCCACGGCCCGGGTGACGGTGAGGTAGTCGCGGATGGCGGTGCCGTGCCGGTCCTCCTCGGCGGTCCACCGGTGCACCCACGTGCCCCAGGCGCCGTCGCGGCCGAAGGTCGTGGCGATCTCGTGGTGATAGCTGGGCAGGTTGTCCTCGGTGAGGAGATTGACGATGAGCGACACCCGGGCCGCCTCGGGGATCTTGGAGTCGCTCTCCTGCCAAGCCTCGCCCCCGTAGATGCCGTCGAAATCGCGGCCTTCGCTCCACGGGACGTACTCGTGCGGGAACCACTCCTTCGCCATCTTCTCGTGGCGGTCGAGCTCCCCGGCGACCACGGGCTCGAGCTCGTGCAGCAGCTCCGTCTGAGTCATCGCCATAAAAGATCTTCTCCTTCAGGTTACGGTACCGTAGGTTAGGCTACCCGAAGGACATACCGGTCAAATAGGGTGGATGTATGCGACCCAGTGTCCGCGGTGTCCTTCTCGATCACGACGAACGGCTGGTCCTGTTCCGGCGTACGGTGCCGGGCCGCGAGCTCTACTGGACCGTGCCGGGCGGGCACGTGGAGCCGGAGGACGGCACGCTGGAGGACACCCTGCACCGGGAGCTGCTCGAGGAGCTGGGTGCGACGGTCTTCGCGGTGACGCCGCTGGCGACCGTGTCGTACCCATGGCGGGGCGAGATCAAGACACAGCACGTCTTCGGTTGCCGGCTGGTGTCGATGGACCCGGAGCTGCGCCACGGGCCGGAGTTCGAGGACCCGTCGCGGGGGCTGTACGAGGTGGAGCGCGTCCCGCTGGAGCGGTCGGAGATCTCCTTCAGGAACCTCGTCCCGGAGGCGGTGGCGGGCTTCCTGTCGGCCAACATCACCGCCCTGCCCCACCTCATCCGCCCTGCCCCTCATCCGCCATGACCCGCCCGCAACGGAGCCGGCCCCGCCCCTCGCGTGACCGCCTCGTGGGCGGACCGTGCGAAGAGCGGGGCCGGTGGGGAGCGGTGGACGTGGCCGTCAGCGGGTGGCCGCCGGCAGCGTGACGTACTTGCCCAGGAAGCGGCGGGCCGTCGGCGTGTCCAGGCGGTAGTCGTAGTTGACCTGCTTGCAGGCGTCGTCGGCGCCGCTGACCGACGTGGCGACCAGGAGGTGCGAGGTGGGGCCGCCCATGAAGTTCGGGCCGCCGGAGTCGCCGAAGCAGGTGCTGCCGTCGCCCTTGGCCTTCGGCATCAGGTCCAGCCACTTGCCGGACAGGTCGTCGAAGGAGATGGGCGCCTGGTGGCGGGTGTCGGTGTAGCGGTAGCTGTACTGGTGGGCGCTCTTCTTGGTCGAGTTCCTGGTCGAGGAGACCGAGCCGTACCCGACCGAGGTGAACCGCGTCGCCTTCATCTTGCCAGCGGCCTCCATCCGGTCGAGCAGGCCGGGCTCGGGCAGCTGCGCGGGCACGATGCCCTTGACGGGCGTGTCGAAGACCACGACGGCCATGTCGTGCAGCTCCGAGGAGTCCTTGTAGCGCGGGTCCGGTACGTAACGTCCGGTGTAGAGCGTGTCTCCCGGTTCGTAGCTGGCGTCGAAGGACACGTGGGCACGCTTCTGGCCGGGCTCCCCGCAGTGGGCGGCGGTGAGGAAGACCGTGGGCGAGACCAGCGTGCCGGTGCAGTAGCTCCAGGTGCCGTCCGGGTTGGGCCGCTCGTCGATGAGCGCGCCTACCTCGGGGTGTGCGTTCGCATCGGCGGAGCCGTTGGTGATGGCGGACGCGGGGGTGGTAGCAGCCACCGCCCATCCGGCGATAATCACGACAAAGGCGACAAAACGCATTGGAAAAGGTTATGTTCTCCCAGGTCAAAAGGGGTAATTCTCGGCAAAAGATCTACCGACCCGTCCATTCTGGCGAAATCGGAGGCATCATGACGACCGACGCGAAGCCCCACACCGGCGGACTGCCGTACGCGCCCGGGGCCGTCCTCTCCGGCACGGAGGCCCACCTGCGCAAACTGGCCGTGGCCTGGGAGCACATCCGGCACCGCGAGGCGGCCGGCCTCCCGCTGCACAACGTGAGCGGGCTGGAGCGCGGGCTGCCGCTCCCCGAGGTGGACCGGTGGCTCCTGGACGACGAATGGGCCGGCGCTCTGTACTCCGAGCGCGTCCGGGAGCTCGGGCTGGCCCACCTGGGCGGCGACGCGGGCACGCACGACATCGCCGTCGCCAACCGGTTGACGGCTGCCCTGTTCGCGGCCTTCCAGGTGACGGTGCGCCCCGGGTCGACCGTGGTGGGCGTCTCGGCCACGTACAGCCATCCCGCGGTCGTGCGGGGCGTGCGGGACGCGGGCGGCCTCTTCGTGGACACCATCGGGGTGGACGCCTTCGAGCGGGCGTTGGCCGAGCACCCCGACGTCTCGGTGGTGGCGCTGACCCGGCTCGCCGTCAGCTACGAGGCGCTCGCCGAGGAGGACCTGCGGCGCGTGGTCGCCCTGGCGCACGAGCGCGGCGCGACGGTCGTGGTCGACGACGCCGGTGGCGCCCGCGTGGGGCCCGCCGTGCTCGGCCAGCCCCGGACGCTGGAGTTCGGCGCCGACCTCGGCGCGACCGGCCTGGACAAGTACGGGGTCAGCGGGCCCCGGGTGGGCCTGCTCGGCGGCCGGGCGGACCTGGTCGCCCGCGTCCGGGCCAGAACCTTCGAGCTGGGCAGCGAATGCCGTCCGGTGCTCTACCCGGCCGTCGTCCGGACCCTGGAGGCGTACCGGCCGGAACGCGTCCGCGACCTGATCGCCTCGACCCGCCTGGTCGGGGCGGCGCTGCGGGCCCGGCTCGGAGCCGATCTGGTGCAGGAGACGCCGTTCATCACCCGCCTGCCTGGCGAGGCCATCGCCGCCGAGCTCGCCCGCCGGGGCGGCCCCGGCGCGCCGGACCTGGCGGCCATCGACGCCACCGCCCTGCTCGCGATGGTGCTGCTGCGCGACCACGGCCTGCTCACCGTGCACTTCGCCGGCATGCCGCCGGGCACCTCCGCCCTGCTGATCAAGTTCCTGCCCGCCGAGACCGTCGCCGCCGTGGGCGGCCCCGCGGCCTTCGCCGAGACCGTCGACGGGTCCCTGGGGCGGGCCGCCGCCGTCGCCGCGGAAGGCGAGGGAGCGGTGCGCCGGCTGCTGCTCGGCACCTGAGGCGGCGCGCTCGGGCAGGGCGGTCGGGCAGGGCGGTCGGGCAGGGTGCTCGGGCGGCGTGCTCGGGCGGCGCGGTCAGGCAGGGCGCTCGGGCGGGGCGGTCAGGTGGAGCGGTCAGTGGGGCGGGGGAGGAGCGCGTCGGCGAGCAGGCGCCAGTAGGGCATCGCGGAGCCGCCCGGCTCGATCCCGACCACCTGCACCGCGACGTGGTCGGCGCCGGCGGCGACGTGGGTGCGCAGCTTCCCGACGATGGTCTCCGGGTCGCCCCAGAACACGAAGTCGTCGACCAGTCGGTCCGCGCCGCCGCCCGCGATCTCCTCCTCCGAGTAGCCCAGCCGGCGGAACTTCGCCACGTTGTACGGGCTCGCCAGGTAGGGCGCCAGATGCTCGCGCGCCGTCGCCCGCGCCCTGCCGGGGTCGGACTCGAACAGCACCGCGTGCTCGACGCCCAGGAACGCGTTCGGCCCCAGGATCTCCCGCGCCTGCGCGGTGTGCGCCACGTTGACGTGGTAGGTCTGGGCGCCGGCCGCGCGGTCGCGGGCCAGCTCGAGCATCCTGGGCCCGTACGCGGCCAGGATGCGGCGCATCGGCGCCCTCGGGGCCGGGTTCACCGTCTCGGCCGAGTCGAGTTCGTCCAGGTAGGCGGTCATGGCCGCCAGGGGCTTGGTCCCCGGCCGCTGCTCCCCGCCGAACCCCAGCCCGAGCACGTGCCGGCCGGGGTAGGCGTCGGCCAGCAGGAGCGCGGCGCCGTACGTCCACCGGGCCCCGCGCGACCAGATCTGCGCGATGCCGTTGACGACGTTGATGCGCTCGGTGCACGAGAGGAGATAGCCGGCGTGCGTGAGCGCCTCGCGGCCGAGCAACTCGGGCATCCAGAACGCCCGCCAGCCCAGCTCCTCCAGCTCCTGGATCGACTCGCGCATCCACGTGGCCGGCCGGCGCTCGAAGTCGAAGGTGTAGATCCCGAACGTCCCGAGATCCATGCCGTCAATGCCACCCATCGGGTTCCCCTTACACGTCAGGCCCACAAGTCGCATCAATATATCGCATAATGTCGATATGAATGCCCGGCCGGACGGTACGGCGGGCCGTCCGGCCGGGTCAGGGGTCGCGGCGCAGGCGCTTGAGGTCGGAGCGCTGCTTCTTGGTGGCGATGCGGCGCTCGACGGCGCCGCGGCTGGGCTTGGTCTTGCGGCGGTGCTTCGGCGGCGGGGCCATGGCCTCGCGCAGGCGCTGCGCCAGGCGGTGCCGGGCGGCCTCCCGGTTGCGCAGCTGGGAGCGGTATTCGGAGGCGGCGATCGTGATCGTGCCGGAGCCGAGGCGCTCCAGGGCGCGCTCCTTGAGCGGGGGCGGCAGCGCGGTGCTCGCGGCGACGTCGAAGGTCAGCTCCACGCGGCTGTCCGTGGTGTTGACGCCCTGGCCGCCCGGGCCGGACGAACGGGAGAAACGCCAGACGAGCTCGGCGTCGGGGATGACGACCGAGTCGTTGACGACCAGCGGGCCGGGCATGCGCGGGGCTCCCGTTCTCAAACGTGCGTTCCTTTACACCTGTCACCGTATCCGGCTGCCCCGTACCGCCCGCAATGGCATTTTCCCCGCACCGGACGGCCGATCCGGCCGCTTGACGGTCGGCCGCAAGCGGCGTATGCCAATATCGCGCGAGAGGATCACGGGGTTGGGGAGGCGCGGTGGCCGTCATCGTCGGCGTGCACGGGATCGGCAAGTACAACTACTACCTCCAGGCCGGCCGGTCCGCGGCCGGCGCGGCGGAGGTCATGCGGCGCAAATGGGACCGCTACCTGCACGCGGCGCTCGGGGGCGAGGCGCGGGCGTACTTCGCCGAGATCGCCTACTTCTCCCACCTCCTGCACGACGGGGAGGACGACGACGGGCCCGGCACGGGCCGGACGAAGGCCTCCGCCGCCCTGGAGCGCCAGGCCCAGGAGGTCCTCATCGGCTGGGCCCGGAACCTGGGCGTGGGCGAGCACGTCACGGGAGCGCTCAAGTCGTTCACCGGCTGGCTGCTGAACCGGCTGGACACCCGCTCGGCGGCGTTCGCCAAGCTCTTCGCGCCCGAAGTGGCCGCCTACCTCACCGACCAGGCCAGGCGCGAGAAGTCCAGGCAGGCTGTGGCGGAGGTCATCAGGAGGCACCGGCCGCAGGTCGTCATCGCCCACTCGCTGGGCAGCGTGGTCGCGTACGAGGCCCTGTGGGCGAACCCCGACCTCCAGGTCGACCTGCTGATCACCCTCGGCAGCCCCCTGGGCATGCGCAACGTCGTCTTCGAGCGCCTCCTGCCCGCCCCCGTCAACGGCCGCGGCGAGCGGCCCCGCGGCGTCGGACGCTGGGTGAACATCGCCGACAAGGACGACATCGCCGCCATCCCGCCCGCCCTGGCCGCCAGCTTCACCGGGGTCGACGTCGAAGAGCTGGTCAACATCGACTGGATCGACTTCCACACCGTCGAGAAATACCTGGGCTGCCCGGCGCTGGACCCGCATCTGCGACCATTCCTGGCATGACGTGGATTGTTTTCGACTACGGCGGTGTCCTCTCCCTGCCCCAGCCCGAGTCCGACGCCGACGCCATGGCGCGGGCCGTGGGCGCCGAGCCCGAGGAGTTCAAGCGGGGCTACTGGGAGCACCGGCTGGAGTTCGACGGGGGCGGTCTGACGCCGTTCACGTACTGGTCGGCGGTGCTGGGCCGGGCCGTCACCCACTCCGAGGTCGCGCGGCTGGTCGCCATGGACGTCGCGAGCTGGGCCCACCCCAACGAGGACACGGTCGCGCTGCTCGGTGAGCTGATCGAGGGCGGCCGCGACGTGGCGCTGCTGTCCAACGCGCCCGTCTGCGTCGGCGACGGCCTCGACGAGCTGCCCTGGATCGCCGCGATCGGGCACCGCTTCTACAGCGGCAGGATGGGGCTGGTCAAACCCGACAGGGAGATCTACGACGAGATGGCGCGCGGGCTCGGCACCGACCCGTCCGAGATCGTCTTCATCGACGACCGCCAGGAGAACGTGGAGGGCGCCCAGCGCGCGGGCATGACCGGCGTACGCTTCACCGACGCGGTCACGCTCCGCGCGGAACTGCCGGGGACGGTCGCCCGCTGACCCGCAGGGGGCCGGAAGTCGCAGGACGACCGGTGTTGTTCACCCGCGCTTGACTCCACTGTCACGGCTGAGTCAGCGCAGGTGGACATACCTGTGAACGTGGACCGCAGAGCCTTCCTGACAGCGGCGACAGCCGGCCTCCTCCTCCCGCAGCCCGCCGCCCCGGCGGCGGCCGCCTCATCGTCCAGAACCCTCAGATCCGACCCCTTCACGCTGGGCGTGGCCTCCGGCGACCCCTCCGCCGACGGCTTCGTCCTGTGGACCAGGCTGGCCGTCGAACCGCTCGGCGGCGACGGCCGCGGCGGCATGCCCTCCCAGGACGTGGAGGTGGACTGGCAGGTCGCCACGGACGAGCGCTTCGCCAAGGTCGTCAAGTCCGGCACCGCCACCGCCCGGGCGCGCGACGCCCACAGCGTGCACGTCGAGCTGAAGGGGCTGGAGCCGGGGCGCGACTACTTCTACCGGTTCAGGAGCCAGGGCCGCCTGTCACCGGCCGGCCGGACCAGGACGACGCCGACGGGGGAGACGCCGCTCAACTTCGCGGTCGCCGCGTGCGCGCACTACGAGCACGGCTACTACACCGCCTACCGCCGCCTGGCCGAGCAGGAGCCGGACCTGGTGGTGTTCCTCGGTGACTACATGTACGAGTACGGCCCCAGCGGCTACACCGCGCTGGCCGGCCGCGTACGCACCCACACGCCCGGCAAGTGCCAGACCCTCGCCGACTACCGCCTGCGGCACGCCCAGTACAAGAGCGACCCCGACCTGCAGGCCGCGCACGCGGTGGCGCCGTGGCTGGTGGCCTTCGACGACCACGAGGTGGAGAACAACTGGGCCGGGCCCGTCTCCAGCACCGGGGCGGCGGGGTTCGAGCGGCGGCGGGCCGAGGCGTTCAGGGCGTACTACGAGAACATGCCGCTGCGCCGCGCCAGCCTCCAGGGGGCGGTGCTCCGGGTGAACCGGCGGGTCTCCTGGGGCACGCTGGCCCGCTTCCACCTGCTGGACACGCGGCAGTTCCGCGACGACCAGGCATGCCTGGACGGGGTGCGGGCCGGGTGCGACGACCGGCTGGCGGACAAGCGCACGCTGCTCGGGGCCGACCAGTGGCGCTGGCTGGAGAGCGGCCTGAACGGCTCCACCACCCGCTGGAACCTGCTCGGGCAGCAGATCATGATGGCGCACCGCGACTACAAGGTCGGACCGGGGCGCGAGGTGAACCTGGACTCGTGGGACGGCTACGCGGCCGAGCGGACGCGCCTGCTCGGGTCCCTGGCCCGTACGCCGAACCCCGTGGTGCTGACCGGCGACGCGCACATGCACCACCTGGCCGAGCTCAAGACCGACTTCGACGACCCGGACTCCCCGGTGGTGGCCAGGGAGCTGGTGGCCTCGTCGATCGCGAGCGACGGCGACGGGTACCGGGACCGGACGTGGATCTCCGAGGCGCTGCAGGAGAACCCGCACATCTCCTACATCGACCAGCGGCGCGGCTACCTGGTGGCCCGGCTGACCCGCGACGAGCTGGCGGTGGACTTCCGGACGCTGGACTACATCTCCCGCAAGGGCGCCCGCGCCAAGACCGCCCACAGCCTCACGATCCCGGCCGTCACGGGGGCGGCGGCCGCCGGCCGGGCCGCGGCCCCCCGCGTCGGCTGAACGACCGTCCGGACGCCCCGCGGGCCCGGCGCGGGGCGGACCGTCCGGCGCGCTCAGGGTCCGGCGCCGGCATGACCGTCCGGCGCGCCCGGGGTCCGGTGCGGGGAGGACCGTCCGGGCGTCGGGCTCGGCGCGTGTTGAGCGGCCGTCCTGGCGTCGCTGGGGCCTGGCGCGGGCTGGGCGGGAGGCTGCGCGGCGCGCGGCTGTTCGCTGAACGTTGGCTGGGAGCCGGCTGAGGATCCGCTCAACCGGCCGCCGGCCGTTTCACCCGGCCATTCCGCCCGCGACAGGGGGAAGACCCGGCCGGACTCCGGAGTGGCAGGTTCGCCGGAGTCCGGCCGGGAGTGACCGGCCCGGGCGGGCGGGTGGTTTCCGTCCGGACCGGTCGGCTCATGCGCCGGGCCAGGCCCCGTCCGGGAACTCGCCCGACGTGCCGCCCGACATGACCACCTGGTCGCTCTCGCCCAGGCCCGAGGTGACCTCCACGTACTGGTCGCCGCGCACCCCGGTTCGCACCACCTTCGCCGAGTCCCGGCCGCCGGAGCGTACGGTGACCACCTGGGTGCCGTCCGACCGGCTGCGCACCGCCGCGGCGGGCACGTACAGCGCGTTCCTGGCCTCGTCCGTGGTGACCGTCACCGAGGCGGTCTGGCCGAGCATCAGCCCGGCAGGCGGCTCGTCGAAGGCGAGGGTGACCGAGTAGCGGACGAGCCGGCCGTCCACCGTCGCGGTCGGCGCGATCGCCGTCACCGTGCCCCCGTACCGCTCGCCGCTCCGGGTGGCCAGGGTGATCTGCGCCTTCTGGCCGAGCTTGAGCCGGTTCACGTCGGACTCGGTGACCATGGCCTGGACCTGCAGCTCGTTCAGGTCGCCGAGGCTGATGAACGTGCCGGTGCCCGCCGTGTCACCGGTCCCGCCGCCGACCGACAGGACCGTGCCCGCCGCCGGGGCCACGATCCGGGTGGCCCGTACGGCGTCGGCGGCCTCCTCGACGGCGGCCTCGGCGCGGTCCACGTTCGCGGCGGCCTGCTCCTCGCTGACCCCGCCCGTGGCCCCCGTCCCTGCCGGTTGCCCCGTCCCTGCCGGTTGCCCCGTCCCTGCCGGTTGCCCGGTGCCGGTGCTTCCGCTCCGGGCGCAGGAACCCTGGGAGGTGCGGTCGCCGCCGGTGCTGGGCCCGGTCGAGGGCTTGCCGCCGCCCGTGGGCTTGCCGCTCGCCGACGGTTTCGCGGTGGCGGACGGCTTGGCGGTGGTCGAGGGTTTGCCGGTGGTGGATGGTGTGCCGGTGGGGTACGGGGCGGCGGTGGCGGAGGGGTGGCCGCCGGACTGCTCGTTCCCGCCGGTCCCGCCGGTGCCGCCCGTCGGGGTCGCGGTGACGGTCGTGGTGACCCTGGCCGTCACGGTGGCTGTCACGGTGGCCGTCACCGTGGCGGTCGCGGTGACCGTCACCGTGGTCTGGGGCTGGGGATCGGTGGGGCCGGACGTCGGCGTGGTGGTCGGGGGCGGGGTGGGGCCGGGTGTCGGGCTCGTGTCCGGCTTCCCGCCAGCAGGGCCGGGCGGGCCGAAGGCGCCGCCTGCGTCCGCACCGCCCGTCGCGCGAGCGGCCGGAGCACCGGTGCCCGTGCGCGCGGAGGCGCCGGTCCCGGAGCCGGCCGGGACGCCGCTCACCGCGACGGCGGGCGCGGTCGTGCCGCCTGGAGCGGGGGCTGTGCCGGTCGGACTTCCGGAGGGAGCGGGGGTGGCCCGGCCGGACGGGGCCGGACTTGCGCCGGTCGCCGGGGTCGAGGCACCGGGCGTCGCGCCGCCCGGTACGCACGACGAGGGGGTCCCGCCCCCGGTGTCCGTCGAACCCGATGACGCCTCCTCCAGCGCCTCCTCGGCGGCCGCCAGGTCGGCCTTGGCCGCCGCGTACGCCTCCCGCGCCGCCCGCCCGTCGATCCTGGCCAGGACCTGGCCCCGCTTCACCTTGGCCCCGACCTTCACGTACACCTTGGTCAGCGTCCCGGAGGAGCCGAAGGCCAGGTCCCTGCGCGAGCCGTCCACGGTGTTGCCCGCCGCGCTGACCGAGGCCGTGACCGGCCCGCGCTGGGCGGCGGCCAGCCGTACCTGGACGGTGGGCGGGGCGTCGTCGCGCAGCGCCAGTGCCAGGCCGGACCCGGCCACGAGCACGGCCAGGGCGAGCCCGCCCAGCGCGAAAGTCGGTCTCATGGCGGCCCATCCTGGCCGAGCAGGATCGCGGCAGGCTGTGAGGACCCTCAGAGTTACCTGACAACCCGCCCGGCCGGCCGGGTTGTCAGCGAACGTTCAGCTTGCTCGCGGCTGCGGCGCAGCCTGGTGTGCAAGGGTCACCGCTCGTGAAGGTGTCGATCAGGCGCAGAGCGCTGATAACCAACGGGGCGCTCACGGTGCTCCTGCTGGGCGGCGCCGGGCTCGCCTACGCGCAGCTCGGCACGGGACAGGCCGCGGGGGAGACCACCGTGCGCACGGTGACCGCGGGCCGCGGCTCCGTGACCGCCGCGGTGTCCGCCTCGGGCGCGGTCGAGAGCTCCCGGTCCAGGGCGCTGTCGTTCGGGACGAGCGGGACCGTGGAGAAGGTCTACGTCAAGGCCGGGGACAAGGTCGCCAAGGGCGATCTCCTGGCCCGGCTGGACGACGACGCCGCCCAGGAGAGCCTGTCGGCGGCCAAGGCCACGTACGAGAGCGCCCTCGACGACGGCACGGACACGGCCCAGCTCTACGCCGCCTACATCAAGGCCCGCAACGCCTACCGGGAGGCGCAGCGCACGGTCGCGGCCACCGTGCTGAAGGCGCCGTTCAAGGGCACGATCACGGCCGTGAACGGCTCGGTCGGCGGCCCCGCCTCGGGTTCGGGATCCAGCGGCGGGCAGGGCTCCACCGGGACCACGGGCTCCACAGGGGGCACGGGGTCGACTGGGGGCACGGGGTCGACGGGCGGCACGGGCTCCACCGCGAGCTCCGGCTCCGGCTCCGGCGGCTTCATCGAGCTCGCCGACACCACCAGGCTCCAGCTCGTCGGCACCTTCACCGAGTCGGACGTCGGCAAGCTCAAGCAGGGCCAGGAGGCCACGGTCACGTTCGACGCGCTGCCGGGCGTGACGGCCACGGGTGAGGTCACCCAGATCGAGCCGGTCGCCTCCACCAGCAACAACGTCGTGCAGTACCCGGTCACGGTCACCTTCACGAAGGTCCCGAACGAGGTCAGGCTGGGCCAGACCGCCACCGTCGAGGTCGTGGTGGGCCAGGCCGGGAACGTCGTCACCGTCCCCTCCACGGCGGTCTCCACCAGCGGCGGCCAGACCACGGTCACCCTGCTCAAGGACGGCCGCCAGACCAGGACCCCGGTGGAGGTCGGCGTGCGGGGCACCACGCTCACGGAGATCAGGTCGGGCGTGGCCGAGGGCGACCAGATCGTGCCCCCGTCCACCACCACGACCGGCACCACGGGCAACGGCGGCGGCCAGCGGCAGTTCGGCGGGGGCGGGTTCCCCGGCGGCGGCATGCCGGGCGGAGGCGCGCGATGACGACCGCGGAACCGCGGGTCGTGCGGCCCGTGCCCGTCCTGCGCGTGCGGGACCTCGTCAAGGAGTACGGCGAGGGCGACGCCAAGGTACGCGCCCTGCGCGGCATCAGTCTGGACGTCGAGCGGGGGGACTACGTCGCCATCATGGGCGCCTCCGGCTCCGGCAAGTCCACGCTCATGAACATCCTGGGCTGCCTCGACGTCCCGACCTCAGGCACGTACCTCATCGACGGAGCCGACGTGGGCCGGCTGAACGAGCACCAGCTCGCCATCCTGCGCAACCGACGGGTCGGCTTCGTCTTCCAGTCGTTCAACCTGATCCCGCGCATGAGCGCGCTGGCCAACGTCGAGCTGCCGCTCGTGTACGGCGGCGTCGGCCTGGCCGAGCGGCGCGAGCGGGCGCTGGCCGCGCTGGAGCAGGTCGGGCTGACCGACCGGGTGCACCACGAGCCGAACCAGCTCTCCGGCGGCCAGCAGCAGCGCGTGGCCGTGGCCAGGGCGCTGGTCACCGCGCCCGCCCTGCTGCTGGCCGACGAGCCGACCGGCAACCTCGACACCGCCTCCACCGGCGACGTCCTGGAGATCATGGACCGGCTCAGCGCGTCCGGCCGCACGATCGTGCTGATCACGCACGAGGACGACGTGGCCGCGCACGCCAAGCGGGTGATCAGGCTGGTGGACGGCGAGATCGTCGAGGACCGCCGCCGGGCGCCGGTGGACGGCCCGCCGCCGCGCACGCCCGAGAAGGACCCCGAGAGAGACGGCGTGGCCACCCGGTGAACCAGATCGAGATCCTCCGCTTCGCCCTGCGCGGCCTGCTGGCCAACAAGATGCGCAGCGCGCTGACCACGCTCGGCATCCTCATCGGCGTGGCCGCGGTCATCATGCTGGTGGCCGTCGGCGAGGGCTCCTCGCAGAGCATCCAGCAGAACATCCAGCGGCTCGGCGCCAACACGCTCACCATCTCTCCGTCCTTCTCGGGCGGCGGTGGCGGCGGCATGCGCGTGCCGGCCGGCGGCGGCGGTGGCGGCAACACCGGGCCGCGTACCCAGGCCAGGGACCTCAGCCTGGCCGACGCCAAGGCGCTGACCGACAGGACGCTCGCCCCGTCGGTCAAGAGCGTCTCGCCGGTCGTGAACGCCTCCTCCACCACGGCCGCGTACGGCGCCGCCAGCCACGCGATCTCGCAGTTCGTCGGCACGTACCCGAGCTATTTCGAGGCCGTCAACAAGCCCGTCGCCCAGGGCACGTACTTCTTCAACGACGACGTGCTGGCCGCCAGGAAGGTCGTGGTGCTCGGCCGGACCGTGGTGGCGGAGCTGTTCGGCACCGTCGATCCGATCGGCAAGCAGATCAGCGTGTCCGGGGTGCCGTTCACGGTGGTCGGCGTGCTGAAGGAGGCCGGGTCCACCGGCATGCAGGACGCCGACGACGTGGCCGTCGCGCCGCTGCCGGCCGTGCAGCAGAGCCTGAGCGGGTTCGGCTCGCTCGGCCAGATCGTCGTGCAGGCGACCGGGGCCGAGGCCACCACGGCGGCCCAGGCCGAGGTCACGGCTATCCTCAACCAACGACACGGCATCACGAACAACAACCCCGACTACCGCGTACTCAACCAGGCCACGTTGCAGGAGACCGTCAGTGCGGCCACCGGCACCTTCACCGTGCTGCTGGGCGCCGTCGCCGCGATCTCGCTGCTGGTGGGCGGCATCGGCATCACGAACATCATGCTGGTGACGGTCACCGAGCGCACCCGCGAGATCGGCATCCGCAAGGCCATCGGCGCGCCCAGGGGAGCGATCCTGGGCCAGTTCCTGATGGAGGCCACGTTGCTGAGCCTGGTCGGGGGGCTGTCCGGGGTGCTGGTGGCGTTCGTGGGGACCAGGTTCACCGTCGCCGGCATCGAGCCGGTCCTCGTGCCGTCGTCGGTCGTGCTGGCGCTGGGCGTCTCGCTGGGGATCGGGCTGTTCTTCGGCAGTTATCCCGCCAACAGGGCGGCCAAGCTCAGGCCGATCCAGGCCTTGCGCCACGAGTAAGGAGAAGGACATGGACAAGCTGGACTCCTCGCCGTTCCCCGACGACCTGCGGGAGGAGCTCGCCGTCCAGCCCGTCAAGGGCACCTCGAAGGTCACGCTGGCGCTGGGCGCCGGGGTCGTGCTGGTGGCCGGGATCCTCCTCGGCATGCGGGCGCAGAGCATGTTCGGCACCGGCGCTGCGCCCCCGCAGGCCGCCGCGGGCGCGCAGCGCGCCCTGGGCGGCGGGTACGGCCGGCTGCCCGGCGGGGGACAGCTGCCCGGCGGGGGACAGCAGCCCGGGGGTGGGCAGCAGCCGGGCGGCGGGCAGCGGATGGGCGGCGGAACCGTCGGCACGGTCGAGAAGGTCGAGGGCGGCAAGGTCTACGTCAAGACCACGGACGGCGCCACCGTCACGGTCAACGTCACCGACCAGACCTCCGTGCAGATCTCCAAGGCGGGCAAGGTCGCCGACCTCGAGGCCGGCAGCACGATCGTGGTGCGCGGCCGGCCGGGCGCCGACGGCGCGGTCACCGCCGCCTCGATCACCCAGGGCGGCCAGGGATTCCAGGGAGGCGGCCCGCGATGAGCGAACCCGAGGCCAGGCTGCTGGTGGTCGACGACGAACCCAACATCAGGGAGCTGTTCTCGGCCAGCCTGCGCATGGCCGGGTTCGAGGTGCTGACCGCGGCCGACGGCAAGGAGGCCCTGCGGGTGGCCGAGGAGAGCACGCCGGACCTGGTGATGCTCGACGTGATGCTGCCCGACCTCGACGGCCTGGCGGTCGCGGGAAGGCTGCGGTCCCGCGGCCGCCGGGTCCCGGTGCTGTTCGTGACCGCCAAGGACACGCCGGAGGACCGGCTCGCCGGGCTGGGGCTCGGCGAGGACTACGTGACCAAGCCGTTCAGCCTGGAGGAGGTCATCGCCCGGATCCGGGCCGTGCTGCGCAGGACCCGGCGCGGCGCGCCCCCGCCGAACCGGCTGCAGGTGGCCGACCTGGAGCTGGACGAGGAGAGCCACGAGGTCTGGCGCGACGGCGTCCCCGTACGGCTGTCGCCGACGGAGTTCCGGCTGCTGCGGTACTTCATGCTCAACGTGGGCCGGGTGCTGTCGAAGACGCAGATCCTCGACCACGTCTGGAACGGCGACTGGCGCACCGACGTCGGGCTCGTCGAGTCGTACGTCTCCTACCTGCGCCGCAAGGTGGACACCGGCGAGCGCAAATACCTGCACACGCTGCGCGGGGTGGGCTACATCCTGCGCCCGCCCCGCATATGAGAGAGCTCAGGAAACAGCTGTCCAGGGCGCCGCTCTGGCTGCGGCTGGTCTCGGCCACCCTCCTGCTGGTCACCCTCGCCATCACGCTGACCGGCCTGTTCGCCGTGCGGCTGCTGCGCGGCTATCTCGTCGAGCGCGTCGACCAGCAGCTCCGCGCGGCCACCATGCCGTGGCGCGACGCGCCCCCGCCGCCGGACCCGCGCCCGGACGCGCGGCCGCAGCGCTTCTTCGGCCTGTTCCACGGCGTGATCCTGGACTCGGGCGGCGTGCTGGTCAGGACCATCAGCGAGTCGACCGAGGAGCACCGCCCCGACCTGCCCCGGCTGACCCTGGCCGACGTCATCGAGCTCAGGGGGCGCCCCTTCACGGTGGACTCGCGCGAGGCGGGCGGCCCGAGCTGGCGGGTCGTCGCGGTGCCGGGGCGGCTGGGCGAGAGCCGGGTGATGGCCATCAGCCTGGGCGACGTGGACGGCACGGTCTCCCAGCTCGGCCTGATCGTCGCGGTCGGCGGCGGGGGCACGCTGGTGGTGCTCGGTTTCGCCTGCTACTGGCTCGTACGCCGGAGCCTGCGCCCGCTGCGCCAGATCGCGCACACCGCGAACGACATCGCCGACGGCGACCTGTCGCGCCGCGTGCCCCTCTGGGCCGGCACCACCGAGGTCGGCAAGCTGGGCCGCTCGCTCAACACCATGCTCGCCCGGATCGAGGTGGCCGTGCGCGAGCGGGAGGCGGCCGCCGAGTCCGCCCGCGAGTCCGCCACGGCCGCCCGGCGGTCGGAGGAGCTGATGCGCAGGTTCATGGCCGACGCCTCGCACGAGCTGCGCACGCCGCTGACCTCGATCAGGGGGTTCGCGGAGCTGTACCGGCTGGGGGAGGAGAAGGACCTGGCCGAGGCCGTACGCCTGCTGAGCCGCATCGAGGGGCAGGCCGCCCGGATGGGGCTGCTGGTGGAGGACATGCTGCTGCTGGCCCGGCTCGACCAGCGGCGTGAGCTGGCGATGCGGCCCGTGGACCTGCTCAGCCTGGCGGCCACGGTGGTGATCGACGCCCAGACGCTGGCGCCCGACCGGAGGATCGAGCTGGTGCGGCTGTTCGGCGGCGACGGCGACGTGATCGTGACCGGCGACGAGACCCGGCTGGGCCAGGTGCTCAACAACCTCGTGACCAACGCGCTCACCCACACCCCGGCCGGCACCCCGTTCCAGGTGCGGGTGGGTATCGACGGCGACCAGGCCGTCGTGGAGGTGGCCGACGAGGGGCCCGGATTCCCGGCGGAGGTGGCCGAGCGGGTGTTCGAGCGGTTCTACCGGGCCGATCCGGCGCGCAGCACGGGCGGGTCGGGGCTGGGGCTGTCGATCGCGGCCACGCTGGTGGAGGCGCACGGCGGCATCGTGCTGGCGGAGAGCGAGCCCGGCAAGGGCGCCCTGTTCCGGGTGATCCTGCCCGTCGGGGACGAGGGTCAGCCGAAGGTGTAGCCGTACAGGCCGGTGCCCTTGCTGAGCTGGCGGACCTTGCCCAGCTTGAGGCGGGACTCCCGCCGGCCGGGCGCGTACATGACGAGTCCCTGATCCGGCGCCGCCACGACGAGCCCGTACACCGGGGGCCGCTTGGCCAGCGATCGATAGCGCTCCCAGCCCGGCAGTGCGGTCACCGAGGCCCCGAAGTCCTGCCCCTTCCCCTTCACCAGCAGGTTCCCCACCCGGGTCAGCCCGCCCGACGAGCGCCCCTGGAGCACCTGGACGGCCTTCTCACCGGGCACGCCGACGGCCAGCTCGTCGTTGCCGTCGCCGTTGAAGTCCCCGGCGGCCAGCGAGGCCCCGAACCGGTCGTAGTAGCGCGGCCTGCCGTCCAGCGAGTTCTGCGACCAGGCCTCGGTCCTGTCGGTGCGCAGGCCGGCCCGGGAGCCGTAGAGCACGTCCACGGTGCCGTCGCCGTAGTCCATGGCCCGCTGGTTCTCGCTGATCCCCTCGCCGGGCACGCCGATGGCCAGGTCGGACCGGCCGTCGCCGTTGAAGTCCCCGGTGGCCAGCGAGGCCCCGAAGTTGTCCCACTTCTCCGAGGCACCCTTGATCCCCGGAGTGCTCTGCGTGAGCAGCCGGGCCCGCTTCCCGCGTACGTCGATGACGGTCACCGAGCCCTGCCCGTCCACCTTCACGCTGTCCGCGGGCGCTCCCACGGCCAGCTCGTCGCGCCCGTCCCCGTCGAAGTCGCCGGTCGCCAGCGAGGCGCCCCACTGGTCGGTGACGCTCGCCGCCTGACGCACCCACGGCGTCTTCTGCGTGATCTGGTACGGCTTGCGGCCCTTCATCCAGTACACGGTCACCGCACCGCCCGACCGGTGGCTCGGCGCCCCGACCGCCAGCTCGTCCCGGCCGTCCCCGTCGAGGTCCCCCGCCGCCAGCGAGGCCCCGAACCGGTCGCTGGACGGCTTGGCCAGCGCCAGCTCCTTTCCGGCGACCAGCCCTTCCGGGGACCCGTCGAAGATCTGCACGACCCCGTTCCCGTCGCCCCCCGGCACCCGCTTCCCGGCGAACTCCTCCGACACCCCCACGGCCAGGTCGGCGCACCGGTCCCCGTTGAAGTCGCCGACGGCCAGCGCCGAGCCGAACGAGTCGCCGGGCTCGGCGCCGTCCTGGGTGAGCCTGGCCTTCCTGCCGGAGCCGTACATGACGGTCACGGAACCGGCCCTGGAGGCGTCGTAGGGGGCGGCCACGGCGAGGTCGGGACGGCCGTCGGCGTCGAAGTCGAGGGGGTGCCCGCCGCACGCGCGGACGGTGGCGGACCCGATTGCGGGTGTCGTACCGGAAGCGAGGGGGAGAACCAGGCAGGCAGCCAGCAGAACCTTCATACCGGAAGTAATGACCAGGCAGGTCGAACCGGGTCTGAACGGCACGAGAACGGGCCAGGAGGGCGGGATGCACATCACTCTCCCCCTCGGCGGGACAGGGGCTCCGGGCGGCCGCTGAACGCGGCGGAACGTGCCAGGATAGATGGGTGGACATCGACCTCGCGGATCTGGATTTCTGGCGCAAACCCCTCAAAGAGCGGAATGAGGCGTTCGCCCGGCTCCGGCAATTGGAGCTTCCGGTGTTCTTCCCTGAGAAGAAGGTGCCCCTCCTCCGCTCGGGCAAGGGCTTCTACGCCCTCGTACGACACGCGGACGTGGTCGAGGCCAGCCGCAACGCCAAGATCTTCTCCAGCGAGCCGGCCGTCACCAACCCGGAGCCGCCCGGCTGGGTGAAGCAGGTGTTCGGCGAGTCGATGGTCAACATGGACGACCCGCGCCACGCCCGCCTGCGCCGGATCGTCACCCGCTCGTTCAGCCCGAAGATGCTGGCCGGCCTGCAGAGCGACATCGAGGCCGCGTGCGCGCGCATCGTGGACGACGTCGTCGAGGCCGGGCCGCGCGACTTCGTCACCCAGGTGGCCGCCCGGCTGCCCATCCACGTCATCTGCGACATGCTCGACATCCCGCAGGAGCTGCGGGAGAAGGTCCACCAGCACGTCGACATCTCCACCGCATACACCGGCGTGCGCCCCAGCCTGGCCCGCAGCGTCCAGATGGCCGGCCAGAACATGCTGGCCCTGCTCGCCCTGCAGCGCATGGTGATCAAGCTCGGCCACGAGCGCGTCGCCGACCCCAAGGGCGATCTGGTCTCCCTGCTGGTCAACGCCAACCCCGACGGCGAGAAGCTGACCGACAAGGAGCTCGGCTCGTTCTTCTCCCTGCTGCTGGTGGCCGGCAACGAGACGGCCCGCAACACGATGGCCCACGGCATCCGGCTGCTCACCGAGAACCCGGCGCAGCGCGAGCTGCTGATGAGCGACTTCGACGCGCACATCAACGGCGCGATCGAGGAGATGGTCCGCTACGTGTCGCCCATCATGCAGTTCCGGCGCACGGTCACCGAGGACTACTCGCTGCGCGGCCTGGAGCTGAAGCAGGGCGACAAGGTCGTGCTGTTCTACGGCTCCGCCAACCGTGACGAGTCGGTCTTCCCCGACGCCGACACGTTCGACATCACCCGCGACACCAAGCCCCACGTCGGCTTCGGCGGCCCCGGGCCGCACTTCTGCCTGGGCGCCAACCTGGCCAGGCAGGAGACGCGCACGATGTTCCGCGAGCTGCTGACCCGGCTGCCCGGCATCCGCTCGGTCGGCGAGCCCGAGCTGCTCCTGTCGAACTTCGACAACAGCGTCCGCAGCCAGGCGTTCACGTTCTAGCCGCCGCTCTCCCTGTCGTCGTCGACGGCCAGGACGTTCGTCCTGATCGTGAAGAACGTGATCAGCGCCGCCACCACCATCATCCCGGCGCTGAGCAGCATGGCCATCCGGAACCCGGCGTCGAACACCGGCGGGTTCTCGAACGCGTCGCCCACCAGCCCGACCAGCGGCGGCACGGCGGCCACGGCCAGCAGGCTGCCGGTGCGCGCCACCGCGTTGTTCACCCCGCTGGCCGTGCCGGCGTAGCGCTCGTCGGCGGTGGCCAGCACGGTCGCGGTCAGCGGCGCGACGGCCGCCGACAGGCCGAGCCCGAAGACGAACACCGCCGGCAGCACCAGGAGCAGGTAGGACGCGCCGAACCCGATCATGCTCATGAGCAGGAACCCGCCGGCCGCCACCAGGATCCCGATCGTCATGGGCCAGCGCGGGCCCACCCGCTTGGCCACGTCGCCGGCCCGGGCCGACAGCAGCATCATCAGGATCGTCGTCGGCAACATCGACAGCCCGGCGGCGATGGGGGAGAACCCGGAAACCACCTGGAGCTGCACCACCAGCAGGAAGAACACCACTCCCATGGCCGCGTACATGATCAGCGTCACCACGTTCACCGCCGTGAACACGTGGTCGCGGAACATCCCGACCGGCACCAGCGCGTCGGGTGACCTGCGGATCTGGACCACCACGAACGCGACGCCCAACGCCACCCCGGCCAGCAGCGGCGCCGGGGCGCCCTTCTCGATCAGGCCGTAGGTGATGCCGGCCAGCGCCAGCGCCGCCAGCACCGACCCGAGCACGTCGAACCGCCCGGCCGCCCGCTCGTCCTTGCTCTCCGGCACGTGCCGCAGCGTGACGAACACGATGAGCGCCGCGAACGGCAGGTTGATCAGGAACGCCCACCGCCACCCGGCTGTCTGCACCAGCCACCCGCCCAGCAGCGGGCCGATGGCGCTGGCCACGCCGCCGAGCCCCGACCACATCCCGACGGCCCTGGGGCGGTCGTGGCGCACAAACGACGCCTGGATGATCGCCAGCGAGCCCGGCGTCAGCAGCGCGCCGCCGATCCCCTGCAGGGCACGCGCCGCGATGAGGAACTCGATGTTCGGTGACAGCCCGCACAGCGCCGAGGCCACCGCGAACCAGACGGTCCCGATGAGGAAGAGCCTGCGGCGGCCGTAGCGGTCGCCGAGGGAGCCGCCCAGCAGGATCAGCCCGGCCAGGGTGAGCGTGTAGGCGTTGATCGTCCACTGCAGGCCGTCCATGCGGGCGTCGAGCTCCCGCCCGAGGAACGGCAGCGCCACGTTCACCACGGTGCTGTCGAGCAGCGCCAGCCCGGAACCGAGCACGGTCGCCAGCAGGATCCAGCGGCCGCGTGCCGACTTGAGCTCGACATGATCGTGGAGCTCTCCCGGGTGGTATGTCATGGAACGATCCTCCCACCCGCCATCGGTGGTACGTCCCCCGGGTATCTACGCGTTGGCCAAGGCCCGCAGCACGAACTCCGAAACCAGCTCCCCGGCGTGCTCCACCGTCACGTCGCCACTGATCAGCGGCACCCGCTCGGCCCCGATGACGGCGAGGACCATCCGCGCCGTGGCCGCCACGTCGAGCACCCGGAAGTCGCCGGCGTCGATGCCGCTCTCCAGGATCTCCACCAGGATCCGCTGCATGGGCGCGACGTGCTCGGCCAGCCGCTGGTAGGCGTCGGGCCCCAGCGCCGCGCTGAGGTCGGCGGCGCCCGGATGGGGGTGGGCGAGCAGCCCCGCGAGCTGCAGCCGCACGAACACCCGCAACCGGTCGGCGGGGGAGGCCCCGGCGGGCAGCTCCCGCTCGTAGCTGTCGATGAAGTATTGGGTGACGCGCTCGGTGAAGGCCAGAAGCAGGGCCGCCTTGTCGGGGAAGTAGTTGTAGAGCACCGTGCGGGTGATCCCGGCCTCGCCGGCCACGTCGGTCATGGAGATGGCGTCGATGCCCTGCACTCGCGACAGGCGCGAGACGGCCTGGAGGATCCGGTCGCGCGTCTGGGCGCGGTGCTCGCCGATGGTGGCGGCCGAGATGCGGGGCATACGCCCATCGTAGGCCGGACTGGGCGCCAGGTCATGGCTGTCGATTTTTTGCGCGACTCATTTCCATTCTTGCAATCATCCTTGTAACATCGGCTCCATGCCGAGACGACTCTCCGATGTGGCCGCCTTCGCCGGGGTGAGCGTGGCCACCGTCAGCCGGGTGCTGCACGACAAGCCCGGCATCGCCCAGGCCACGCGCGACTCCGTGCTCACCGCGCTCGACGTCTTCGGCTACGAGCGCCCGCAGAAGCTGCGCAACGAGCGGGCGCCGCTCATCGGGCTCGTCCTGCCCGAGCTGCAGAACCCGATCTTCCCCGCCATGGCCGAGCTGGTCGTCACCGAGCTGATCAGGCACAACCTGCTGCCCGTCCTGTGCACCCGCACCGCCGACGGGCTGCCCGAGGCGCACTACGTCGAGATGCTGCTCGCGCAGAACGTGGGCGGCATCGTCTTCATCGGCAGCAGCTACGCCGACGCCGGAGCCGCGCAGGTCAAGGTGCTGCGCGCGCGCAAGCTGCCGATCGTGCTGATCAACGCCGCCGACGAGAACCTCGACGTCCCCCGGGTGTGCGTGGACGACGGGGTCGCCGTGCGGCAGGCGCTGGGCCACCTGCGGGCCCTCGGGCACGAGCGGATCGGGCTGATCCTCGGCCCGGTCGGGCACGTGCCGTCCGCGCGCAAGCTCGCCGCCTACGCGGCGCACGCCGAGGAGCACGCCGAGGAGCAGGGTGGGAAGCAGGGTGGGAAGCAGGGCGGCCTGGGGTGGCGCGCGCTCGTGGCTCACACGATCTTCTCCATGGAAGGCGGCGCCACCGCCGCTATGCGGCTGGTCGGTGAGGGGGCCACCGCCCTGGTGTGCGCCAGCGACGCGCTCGCGCTCGGCGCCATCAGGGCCGTGCGCAAGCTGGGCCTCAAGGTGCCGGCCGACGTGTCGGTGGTCGGGTTCGACGACTCCAGCCTGATGAGTCTGACCGACCCGCCCCTGACCACCGTGCGCCAGCCCATCGCGGCCATGGGCGGCGCGGCGGTCGCCGCCCTGATGTCGCAGATCAACGGCCATGTGGTGCCTGTCGACGAGGTGTTGTTCGATCCGGAGCTGATCGTGCGGGGCTCCACGGGGATGTGCCCCGCCCCCTAGCCGGACGGGATGTTAGTAAATTTCATATCACAGCAAGATTCTTGCGTCACGCTCTGGACATCCGACATGTGCGGTCCTACGGTTCTGGGCAACACCTCGGCGCTCGAAAACCCCACACGACGCGGTGCGCACGCACCGCCGGCGATCCGGGCTGCCCAGGTCCAGGTGTTTCCACCCACGGAAGGGATCGCTAGTGATGAAGCGCGGCAGGGCCCTCGGGCTGTCTCTGGCCGTCTGCGCGACGACGCTGGCCTCCGCGGCCTGCGGCGGCCAGGGGGTCGAGCCCGAAGCGTCCGCGGGCGGCCCCGTGACCATCACGGTCAACGGCCTGCCCCCGGCGACCGACGAGTACAACCGGGCCGTGTTCGAGGAGAACGTCAAGGCGTTCGAGGCCAGGTTCCCCGGCTACCGGATCGACGCCAAGGAGGGTTTCATGGACCCTCAGACGTTCAACGCCAAGATCGCCGGCGGCCAGCTCGAGGACGTCTTCTACGTCTACCTCACCGACGCCCAGAACCTCATCGCCAAGCGGCAGGTCTCCGACGTCGCGCCCTACCTGGCGGAGTTCCCGGTCACCAAGGACTACAAGCCGGGCCTGATGCAGGTCTTCTCGGACGGGCGCGGCAAGGTGTACGGGCTGCCCGACGACAACTACTCCCTGGGCCTGCTCTACAACCGCAAGCTGTACGAGAAGGCCGGCCTCGACCCCGGCAAGCCCCCGCTCACCTGGGCCGAGGTCCGCGAGAACGCCAAGAGGCTGGCCGCGCTCGGAGACGGCGTCGTCGGCTACGGCGACTACAGCAAGTCCAACACCGGCGGCTGGCACTTCACCGCCGAGCTCTACTCCCTCGGCGGCGACGTCGCGGTCAAGGACGCGGCGACCGGAGCCTGGAAGGCGGCCTTCAACGACGACAAGGGCCGCCAGGTGCTGCAGCAGCTCAAGGACATGCGCTGGACCGACGACACGATGGGCAAGCGCCAGCTCCTGGAGTACGACGACCTGGTCAAGCTCATGGCCGCGGGCAAGCTCGGCCAGATGGTGGGCTCCACCGGCGACCTGACCAACACCGTCACCCGGTTCAAGGCCACGTACGACGACTACGGCATGGGCCCGATCCCCGGCGGGCTGGGCACGCTCGGCGGCGGCTCCGGCTACATGTTCAAGGCCGGCCTCAGCGCCGAGAAGATCAGGGCCGGGCTGGCCTGGCTGACGTTCAAGAAGAACCCCGACCGCATCGCCGCCGACAACGAGAAGGCCGCCGCCAAGGGCCTGCCCGTCGGCCTGCCCGAGCCGAACGTGTGGACCGGCGCCTCGGAGCGGAAGCAGCTCGACGCGACGAAGAAGCACGCCAACATCCCCACGGAGAACTTCGCCCCGTTCGCCGAGGCCCTCGGCCGCGTCCCGGTCAAGCTGGAGCCGCCGAACGCCCAGCAGGTCTACGCCGCGCTCGACACCGCCATGCAGCAGGTCCTCACCAACCGCGACGCCGACCCGGCGCGGCTGCTGGCCGACGCCGAGAAGCAGGTCAACCAGATCCTGGCCACGGTCAGGTGACGGCCGTCACCCGGCGCCGTGCCCGGCCGGGCCGCAAGGTCGCCGACAACCTGCACGCCTGGGCGTTCCTGGCGGCCGGCGTCGCATGCTTCGCCCTGTTCTCGTGGTACCCCCTGGTCAGGGGCATCGTCCTGGCCTTCCAGCAGGTCAACTTCGTCACCGACGCGATCTGGGTCGGCTGGGACAACTTCCGCGCCCTGTTCGCCGACCCGCTGTTCTTCACGGCCTGGGGCAACACGCTGGAGTTCACGGGGCTGGCGCTGCTGTTCGGGTACGCGGTGCCGTTCGTGGTGGCCGTCGTGGTCAACGAGTTCCGGCACCTCAAGGGGTTCTTCAGGATCGCGGTCTACATGCCGGTCATGCTGCCGCCGATCGTCAGCGTGCTGCTCTGGCAGTACTTCTACGACCCCGGCAACGGCCTGTTCAACTCGATCCTGACCGGGCTGGGCCTGCCCGGCTCCGACTGGACGCAGTCCCCGAAGCTGGCCATGATCTCCCTGGTCCTCGTCTCGACCTGGGCCAACATGGGCGGGGCCACGATCATGTACCTGGCCGGCCTGGCCACCATCCCGAGCGAGCTGTACGAGGCCGCCGAGCTCGACGGCGCGAGCGTCCGGCAGCGGATCCGGCACGTCGTCCTGCCGCAGATGCGCTTCATCCTGCTGGTCCTGCTCCTGCTGCAGATCGTGGCCACCATGCAGGTCTTCATCGAGCCGTACCAGCTCACCGGCACCACCAACCCGGACACGATCACGGTCATGGTGCTCGTCTACCGCTACGCCTTCACCGTCAACAACGACTTCGGGCTGGCGGCCTCGATGAGCGTGCTGCTGTTCGTGGTGCTGGGCGCGTTCTCGGCCGCGTACCTGCGCCTGACCCGCGACAAGGACTGAGATGACCCTCACCACCGCGCGCCCGGCCCCCGCCGCGGCGCCGCCCGCCCGCGCGAAGGCCCGGCGGGTACGGCGCGAGCCGGCCGCCAGGACGCTGATCTCCGAGGCCGACCTGAACCGCGGCCACCGCCGGATCGTCTACTGGACCGTGCTGGCGGGCCTGGCCGTGCTGTTCGTGCTGATCTTCCTCTTCCCCCTGTACTGGATGGTCACCGGCGCGATGAAGGCGCCCGCCGAGCTGGCAGAGCCGGTGCCCACGCTGGTGCCGCGCGAGTGGCACCCCGAGACGTTCGCCACCGCGTGGGAGCGGCTGGACCTGGGCCGGTTCCTGCTCAACACCACCTTCTACACGGCCGGCGTCTGGCTGTTCACGCTGGTGGTGGACGTGGCGGCGGCGTACGCGCTGTCCCGGCTGCGCCCGGTGCTCGGCAAGCTGGTGCTGGGCCTCATCCTGGCCAGCCTCATGCTGCCGGCCGACGCGCTGCTGGTGCCGAAATACCTGGCCGTCGTGGACGTGCCGATCCTCGGCGTCAACCTCGTCGACTCGCCCTGGGCGCTCTGGCTGCCCGCCGCGGCCAACGCGTTCAACATCTACGTGCTCAAGCGGTTCTTCGACCGGATCCCGGGCGAGCTGCTGGAGGCGGCGGCCATCGACGGCGCCGGCCGCTTCCGGATGTTGTGGAGCATCGTGCTGCCGCTGTCGCGGCCGGTGCTGTCCGTCGTGTCGATCTTCGCGATCATCGGGGCCTGGAAGGACTTCCTCTGGCCGCTGCTGGTGCTGCGCGACCCACAGGCGCAGACGCTCAGCGTGGCGCTGAGCCGGCTGGCGTTCACCGGGTTCGTGCCGCAGAACGAGATGTTCGCCGCGCTCGCGATCGCGTCCTTTCCCGTGATCATCATCTTCATGATCTTCCAGCGCGGCATCCTCAGCGGCCTGTCGGCCGGCGCCCTCAAGGGCTGATCTCGTAGGCAAGGAGCTCGCATGTTACGCAGACTGTCCGTTTCCGTGGTCCTCGCACTCGCCGTCCTCACCGTTCCCGCGCGGGCGGCCACCACCACCTACCAGGCCGAGTCGGCGGCGCTGTCCGGCGGCGCGGCCGTCAGCACCGAGCACGGCGGCTACACCGGCAGCGGTTTCGTGGCCGGCTACACCGACGGCAACAAGGGCAGGGCGGCCACGACCTTCACCGTCTCGGCCCCGGCCGACGGCGCGGCGACGGTCAGCCTGCGCTACGCCAACGGCACCACGGCCACGATGTCCCTGTCCGTCTACGTCAACGGCACGAAGATCCGCCAGACCTCGCTGCCCGCCGTCGGCCCCTGGAACGCCTGGGGCACCAAGGACGAGACCCTCCCGCTCAGGGCCGGCTCGAACACCATCGCCTACCGCTTCGACAGCACGGACCTGGGCAACGTCAACCTGGACAGCATCACGGTCGCCGATCCGGTGGCGGCGCTGCCGTACGAGATGGAGACCGCGTTCCTGGCCGGCGGCGCGGGCGTGGCGACCTCGATCGGCGGTTACGCCGGCACCGGCTACGCCACCGGCTTCACGACCCCCGGCGCCCGCGCGATCCGCACCCTGACCATGCCCGCCGCCGGACCCGCCGCCACCACCCTCAGGTACGCCAACCCCACCGGCACCGCCAGAACGCTCACCGCGTACGCGAACGGGCTGAAGGCCGGCCGCATCACCCTCCCCGCCGGCGCCGGCTGGCTCACCGTCACCCACACGCTGACCCTGCGCGCCGGCCTCAACCTGATCGGTTACCAGTACGACAGCGGCGACACCGGCGGCGTCGCGCTCGACGGCCTCACCGTCGCCGGCGCCGGCACGCTTGAGACCCGCGGCGCCACCGTCCCCTACACCGAGTACGAGGCCGAGCACGGCACCACCAATGCCACCGTCATCGGCCCCGACCGCACGTACCTCACCCAGGCCGCCGAGTCGTCCGGCCGCCGCGCCGTCAAGCTGGCCTCGACCGGCGAGTACGTCCAGTTCACGCTGACCAGGCCGGCGAACTCGATCGTCGTGCGGCACATCGTCCCCGACAACGCGGCCGGGACCGGCACCACCGCGCCCCTGGCCCTCTACGCGAACGGCACCAAGCTCCAGGACCTCACCCTCAGCTCCACCTACAGCTGGGTCTACGGTGCCTACCCGTACGGCAACGACCCCGCCGGCGGGAACCCCCACCACTTCTACGACGAGGCCCGCGCGCGCATCCCCGCCCAGCCCGCAGGCACGGTGCTGAAGCTGCAGAAGGACGCCTCCTCCAGCGCCGCCTACTACGTGATCGACCTCATCGACACCGAGCAGGTCGCCGCGGCGCTCACCATGCCCGCCGACCACCTGCCCGTCACCTCCTACGGCGCGGTCGCCGACGACTCCGGCGACGACACCGCCGCCATCGGCAACGCCGTCGCCGCCGCCCGCGCGCAGGGCAGGGGCGTGTGGATCCCGGCCGGCACGTTCGTCATCAGCGCGCGCGTCAACGTGGCCGGGGTGAGCGTGCGCGGCGCCGGCCAGTGGCACACCACCCTGCGCGGCACGAACGGCAAGGGCGGCTTCTTCGCCACCGGCTCCGGCGTGCAGATCGCCGACCTGACCATCGCCGGCGACGTCCGCTACCGCGACGACGCCGCGTTCGACACCGGCATCGAGGGCAACTTCGGCACCGGCTCGCTGGTGCACAACGTCTGGATGGAGCACGTCAAGGTCGGCATGTGGGTCGACTCGGGCACCGACGGGCTGTACGTCGCCGGCGTACGCATCCGCGACACGTTCGCCGACGGCGTCAACCTGCACGCCGACGTCCGCAACACCCGCTTCGACCAGAGCGTCGTGCGCAACACCGGGGACGACGGGCTGGCCATGTTCTCGCAAGGGGCACCGGTCACGAACTGCGCGTTCACCTTCAACACGGTCACGCTGCCGATGCTGGCCAACGCCGTCGGCGTCTACGGCGGCTCGGGCAACCGGGTCGAGGACAACCTGCTGTCCGACACCGTGACCGGCTCCGCTGGCATCGCGATCAGCACCCGCTTCTCGCCGGTGCCGTTCAGCGGCACGACCTCGGTCCGGCGCAACACGCTCACCAGGACCGGCGGGTACGAGCCCAACTGGGGCGCCCAGCTCGGCGCCCTGTGGATCTACGCGGACACCGCCGACATCACCGCGCCCGTCGTGGTCCAGGACGTCGCCGTCAACGACAGCCTCCACCAGGGGCTGCTGCTGAGCTGGCAGAAGACCATCGCCAACCTCACGCTCGACCGGGTCACCATCTCCGGGGCCGGCACGTACGGCATCGAGGCGAACGCGGCCGGCAGCGCCACGGCGACCGGCGTCAAGGTCACCGGGGCCACGTCCGGCGGCCTGAACAACCTGACCGGCTACACCTTCGTCCGAGGTCAGGGCAACACCGGCTGGTAGCGGCGGCACGTCCGCGCACCGTTCAACGACACTCAGAGATCAGGAGTCACGTGTCCATGCCCCTCACCCCGTCCGCCTGGTGGCGCACTGCCGCGATCTACCAGATCTACGTGCGCAGCTTCGCCGACGGCGACGGAGACGGCGTCGGCGACCTCGCCGGAATCCGGCGGCGCCTGCCGTACCTGCGCGACCTGGGCGTGGACGCCCTCTGGCTCACGCCGTGGTACGTCTCGCCCATGGCCGACGCCGGGTACGACATCGCCGACTACCGGGACATCGACCCCCTCTTCGGCACGCTCGCCGACGCCGAGCGGCTCATCGAGGACGTGCACGCGCACGGCCTGCGCCTCCTCGTCGACCTGGTCCCGAACCACTGCTCCGCCCGGCACCCGTGGTTCGAGGCGGCGCTGGCCGGCGGGGCGGCCAGGGAGCGGTTCTGGTTCCGGCCGGGGCGGGGGCGGGACGGGGAGCTGCCGCCGAACGACTGGCAGTCGTACTTCGGCGGGCCGGCCTGGACGCGGGTGGCGGACGGGCAGTGGTACCTGCACATGTTCGCCCCCGAGCAGCCCGACCTGAACTGGGAGCACCCGGAGGTGCGCGCGGAGTTCACCGACATCCTGCGGTTCTGGCTGGACCGCGGGGTGGACGGGTTCCGGGTGGACGTGGCGCACGGGCTGGTCAAGAAGGACGGGCTGCCGGACGTCGGGGCCGATCCCGACCCGGTGGACCTGCCGTACCAGGACTGTGACGGCGTGCACGAGATCTACCGGTCGTGGCGGCGCGTCACCGACGCCTACGACGGCGAGCGGGTCTTCGTCGGCGAGGTGTGGCTGCCCACGCCCGCCCAGTTCGCCCGCTACCTGCGGCCCGGCGAGCTGCACTCGGCCTTCAACTTCGAGTTCCTCTGCGGCGCGTGGGAGGCCGGCGCCGTCCACGACGTGATCACCGCCACCCTCGACACCCACGAGGCCGTCGGCGCCCCGCCCACCTGGGTGCTGTCCAACCACGACACCATCCGCCACGTCACCCGCTACGGCCGGGCCGAGACCGCCTTCGACATGGGCGACAAGCGGCACGGCGCGCCCAGCGACCTGGAGCTGGGCGTGCGCCGGGCCAGGGCGGCGGCCCTGCTCACGCTGGCGCTGCCCGGCGGCGTGTACGTCTACCAGGGCGACGAGCTCGGGCTGGCCGAGGTGGAGGACCTGCCGGAGGAGCTGCTGCAGGACCCGACCTGGGAACGCTCCAACCGTACCGACCGGGGCCGGGACGGTTGCCGGGTGCCGCTGCCGTGGTCGGGGGAGGAGCCGCCGTTCGGCTTCTCGCCCCCGGGCGCCGCCGCCGGGCCGTGGCTGCCGCAGCCGCCGGCCTGGAAGGACCTGACCGCCGAGGCCCAGTCCGCCGACCCGCACTCGATGCTCTCCCTCTACCGCGCCGCCCTGGCGCTGCGGCGGGACCTGCTCGTCCCGCTGCCGCAGACGCTGACGTGGCTGGACACGGAGCCGGGGGTGCTGGCCTTCGCGCGGGCGGGCGGCGCGTTCGCGTGCGTGGTCAACTTCACGGCCACGCCCGTACGGCTGCCCGCCCACTCCGAGGTCCTGCTCGCCGGCGCGCCCGTCATGGACGGCCTGCTCGGGCCGGACGGGTGCGCCTGGGTGCGGCTCCTGCCCCGGGCGACGGTCAGGCGGCGGCCTTGACCACGTGCCTCAGCTCGGCCAGGACCTCCGCGTTGAGCTGGTAGGCCAGCCGGACCTCGCCGATCATCCGCTGCTGCTCGCGCTCGCCGAGCTCCAGACCGAGCACGTCGAGGCGCGAGCGGTATTCGTTCTTGAAGCGCGGCAGGCTGCCCAGCTCGTCGAAGATGTAGAAGTCGACGCCCCCGCCCCTGGCGTAACCGTAGATCTTCTGCAGCTCCATGCGGATGAACTGGCCGCCCGACAGGTCGCCGAGGTAGCGGGTGTAGTGGTGGGCCACGTAGCCGCCGGGCCAGTCGGCCACCTGGTGGATGCGGGCCATCAGGGTGCGGGTGGACTTGGACGGCGCGATCCGGTCGCGCCAGCCGGGGCCGTAGATCGTGGCGAGGTCGCGCTCCAGCGCCGGCTCCCGGTAGAGCTCCGGGAACACGAACCGGCCGGCCACCGGGTGGTCGCTCAGCTCTCGTGACACGCCGTCGAGGGCGGTGTACGCGAAGTAGTGCTGGGCGACCATCTCGCCGTATTCGTGCTCGCTCAACCGCCCGGCCATCAGCGCTGAGAGATATCCCTCGGACTCGGCCGACTCGTGGTCGGCCCAGGTGGCATTCCTCAGGGTCTCGGAGAACGACGTGGTCACGGCCCACCTTTGCTCGTGCTGGCGTTTCATGACGAAGTGTCACAAACGTCGGCGTCCGGCGTCAAGCTGATGACGACACCATGTCATCAAAGCTTGCCTTCCCTCTCACGTACCCAGGAACGGAGAAGCCAAGAGCCCTCGAGCTCGCCCGGCGACCGCCGTACGGTATGCGTATGGGCTGGGTGCGTGCGGAGGAGGCCGGCGCGGTCGGCGCGGTGCGCCGGAAGGCCGTCGCCCTGGCCGAGGCGGCCGGCTTCGACCAGCTGCTCGTCAGCCGACTGGCGGTGGCCGTCAGCGAGGCCGTGTCCAACCTGGTCAAGCACGCCAGGGAGGGCGCCGCGCTGGTGCGGCCGCATCCCGAGGCGCCCGCCACGGTGGAGCTCATCGCCCTGGACCGCGGGCCGGGCATGGCGGACGTGGCCCGCGCGCTGCGCGACGGCTACTCCACCTCCGGGACGCTGGGCATCGGCCTGGGCGCCATCTCCCGCAGCGCCTCCGGCTACGACGTGCACTCCCTGCCCGGCAAGGGCACCGTGCTGGCGATGTACTTCACCGCCGGCCGGACGGCCCGCCCGCCGCTGCGGGCCAGCGGCGTGACCCGGGCGGGCGGCGACGGGTTCGCCGTCCACCGGGCCGGCCCGGTCACGACCGTGCTGGTCTGCGACGCGGCCGCTCGCCTGCTTCCCGAGGTGGGCGGGCAGGAGCCGCAGGCGGTGGTGGCGCGGCTGGGCGCCGCGACGGCCGGCGCCGGGATCGCGGTCGCCCGCGTCGAACCGGGCCGTGTGTCCTTCGCCGGGCTCGGCGACGTCTCCGGCTGGGTCGTGCACGGCGGGCGGCGGCAGGGGCTGACGCCCCGGGACGGCGCGCGGGCGTACGCGCTGCCCGCCCACGCCACCGTGGTCCTGCACACCGGCGGGCTGGCCGGCCGCTGGGACCCCGCGGCCCTGCCCGGCCTGTTCACCCGCACCCCGGCGGTGATCGCCGCCGCGCTCATGCGCGAGGCGGACGGCAGGGGGGACGACGTGTGCGTGGTGACGGTCCGGCCGGGCCGGGACGGCGCCTGAGTGGCACCCAGGTCGTGTGCCTCAGGCGGTGCGCTCGGGCGGTGCGTTCAGGCGGTGCGCTCGGGCGGTGCGTTCAGGCGGTGCGCTCGGGCGGTGCGTTCAGGCGGTGCGCTCCGCGTAGTGGCAGGCGGCGTAGTGGTCGCCGACCGCTTCCAGCGCCGGCTCCACCTCGGAGCACCGGTCGGTGGCCTTCCAGCAGCGCGTGTGGAAACGGCACCCGGGCGGCGGCGCCACCGGGCTCGGCGGGTCGCCGGCCAGCATGATGCGCGAGCGCCCCCGCAGCCGCGGCTTCGGCACCGGCGCGGCCGACAGCAGTGCCATCGTGTACGGATGCGCCGGCGCCCCGTACACCCCGGCCGCCGGCCCCAGCTCCGCCACCCGCCCCAGGTACATCACCCCCACCCGGTGCGAGACGTGCCGGACCACGGCCAGGTCGTGCGCGATGAACACCAGCGCCACCCCGAGCGTCCGCTGCAGCTCCGCGAACAGGTTGACCACCTGCGCCTGCACCGACATGTCCAGCGCCGACACCGGCTCGTCGCACACGATCACGTCGGGCTCCGTGGCCAGGGCCCTGGCGATCCCGACACGCTGCCGCTGCCCGCCGGAGAACTCGTGCGGGAACCGGTGCATCCGGTCCGGCGACAGGCCCACCAGCTCCAGCAGCTCTCCGACCCGGTCCCGCATGGCCCGGGCGTCCCGCGCCAGCCGGTGCACGCGCAGCGGCTCGGCCACGATGTCGTGCACGGTCATGCGCGGGTTGAGCGAGGTGAGCGGGTCCTGGAAGACCATCTGGACGCGGCGCCGGATGTCGCGCGGCACGCCGCCGCCGGAAAGGCCGCGGCCGAAGAACGGGCGGCCGCGGAAGGCGACCTCGCCCTCGTCGGGGCGTTCGAGGCCGACGAGCATCCGGGCCAGGGTGGACTTACCGCAGCCGGACTCGCCGACGATGCCGAGCGTCTCCCCGGGGTACAGCTCCAGGTCCACGCCGGCCACCGCGCGCACGGCCCCGCCCCGGGAGAGCAGGCCGCCGCGGTAGGTCTTGTGCAGGTTCGAGGCTGTCAACACCGGCTCGTGGTCAGGCGAGGGCGCCATCGAGCATCTCCTCCGAGTGGTGGCAGGCGGCGTACCGGTCGATCCCGGTACGCAGGACGGTCAGCGGTGGCCTGGTGGTGCCGCACACCTCGCTCGCCCGGTCGCAGCGCGGCGCGAACGAGCACCCGGGCGGCGTCTCGGCCGGGCTCGGCGGGGCGCCGGGGATGGCGCGCAGCTCCGAGGCCGGGCTGTCCAGGTCGGGGATGGCGGCCAGCAGGGCCGCGGTGTACGGGTGCGCGGGCAGGTCGTACAGCTCGCCGACCTCCCCGCTCTCCACGATCCGCCCCGCGTACATCACCGCCACCCGGTCGCTGACCTCGGCCGCCACCCCGAGATCGTGCGTGATCAGCAGCACGGCGGTGCCCAGCTCGCGCCGCAGCCGGTCGATGAGCTCCAGGATCTGCGCCTGCACGGTCACGTCGAGCGCGGTCGTCGGCTCGTCGGCGATGATCAGGTCCGGTTCGAGCGCCACGGCCATGGCCACCAGGATCCGCTGCCGCATCCCGCCGGAGAACTGGTGCGGGTAGTCGTCGATCCGCTTGGCCGGGGCCGGGATGCCCACCAGGCCCAGCATCTCGATCGAGCGTGCCCTGGCCTGCTTGCGCGACAGGCCGAGGTGCACCCGGTACAGCTCGCCGATCTGGTCGCCGATGCTGAGCACCGGGTTCAGGGCCGACAGCGCGTCCTGGAAGACGAGCGTCATCTCGCTGCCGCGCAGGGCCCGCCGCTCCTCGGCGCTCATGGCGAGCAGGTCCCGCCCGCCGAGCCGGGCGGCCTCGCAGCCCACCCGGACGTTCGGCTGGTCGAGCAGGCCCATGACGGCCTTGGCGGTGACGGATTTGCCCGAGCCGGACTCGCCGAGCAGCGCGAGCGTCTGGCCGCGTTCGATGGTCAGGTCCACCCCGCGCACGGCCGGGATCTCGCGCCCGTGGGCGGTGAACGTGACGTGCAGGCCGCGTAGCTCCAGGACCGGTGGTTCGCTCACCGCACCCCCTTCTCGATTGTGACGAAAGCTGGCGTAGAGATTGGCTTGGCTGCCGGAAAACAACTTCAATATTGTCTTTCGCGCCCGATCCTGGCAAACTTCCCGCAATTGGACAAGAGGGGTTACCAGATGCTGGAAGCTGCGAAGAGCTACAAGGGCTACCGTTCCTACGAGTACCTGGAGGCAGGTGTCGACTACCGCCGGTTCGACCTGGCGCCGGAGCTCGGCCGGGTCCCGGCGTACGCGGGGCCCGAGCTCACCTCCGAGCAGAGCGGGCGCGTACGCCGCCTGCTCACCGACAGCCTGGTCGTCTCGCTGCACGACCACCCGTCCGTCTTCCCCGACGACATCAGCGAGACCGTCGACTACAACCGCACCGCCCGCCACCACACCGGTTACGAGGGCCTGGCCCGCTCCGGCATGACGGTCGTCTTCGACAACCTCATGGACGGCACCTGCTGCATCACCAGCCAGGCCGGCTGGAAGTGGAACGACGTGGTGGCCGACATCGGCATGCGCCTGTCGGACCTCGCCCACCAGGACTTCCTCATCAAGGTCGAGCGCCTGGCCGACGTGCACCAGGCGCACGCGAGCGGCCGCATCGGCCTCGTGCTCGCGCTGGAGGCGGCCACGATGATCGAGAACGAGGTCGACCGGATCGACATGCTGTACGGCTTCGGCGTGCGCCAGATGGGCATCGCCTACAGCGAGGCCAACACGCTGGGCAGCGGCCTGAAGGAGCGTGGCGACGGCGGGCTGACCCTGTTCGGCGAGAAGGCCGTGCGCCGCATGAACAAGCTGGGCATCGCCATCGACGTCTCCCACTCCGGCGACCAGACCTCGCTCGACACCATCCGCCACTCGACCAGGCCGATCCTCATCACTCACGCGGGCGCCCGCTCGGTCTGGCCGACGAACCGGATGAAGCCGGACTCGGTCATCAAGGCCGCGGCCGAGCGCGGCGGCGTGATCGGCCTGGAGGCGGCCCCGCACACCACCCTGTCGCCCGACCACCCCAGGCACAGCCTGGAGTCGGTGATGGACCACTTCACCTACTGCGTGGACCTGGTCGGCATCGACCACGTGGCCTTCGGCCCGGACACGCTGTTCGGCGACCACGTCGGGCTGCACGACACCTTCGCCGAGCACCTGTCGCTCAACGAGGCGCACGCCGGCGTCGGCTACGAGAAGGTGCCCTACGTGGACGGCCTGGAGAACCCGGCCGAGTGCTTCTGGAACATCATCGCCTGGCTCGTCACCCACGGGTACTCCGACGACGAGATCACCAAGGTCGTGGGCGGCAACGTCATGCGCGTACTGGAAGAGGTCTGGATCTGATGAGACGTGCGGCTCTCCTCACCGCGCTGGCCGTCGCGCTTACGGCCTGCGCCCCCAGCGTCCCCGGCCAGTCCGGCTCGACCGGCTCGACCGGCTCCCAGGACGGCTCGCAGGCGCCGGCCTCGGCCGACCGGCTGACCATCGGCACGACCGCCGACGTGGTCAACTACAACCCCCTGGTCGGCAACAGCCGGACGGACTCGTGGGTCACCAACCTCATGTACCCGCACCTGACCCAGATGGACGGGACCGGCAAGCGCATCCCGTACCTGGCGACCGAGTGGTCGTACGCCGAGGACGGCAAGACGGCCACGGTCAAGCTGCGCGACGACATGAAGTGGTCCGACGGCAAGCCGGTGACCGCCGACGACGTCGTGTTCTCGATCACGGCCGTGCAGAAGGAGAAGTTCGGCGTGGTGGCCGGGCTCATCACGGCGCTGGACGAGGCCGAGGCCGTCTCGCCGACCGAGGTGCGGTTCAAGCTGAGCCGCCCCGACGGGACGTTCCTCGACAACGTGGGCTTCTGGCTGCCCGTCGTGCCCAAGCACGTCTTCGAGAAGGCGCCGAGCGTGCAGAAGTTCGCCAACGACAAGGACTGGGTCAGCGCCGGGCCGTTCAAGCTGACCAAGGTCGAGCGCGGCCAGCGCTACATCATGGAGCGGGTGGACGACTTCGGCCCCGGCACGCCGGCGGTCAAGGAGATCGTGTTCCGCGTCTTCCCCGACGTCAACACCGAAGTCCTGGCGCTGCGCAACGGCGAGATCGACCTGATCGGGAACGTGCTGCCGCCCGCCACCGCGACCGACCTGAAGAACGATCCGAAGGTCAAGCTGCAGCAGATCCCGTCGCTGGGCTGGGCGCACCTGCAGTACAACACCAAGCGCAAGCCGCTGGACGACGTACGCGTCCGCCAGGCCCTGGCGCACGCCGTGGACTACGAGGCCATCAGGAACATCGCGCTCAAGGGCTTCGCCAAGTCCTCCAACTCCAGCGTCCTGACGCCGTCGCTGCCCGCCTGGACGGACCCGGCGTCGAAGGAGTTCGTCTTCGACCCCGAGCAGTCCAAGAGGCTGCTGGCCGAGGCCGGGGCGTCGAACCTCAGCCTGAGCATGATCTACGACCAGGCCGACCCGAACATCGCCCGCTGGGCCCCCATGGTCCGCGACTCGGCGAAGAAGGCCGGGATCACGATCAAGCTGCAGGGCCTGGAGCGCAACACGTACCTGGACAAGACCCTGAAGCGGGACTTCGACATCTACGCCGGATCGTGGGCGGTCATGGACAACCCGCCCGCCAACCTGGGGCTGGCCTTCAAGACCGGCGGGTTCATCAACTACGCCCAGGTCAGCGACCCCAAGCTGGACGAGCTGATCGACCGGGCGCAGCGGGCGCTCACCACGGAGGAGGCCAAGGCGCCGATCCAGGAGGCCGCGCGGATCATCCATGACCAGGTCTACGACAACGTCCTGTACGTGGAGACGTTCAACATCGCGTACTCCACGAAGTGGACCGGGTTCCAGCCGATGCCGAGCGAGCTGCTGTCCGTCCTGAACCCGCTCTCCCTCGCCTCGGCGAAGCCGGCGGGCTGATCGCCATGCGGTTCATCGGCCTCCGGCTGGCCCGCGGCCTGCTCACCCTGTGGTTCGCGGTCACGGTGACGTTCTTCCTGGTCCGCCTGCTGCCCGGCGACCCGGTGCTGGCCGTGGCCGACCCGAACATGACCGAGGAGCTGCGCCAGAAGCTGCTGGCCGACTTCGGCCTGGACAAGCCCCTGGCCGCCCAGTACGTCGACTACCTCGGCCAGCTCCTGCAGGGCAACCTCGGCATGTCGTTCCGCCAGTCGATCCCCGTGACGACTGTGCTCATGGAGCGGCTGCCGTGGACGCTGATCCTGACGATGTCGGCCATGGCGGTGACGATCGTGCTGGGCATCCCGCTCGGCGTGCTCGCCGCCACCAGGGCCAAGGGGTGGGTGGACCGCGTCATCCAGCTCACCGGCGTCACCGCGCAGTCGCTGTTCGTGCCGAGCGTCGGGATCTTCCTCATGTACGTCCTGGGGGTCTGGCTGGGCTGGTTCCCCATCGGCGGGGCGGTCGACCTCGACGCCACCGGCTTCGGCGCGACGCTCAGCATGCTGCACCACCTGGTGCTGCCCTGCCTGTCACTGGTCCTCATCCAGCTCGGCGGCTACGTGCTGACGATGCGGACCACGCTCATCGACGCGCTCGGCGAGGACTACGTCTCGCTGGCCAAGGCGAAGGGCGTGCGCCCGGGGGCGGTCGTGTGGAAGCACGCCCTGCGCAACGCGCTGCTGCCGACCACCACGATCGCCGGGCTCCAGCTCGGCACCCTGGTGGGCGGCGCGGTGCTGACCGAGACGATCTACGCCTACCCGGGCATCGGCCGCGCCATCTACGAGGCGGTGGGCCAGCTCGACTTCCCTGTCCTGCAGGGCGCGTTCGTGCTGCTCGCGGCCGCCGTCGTGGTGGCCAACCTGATCACCGACGTGGCCTACGGAATCCTCGACCCCAGGGTGCGTACCTCATGACGGCAGTCGCTGTGGAGCTCACGCCGCGCCGGAGGACCTGGGCCTCCTTCCGCCGCAACCCCCTCGGCGTGGCCAGCGGGATCCTGCTGATCCTGCTGGCCCTGGTCGCGATCTTCGCGCCGCTCATCGCGCCCTTCCCCGAGGGGTACGGCGCCGACACCTCGCAGCCGCCCTCGGCCGCGCACTGGTTCGGCACCGACGACATCGGCCAGGACGTCTTCGCCCAGGTCATCTGGGGCGCCCGGGTCAGCATGGCGGTCGGCGTCAGCGCCTCCGTGCTGGCCATCGTCATCGGCCTGCTCATCGGCGTCAGCGCCGCCTACTTCCGGCGCCTGGACACGCCGCTCGGCGTGCTGGTGGACCTGTCGCTGTCGCTGCCCGTGCTGCCGCTGATGATCCTGGTGGCGGCGCTGGCCGGGCCCAGCGTGCGCACGCTGGCCGTGGTCATCGCGCTGTTCAGCTGGCCCGAGGTGGCCCGCGTGGTCCGCTCGCAGGCGCTGTCGATCGTGCCCATGCCGTTCGTGTCGGCGGCCAAGGTGGTCGGCGGCTCGTCGTTGTGGATCGTGCGCAAGCACCTGCTGCCCGGCGTGGTGCCCGTCGTCGGCGTGTCGGTGGTGCTCACCACCTCCCGCGCCGTGCTGGCCGAGGCCGGGCTGTCCTTCCTCGGCCTGGGCGATCCGAACAGCTGGTCCTGGGGCACGATCCTGCACAAGGCGCAGCAGTCGGGCGCGCTCGCCTCCGCCTGGTGGACCACGCTGTTCCCGTCGCTGGCCATCCTGCTGCTGGTCCTGTCCACGACCCTGCTGTCCGTCGCCTACAACGACGCTCGCAACCACAGGAACGACACATGACCTTCTCCCAGAGGCTGCCCGACACCTTCTACGCGGGTGCGCTCGACCGGGTCCGGGCTCTCATGGCCGCCGAGGGGCTGTCGGCGCTGCTGCTCGACGACCCGCTCGACGTCGCCTACCTCACCGGCTTCCACCACTTCCCGAACGAGCGGCCGGTCGCCTGCTGGCTGCCGCTCGACGGCGACCCGGTGCTGCTGGTGCCCGACCTGGAGCGGGAGTACGCCCAGGACCAGCGGGCCCGGGCCGAGATCGTGGCCTACCCGGAGTTCCCCGGGATCAGGTCGCCGTTCGCGGTGCTCGCCGGGCACGTACGCGTCCCCGGCACGGCCGGGTACGCGCCCTCCATCAGCGTCGCCCGTACGCGGGCGCTGGCCGAGGCGTTCCCCGCGACCCGATGGAGCGCCTGCGACGCGGTCGGCCGGGTGCGGCTGCGCAAGCAGCCCGAGGAGATCGCGCTGCACGAGGAGGCCGCCCGCATCGCCGACCAGATGATCGAGGCCGGCGTCGAGCTGGTCAGGGCGGCCGTCGAGGCGGGCGGCGAGCTGCCCGCCGAGACGGAGCTGGCCGCGCACGTCATCTCGTACGGCTCCCGCCTCATGCACGCCGGGCACGAGGACGCCGTCGTGGTCCCCATGCTCACCGGCGGCCTGGTCTACGGCGGGCCCAACTCGGCCCAGCCGCACCGCCTGCCCGGCGGCGACCGGCTGCGGGCGGGGGAGACGTTCATGCTGTCGCTGGGCTGCGCGGTCGGCGGCAGGTTCGTGGAGAGCGAGCGCACGTTCGTCATCGGCGAGCCCAGCTCGCGGCAGGCCCGCTACTACGAGGCCGTCCGGGAGGCGCAGGAGGTCGGCACCGAGGCGCTGGTCCCCGGCGTCACCTGCGAGGAGGCCAACCGCCGCTGCCTGGAGGTGATCGAGGAGGCCGGGCTCGCCGAGCACATCCGCCACCGGCAGGGCCACGGCATCGGGCTCGGCTTCCACGAGCCGCCCTGGCTGTCGGACGGCGACGCGACGGAGCTGGCCCCCGGCATGATCCTGTCCAGCGAGCCCGGCGTGTACGTGCCGGGCCACGCCGGCTACCGCATCTCCGACACCGTCCTGGTCACCGAGTCGGGGCCGCGCCGGCTGACGGCGTACCCGCGCGAGCTCACCGACGTCATCATCTGAAAGGGACCCGTTTTGTTCGTCGACATCAACGACAACCCACTGAACGTCGAGATCCTCGGCGAGGGCGAGAACGTGATCATCGCCCACCACGGCGCGCCGGGTCTCGGCTCGCTCGCCGAGCCCAGGAGCAGCTTCGGCCGGCTCGCCGACGCGTACAAGGTGGTCGTCTTCGACGCCAGGGGCTCCGGGGCCAGCGGCCTGACCGGCCCGTTCACGCACGAGCAGTGGGTGGCCGACGTCGAGGGCCTGCGCCAGTGGCTCGGGGCCGAGCGGGTGGTGATCGCCGGCGGCTCGTACGGCGGCTTCATCGCCATGGAGTACGCCGCCCGCCACCCGGACCGGGTGAGCGCCGTGGTGCTGCGCGACACCTCCGCCGACAACGCCAACCAGGAGCTGGCCACGCGCAACGCCGCGGCCTCCGCCCGGGTGCGGATCGACCGGGACAAGCTCGACCGGATCATGTCCGGCACCGTGCGCGACGACGACGACCTGCGCGACTGCTGGCGCGAGATCCTGCCCCTCTACGACCACGACTACGACCCGGCCGCGGTGGAGCGGCGGGTGGCCGCCACCCCCTACCACTACGAGACGCACAACTACGCCTTCGCCGTGAACCAGCCGAACTACGACATCAAGCACCTCCTGCCCGGCATCGAAGCCCCCACCCTGGTGACCGTCGGGCGGCACGACTGGATCACGCCTCCCGAGTGCAGCGAGCTGATCGCCCGCCTCATCCCGCGCGCCGAGCTGCGGATCTTCGAGAAGTCGGGGCACTCGCCGCAGGTCGAGGAGGCCGAGCTGTGGGAGGCAACCGTCCGCGAGTTCCTCGGCACCGCGCTGGGCGAGGTGCGAGCACGGGCCTGATCGCGCGATGATGCCCCCGATGGAAGATCTCGACGAACTGGACCGCAAGATCCTCGCCGCGCTCCACGTGAACGGCCGGGCCAGCTGGACCGACATCGCTCAGCTGCTCGGCATCTCCACCACCACGGTGGCGCGCCGGGCCCAGCACCTGATCGGCGCGGGCCTGGCCCGGGTGGCGGTGCTGCCGCACCTGGAGCACGAGGGGCCCGTCCACGTGTTCATGGTGCGGCTGACCTGCGCGCCCGGCAGCCAGCTCAGGGTCGCGGGACTGCTGGCCAGGAACCCCGACATCCGCTACGTCACCATCGTCACCGGCGGGTACGACATCGTGTTCGAGCTGGTCGCGCCCAAGCACCGCGACCTGTACTCGATGCTGGTCGACTTCGTCCACTCCGTGCCCGGAGCCCAGCAGAGCAACGCCGACCTGGTGCTGCACACGTACAAGGTCAGCTACGACTGGAGCGTTCCGGTGCTGGGAGATCGGGCGGCGCCGTTCGCGCTGCGGCGGCCCGCGCATATGTGCGAGCGCGGGCACCTCGACGACGTCGACCGGGAGGTGCTCGCGGCGATGCGCGAGGACGGCCGGGCCAGCTTCCAGTCCGTCGGCCGCCGCCTGGGCATCAGCGAGAGCACGGCCCGGCGGCGGCTGGAGGCCATGCTGGAGCGCGGCTGCGCCACGATCACCACGTTCATCCCGGCCGCCGCGCTCGGCTACGAGGCGGAGATCCTGTTCTGGCTGTCGGTCGAGCCCAGCATGCAGGACAGCGTGGCCGAGCGGCTGTCGAACGAGCGCGGCGTGCGGATGATCGCCTCCATGCTGGGGCAGGCGTCGCTGATCTGCGAGGTGATCGTGCCGACCACGGCCGACCTGCACCACTTCACCTCCCGCACGCTGGCCTCCGTCCCGGGGATCCAGTCGTGGACGGCGGGCGTGCAGGTGCTGACCGTCAAGCGCGGCTTCCTCATGGTGCCCTGGGCCGAGGACCGGATCGCGGCGGCCCTGGCCGGTTGACCGCTCACAGGGGCGGGAGCGGCAGGCCGCTCGTGTCCAGCTCGAACGAGCCCCGGGCCAGGGCGAGCCGGCGGCCACCGCCGTCGGACGCCTCCGGCAGGAGCTCGACCGGCAGCGTGAAGCCGCGCCTCCGGGACGCCAGGCGGGGCCACTCGTGCACCTCCTCGATCGACCCCCCGCCCTGCTTCCTGAGCTCCGCGACGAGGGCCCGCTCGGCGGCGTCGCCCCACGTGTCCGGGGTGCCGGCGAACGCCGCCGGGTCCTCCTTGGCGGCCGCCTCGTGGACGCCGCGCAGGACGGGCCCCGCCCGGCCGCCCGACACCATGTTGGCCGGGGCCCTGATGTGCCAGCGGTAGACCAGCGCCATGCCGCGCTCGGAGGTGACCACGTCCTTGACGCGGGCCGGGCGGGGCCCGTCCGGCGACGGCACCGTCCACGTGGGCGGGCCGGCGGGCGCGTCCCAGGGGGTCTCGCCGATGTCGCGGATCCGCAGCCGCGCCATGGGCCACATCGCGCGGCGGAAGCCGTCCACGGTACGGGCGGCCATCTGGAAGCGGTAGAACCAGTGCCAGCCGCGGAACATGTCGTACTCCTCGACCGTGGCCAGCGGGCGCCACCCGCCGCCTTCCTGAGGGACCGCGGGCCGGGAGGTGTACTTGCGCTGGTTCTCGTCGAACAGCGCCGCGCCGTTCCCGCCCCAGGCGAGGGCGACGTCGATCCCGAAACGCCCGACGGCCTCCGCGAACGCGACGCGGTCGGCGGCCTTGAGGTAGGCGAGGAAGCCCGGCAGCTCGGCCTCGCCGACGGCGGCCCCCGGTGCGGGGCCCGCCGCCAGTCCCGCCGTCCAGTGGCACGGCCCCAGCGAGACGAACGCCCGGTCGTAGGCGTTGAGGCCGTCGAAGTAGCCGACCGCCTCGACCTCGCTCACCGCGCGCACCACCTTGTACGTGCTGAGGGGCGCGCGGTCGGCCGCGTCGAGCACCTCCCGCAACGTGGGCCCCCGTCCGTCTCCGCCCTCGCTCCCGTCGTGTTCGGGGACGGGCAGGAGGTGCTCGGGCAACATCTCGCCCTCCGGCCGCCACGTGTGCCCGAACTCCGGCCAGGACCGGGGCCCCTGCCAGTCCGGCGGGACGTCCGGGGGCGGGGTGCCGAGGACCCGCCAGTCGCCGGCCACGTCCAGCTCCGGGTGCGCGGGGGCGACGGGCGGGCGGGCGGGGCGCGGCCAGGTCCGGGTCAGGTCGCGGACGTAGAAGCGCGGTCCGTTCGCGGTGACCTCGCGTCCCCAGACGTTGCCCGCCCAGACGTCGCCCGCCTCGACGCTGCCTGCCCCGACATTGCCTGCCCCGTTGTCGCTCGCCTCGACGTTGCTCGCCTCGACGTTGCCTGCCCGGGCACCGGTCACCCGGTGCAGGCGGTCCGGCTGGTTGTCGCGCAGGTCCCACGCCTCCACGACGACCGGGCAGCGCCGCCGCCGGTGCTTCCAGCGGCGCAGCACGAACCGGGTCCACGGGTTCACCACGCCGGTGATCGGCTCCGCGTACCGCTCGTAGAAGCGGGCGGGCACCGGGATGAGCCGGTCCGACCAGCGGATCAGCTCGACATCGGCGCCCGCGGCGTGAGCGACGGTAACCGTGTCCTGCACGCCGCGCGTCACCCCGAACCCGTCGGCGGTGACGCCGCCGACTTCGAGGATCTCGCCGTCCACGCGTACCCGGAACGGCGGGGCGGCGGGGAACGCGGAGCGGGGCCCGGCCTTGAGCACGGGGGAGTCGGCCGCCATCCCCTCGGTGAGCGTCGCCCGGCCGGGCTCGCGCTCGGTGGCGGAGTCGGGCAGCGAGGCGTAGCGCTGGAACTCCATGACCGCCAGCCACGTGGCCGTGGTGAAGGTGGTCGCATCCGGCGGGGCCAGCAGGAAACCCAGCTCGCGCAGGTCCCGATGCAGGTCACGGATGTGCGTGGTGCCCGTCAGCTCCGGCCGCTCCTGGCCGCCGTACCGGGCGGGCGCTTCGGGGGCCGGGTCCCGGTCGCCGGGCCGCAGGTCGTACTCGCCGTACAGGCCGGACGTGGGCCGGATGAGGGCCGCCAGCAGCCAGGCGAGCATCTGGTCGAGGTCTTCCAGCATGAGCCGTCACCTGCCATGGATCGTCGTGGCACTGCCTCCTCGACGGTAGGCCCGCCCGTGCCCTGGCCGCCCCAGGGAGCGCACTAGGGAAACCTCTGGGCGTCCGAGCCACACAGCGTCGGCCCGTCTCCTCCCATCCGGGACCGTCGGCGTCCGCGATAGAGCGGGATGGGCGGAAACGGGGTCAGCGGGTGTAACGGTGCTTGGCCCCCGGTGGGAAGTACTCGGGGTCGCCGGCCTCCCGGAGCCGGATGAACGGCATCTGCTGCTGCTTGGGGACATAAGCCGCGAACTCGCTGTTGAGCCGCAGGAGCTGGGCATGAATGGACGCGCCCACCGCCTGGGCGACCTCGTCGGTCGGCTTCTCGCCGGGCATCAGCTCCACCGTCACCGTCAGGTGCCGATCCCGGCGCTCGTCCTCGGCCACCTCCACCACGAACCTGCCGGTCACCGCCCCGCTCACCTCCGGCTGCTCCAGGCCGACCGCGATGTTCTCCGGGTAGACGTTCGCGCCGTAGTAGGACACGGTGAAGTGGCTGCGGCCGAAGACGTACACGAACGGGCGCTCGGGGCCCCGGGCGCGCGGCTCGAAGCCGCGCTCGCGGACGAAGCTCAGCAGGTCCCGGTACGGGAGGACACCGCCCTCGTCGGCGATGTGGTAGCGGATGAGCGGGACGCCGTTGTCGCCCGAGAACAGCAGCGTGCCCTCGTGCTCCTCGAAGAAGCGGACCCCGGGGTCGTACTGGACGAGGGTCGGCAGCCGCGACTCGCCGAACAGGTCCCTGGCCGTGCGCGGGCGGCCGGCCAGGAAGCGGCGCAGCTCGACCGACAGCGGGGTCTCGTTGCCAAGGACGCCGGCGTCGGCGGTGCCGTACAGGGAGGCGATGCCGCGTACGGGGTCGGCGATCCCGGCCCGCTCGGCGACCAGCGCGCGCCACTCCTCGCTGAACACCTCGCCCGCCGTGACCAGCTTGACGTTCCAGTCCGCCCAGGGCAGGTCCTCGGTGTCGATGACGTTCTTCAGGAACGGCGGGTAGCCCAGCAGCACGACCTGGTCGAAGTGCGGGGCCAGCTCGGGGAGCACCCGCAGGATCTCCCGCCGGTCGGTGCCCGGGGCGACCACGGTGATCGGGTAACCGCGTTCGGCCAGGTGGCGGCAGCAGGCGACGGTGAACAGGCCGCCCACCCAGGTGCCGAGGGCGAAGCAGACCACGGCCAGGGTGCGGCGCTCGCCGGCGTCGAAGGAGTCCCTGAAGACCTCCTCGAAGCGGTCGGCGATCACCCGCTCGTCGCCGACCGAGCGCGGCCAGAACGACGGCACCCCGGTGGACCCCGAGGAGACGGCGATCATGTCCCCGATCACACCGTCCCTGCACAGATCGGGGAGGGGGTGGCGGCTGGTGTAGTTCTCCTTGGTGGTCATGGGCAGGCTCGCGAAGTCGGCCAGGGTCACGATCTTCGACGGCTCCACGCCGTGCTCCGCGAGGAACCTGCCGTAGGCGGGGACGGTGGCCGCCACCTGATGGAAGAGCTCAACCGGGTCCATCCGCCGACTGTACGACGAGGGGACAGGGAGCGGAACGCTCATATGATCGTTATCTGTAACGAAACGAACGAAAGTGATGACCTGTGAATTCACGGGGGTGACTCACCACATGAGGATGGGCCTGACCGCCACCGGGCTGATCCTTGCGGCGGTGGCGCAAGGGGCAGCTTCGGTCAACACGATCTTGATCTTGCTCCTCATCGCGTTCGGCCCGCCCCGCCTCACCTGCCCCGCCTCACCTGCCCCGCCTCACTCGCCTGGCCGCACCAGCCCGCTCTCGTACGCGAACACGATCGCCTGGGCCCGGTCGCGCAGCCCGAGCTTCATCAGCACCCGCCCCACGTGCGTCTTGACCGTCTGTTCGGCCACGAACAGCTTCCCGGCGATCTCCTGGTTGGACAGCGCCTGGGCGACCAGCGTGAGCACCTCGGTCTCCCGCTCGGTCAGCTCCTCCACCCGCCTCCCGGTCGCCGGCCGGGGCGTCCCGAGCCGGGCGAACTCCGTGATCAGCCGCTTGGTGATCGCCGGGGCGATGAGCGCCTCCCCGGCCGCGACCACGCGTACGGCCTCGGCGAGCTGCGCCGCCGACGCGTCCTTCAGCAGGAACCCGCTCGCCCCCGCCCGCAACGCCTCGTAGACGTAGTCGTCGAGGTCGAACGTCGTCAGGATGAGCACCCTCGTCGAATCCTGGCGCGCCAGCAGCTCCCTGGTCGCCTCCAGGCCGTTCATGACCGGCATCCGCACGTCCATGAGCACGACGTCCGGCCGCAGCTCGGCGGCCCGCTCCACGGCCTCCCGCCCGTCGGCCGCCTCTCCGACGACCTCGATGTCCGGCTGGCCGCTCAGGAACACGGTGAACCCCGTGCGCACCATCCCCTGGTCATCGGCGATCAGAACCCGTATCAAGCGCTCTCCCTCTCCGCGATCGGCAACGTCGCGCGTACCTCGAACCCTCCGCTGGGAAGGGGCCCGGCGTCGAGCGTGCCACCGAGCAACGCCGCCCGCTCCCGCATGCCCACCAGCCCCTGCCCCGCCCCGCGCCCGGACCTCTCCCCTGGGGCGGTGCCCGGCCCGTTGGTGATGCGCAGCCGCAGCTCGCCGCCCTTGCGGGCGACGTCCACCGCCACCGTGGCGCCGGGCGCGTGCCGCATCGCGTTGGACAGCGACTCCTGCACGATCCGGTACGCCGACAGCTGCACGGCCGGCGGCAGCCCGTCGAGCGTGCCGCTCCGCTTGACCAGCACGGCCAGACCGGCCGCACGTGCGTTGGCGACCAGCTCCTCCACCCGGTCGAGCCCAGGTTGTGGCGCGGTGTCGGTACGGCCCTCCTGGTCGCGCAGGACGCCGAGCACCTGACGCAGCTCCGCAATGGCCTCCAGCGACAGCCCCCGGATCTCGGCCAGCCCCGCCTCCAGCTGCGCCGGATCGCCCGCCGCCTTGAGCGGCACCGCCTCCGCCTGGATCGCGATCACCGACATGTGGTGCGCGACCACGTCGTGCAGCTCGCGCGCGATGCGGGCCCGCTCCTCCAGCACGGCCTGCGCGCTCTCGGCCTGCCGGGTGCGCTGCTCCTCCTTCACCAGCTTCGCCGTGGCGGTGCGCCGGACGCGGACGTTGTAGCCGAACAGCACCGCGACCGACACGATGACGGCGATGAGCGGCATCGAGTTGGGATGGATCATCCAGGCGGCGAGCACCGTGATCACCCAGACGCCCACGGAGATCCGCCGCTCGCAGCGGACGGCTACGGAATAGAGCACCATCAGGTAGGTGATGATCGCCGATACGGGATAGGGCGGATCGCCCTGGACCAGCGTGATGTCGACCCACACGACGACCGGCATCCCGGCGATCGCCACCCGCCAGGCGGCCAGCGGCCACCGGTGGCGCAGCGCCATGGGGAGAGAGACACCGATCGCGGTCAGGTAGGCGAAGAGCTCGGACACCGGTCCGGGCGCCTTCCCGCCGAGCGCGAGCGTCCGGGCGGCCTCGGTGTTCCAGTCGAGCACCATGGAGAGGGTGAGCCCGTAGAGGACGATCGCCAGGACGAGATCGGCGGCCTGGACCAGGTTGTAGGTCCGGAACGGCACCAGGATGCCGAGCAGGCGCGGCACCGGATAGGTCAGCCGGGGCGTGGCGGCCGGCGGATCGGCGTCCCCCTGGAACAGCGCCAGCCCGAACGGCCGCACGACCGCCGTCACCGCCCGCCGCACCCGCCCGCCCGATTCCGCCTGGCCCCCGGCCCCATCGCCGCGTCCGCCCGGCTCGATCCGGTCTGCAGCCCCATCGTCACGGCCCTCGACGTCAGGCCGGCCCCCGGCCCCATCGTCACGACCTTCGACGTCAGGCCGGTCCCCGCCCCAATCACCCCGGCCCCCGGTGTCGGGACGGTCGCGGGCCCCATCGCCAGGACCGCCCGCGTCAGGCCGGTCCTCGGCCCGATCGCCACGATGGCCCCTTCCCGCGCTCCGCAGGCGGCCGTGCGCGAGCGCCTGGCCGAGTTCGCGCACGCGCCGGACGAGAATCACCCGGTCAAGCTTAGGAGCCGCCCCGGCGGGAGGCGTCACACCCAGGTTTGATTCTTCCTCACCCTCAGGTATCGCTTACATGATTACGATCGCCCTGAGCGAACATCAGCAATGAAGGGAACAGCACCAGGCTCCGATGAGTTGAGCCGGTATAACTCAACCCTTTGGAGTTCGCATGAGTGAGAGCTTGATCCTCCCGGTCCTGCCGCTGGACGACGAGGTCGTCCTGCCGGGAATGGTGGTTCCGCTGGACCTGTCCGACTCCGAGGTGCGCGCTGCCATAGAGGCGGCCCGTGCATCCGGTGGCAACAAGCCACGGGTCCTCCTCGTTCCCCGGATTGACGGTCGTTACGGCGCGATCGGCGTCCAGGCCGTGATCGAGCAGGTCGGGAGGCTCCCGGGCGGTGAGCCGGCGGCCGTGGTGCGTGGCGTGAACCGCGTGCGCGTGGGCACCGGCACGACCGGACCGGGCGCCGCGCTGTGGGTCGAGGCCGACACGATCGACACCGTCGCGGCCGGCGAGCGCGCCCATGAGCTGGCCAAGGAATACAAGGCGCTGGCCACCACCATCCTGCAGAAGCGCGGCGCCTGGCAGGTGGTCGACCAGGTCAACCAGATCGACGACCCCTCGGTGCTGGCCGACAGCTCCGGCTACACCCCGTGGCTGACCACGGCGCAGAAGGTCGAGCTGCTCGAGGCCGCCGACCCGGCCGAGCGGCTGGCCAAGCTGATCGAGTGGTCCCGCGAGCACCTCGCCGAGCTCGACGTCGCCGAGACGATCCGCAAGGACGTCCAGGAGGGCATGGAGAAGCAGCAGCGCGAGTTCCTGCTGCGCCAGCAGCTCGCCGCCGTGCGCAAGGAGCTCAAGGAGCTCAACGGCGACTCCACGGAGACCGAGGAAGAGGACTACCGGGCCCGGGTGGAGGCCGCCGACCTGCCGGAGAAGGTGCGCGAGGCCGCCCTCAAGGAGGTCGACAAGCTGGAGCGGACCCCCGACCAGTCCCCTGAGATCGGCTGGATCCGCACCTGGCTCGACACCGTGCTCGACATCCCGTGGAACGAGCGCACCGAGGACAACTACGACATCACCGGCGCCAGGGCCGTGCTCGACGCCGACCACACCGGCCTCGACGACGTCAAGGACCGCATCATCGAGCACCTGGCCGTGCGCAAGCGCCGCCAGGAGAAGGGTCTCGGCGTGGTGGGCGGCCGCCGCAGCGGCGCCGTGCTGGCCCTGGCCGGCCCTCCCGGAGTCGGCAAGACCTCGCTGGGCGAGTCAGTGGCCCGCGCGATGGGCCGCAAGTTCGTCCGCGTCGCGCTCGGCGGCGTACGCGACGAGGCCGAGATCCGCGGCCACCGGCGCACCTACGTCGGCGCGCTGCCCGGCCGCGTCGTGCGCGCCATCCGCGAGGCCGGCTCGATGAACCCGGTCGTCCTGCTCGACGAGGTCGACAAGGTCGGCGCCGACTACCGCGGCGACCCCACGGCCGCCCTGCTGGAGGTGCTCGACCCGGCGCAGAACCACACGTTCCGCGACCACTACCTCGAGGTCGAGCTCGACCTGTCCGACGTGCTGTTCCTGGCCACGGCCAACGTCCTGGAGGCCATCCCCGGGCCGCTGCTCGACCGGATGGAGGTCGTCACGCTCGACGGCTACACCGAGGACGAGAAGGTCGCGATCGCCCGCGACCACCTGTTGCCCCGGCAGCTGGAGCTGGCCGGGCTGACCGCCGAGGAGGTCACGGTCGAGGACGCGGCGCTGCGCAGGCTGGCCGCCGAATACACCCGTGAGGCCGGCGTCCGCTCGCTGGAGCGCTCGGTCGCCAGGATCCTGCGCAAGGTCACGGCCAGGGACGAGCTGCCCGTCACCGTGCGGGAGGACGACCTGGTCGACTACATCGGGCGGCCCAGGTTCGTGCCGGAGTCGTCGCTGCCCGAGGCCAAGCAGCGCACCTCGGTGCCGGGCGTGGCCACCGGCCTGGCGGTCACCGGGGCGGGCGGCGACGTGCTCTACGTGGAGGCGTCGCTGGCCGACCCGGAGACGGGCGAGACGGGGCTCACGCTCACCGGCCAGCTCGGCGACGTGATGAAGGAGTCGGCCCGGATCGCGCTGTCCTACCTGCGCTCGCACGGCGCGGAGCTGGAGCTGCCGGTCACCGCGCTGAAGGACCGCTCGGTGCACGTGCACTTCCCGGCGGGCGCCGTGCCGAAGGACGGGCCGTCGGCCGGTGTGACGCTGACGACGGCGCTGGCCTCGCTGCTGTCCGGGCGGCTGGTCCGCGGTGACGTGGCCATGACCGGCGAGATCTCGCTGACCGGGCGGGTGCTGCCGATCGGCGGCGTTAAGCAGAAGCTGCTGGCCGCGCACCGGGCGGGCATCACCACGGTCCTCATCCCGGCCCGCAACGAGCCGGACCTGGACGACGTGCCCGAGGAGGTGCGCAAGGAGCTGACCATCCACCCGGTCAGCGACGTGCGCGAGGTCCTGGACATCGCGCTCGCCCCGGCTCAGGTCGCCTCGTCCACCGTGGCGGCCTGACTCGCGAGACCACTGCCCCGCCGCACCCGGCCTCCTGGGGTGCGGCGGGGCAGTCGCCTGTCCGCCCGCACCCCCCGGGACCGCCGGGACCGCCGAGGCTGCCGAGACCGCCGGGATCCTCGGGACCGCCGGGACCGCCGGGATCGCCTGCACGCACTCCCTGCACCGCCCGCCCTCCGGGTGCGGCGCGGTCTGCGAGAGGTCGCCAAGGGCCGCCGCGGGGACGGCCTCCGGATGGCGTAGCGCGAGGCCGCCTGGCTGACCTGCGGCGGAGCGTGACGCGGATCACGAAACAGACGGGGAATACAGGGATCTCACCACGTCGTTAGCAACGGCGTGAACGAGGCATACGTGACCGACCGCGGCGCCCCCAGGGACGCGGCGTGTCGCTGCATGCGTATGGGGCGAATGCCGGCCCGTTAGAGCACTCCGTCCGCCCGTTCTCCTCGAAGGTCGTCATGATCACACCTGGTTTCGTGCTGCGCAGGCTGAGCCACCTGCCGTTCCACCCGGGCACCCGCTGACCCCGAGCCCTCTCTTCCGGTGATGTACGTTCCCGCGGCCCCGCTGGCGGCCGCGCTCAGTCGTGGGGATTTTCCGTGATCCAGGCTTCAGGCCTGCGCAAGCAGTACGGCACCACCGTCGCCCTCGACGGCGTCGACCTGCACGTGCGCGAAGGCGAGATCTACGGCGTGCTCGGTCAGAGCGGCGCCGGCAAGAGCACCCTCCTGCGCTGCGTCAACCTGCTCGAACGCCCCACCGCGGGCACCGTCACCGTCGCGGGCCAGGACCTGACGGCACTCGGCAGCGGCGAGCTGAACCGCGCCCGCCAGCGCATCGGCATGATCCACCAGCACTTCGCCCTGCTCTCCTCCCGCACGGTCGCCGGGAACGTCGCCTTCCCCCTGGAGGTCATGGGCGTGCCCAGGGCCGAGCGCGAGCGCCGCGTCGCCGAGCTGCTCGAACTGGTCGGCCTGGACGGGCGCGGCAAGGACCGCCCCCACCAGCTCTCCGGCGGCCAGAAGCAGCGCGTCGGCATCGCCAGGGCGCTGGCCGGCAACCCGGCCGTGCTGCTGTCCGACGAGGCCACCTCGGCGCTCGACCCGGCCACCACGCAGTCGATCCTCGCGCTGCTCAAGCGCCTCAACGCCGAGCTCGGCCTGACGATCCTGCTCATCACCCACGAGATGAACGTCGTCAAGAGCGTCTGCGACTCGGTCGCCATCATGTCCCGCGGCCGCATCGAGGAGTCGGGCGTCATCGCCGACCTCATCAGGACCCCCGGATCCCGCCTGACCAGGGAGATCTTCCCGCTGCCCGAGCCCGCGCCCGCCGGGTCCGTGACGCTCACGTTCACGGGCGACCCCCGGCAGCCGGTGGTGTCGGAGGTGGTCAGGAAGTTCGACGTGGACCTCAGCATCCTGGGCGGCTCCATCGAGGAGCTGGCCGGGGGCTCGGTCGGCCGCCTGCGGGTCGCGCTCGACGGCGCCGACTCGGCCGCCGCGCTGGCGTACCTGCGGGACTCCGGACTGATCGTCGAAGTGGCTGGGGAGGCCGCGTGACCTGGGAAGAGATGCTGCCGCTGCTGTGGCCCGCCACGCTGGAGACGGCGCAGATGGTCGGCTGGTCCACGCTGTTCACCGCGCTGCTCGGGCTGCCGCTGGGCGTGGCGCTCGTGGCGTTCGACCGGGGCGGGCTGCGGCCGGCGCCGGCGTTCAAGTCGGCGCTCGGATTCGTGGTCAACGTCGGGCGGTCGCTGCCGTTCATCGTGCTGATGATCGCGATCATCCCGTTCACCAGGCTGGTGGTCGGGACCACCATCGGGACCGCCGCGTTCGTGGTGCCGCTGACCGTGGGCGCGGTGCCGTTCTTCGCCCGGCTGGTCGAGACGGCGCTGCGCGAGGTCGGCGCGGACGTCGTGCAGGCGGCCCAGGCCATGGGCGCGAGCCGGACCACGATCGTGCGCAAGGTCCTGCTGCCCGAGGCGCTGCCCGGCCTGGTGGCGGGCCTGACCGTGACCGTGGTCGCGCTCATCGGCTACTCCGCGATGGCCGGCACGCTCGGCGGCGGCGGCCTGGGCGACCTCGCCGTCCGGTACGGCTACCAGCGCTTCGAGACGCTGCTCATGATCGTGACGGTCGTGCTGCTGCTCGTCATCGTGCAACTCCTGCAGAGCCTGGGCGACTGGGTCGCTCGGCGCCTATCGCATAAGTAAGGAAAATCATGAAAATTCACCGCCTTGTGGGTGCCGTCGCGCTGGCTCTGTCGCTCGCCGCATGCGGTACGTCGCAGTCGGCGACGGAGGCGGGCACCAAGACCGCCGAGTCGGCCGACACCGTGCTGAAGATCGGCGCCAGCCCCGTGCCGCACGCCGAGATCCTGAACTTCGTCAAGCAGAACCTGGCCCCGGCCGCCGGGCTGAAGCTGGAGATCGTGGAGTTCACCGACTACGTCCAGCCCAACGTGCAGCTCGACGAGGGCCAGCTCACGGCCAACTTCTTCCAGCACAAGCCGTACCTCGACGACTTCAACGCCACCAAGGGCACCAAGCTGAGCTTCGTCGCGCCGGTCCACCTGGAGCCGCTGGGCCTGTACTCCAAGAAGATCACGAACGTCTCGGCGCTGGCCAGTGGCGCGACCGTGGCCCTGCCGAACGACGCCACGAACCTGGGCCGCGCGCTCAAGCTGCTCGCCGACAACGGCGTGATCACGCTCAAGGCCGGCGCCGGCACCGCCGCCACCGAGCGCGACGTGACCGGGAACCCGAAGAACCTGCAGTTCAAGCCGCTGGAGGCGGCGCAGCTCCCGCGCTCGCTGGAGGACGTCGACGCTGCGGTGATCAACGGCAACTACGCCATCGAGGCCGGGCTCAAGCCCGCCACGCAGGCCCTGGTGCTGGAGAAGACCGCGGGCAACCCGTACGTCAACGGCCTCGTCGTCCCGGCCGGCCACGAGAAGGACGCGAACATCGTGACCCTCGGCAAGCTCCTTCAGGACCAGAAGGTCAAGGACTTCATCCAGCAGAAGTACGAGGGCTCGGTCATTCCCGCGGAATGATTTCGAGAACGCCAGGGGAAAGATCGGGAATATCGCCTTGTCGATCCTTTTATGGCGTCAAGCGAATTGAAAGCGGCGCGCAATGCGGCGGGCGTACCAAGACAGGGTCAGCACAACCTCTCCCGAGGAGGCCCTGAAGTGCGATTCGTGTCACGAATCATGCTGGGTGTCACGGCCGCCGCATTGGTGGCGATAGGCGCTCCGGTCGCCGCGAACGCGACGACCACTTCCGCAACAACCGCCACATCCGCCTATGTCGTCGACTGGGGATCCTATTTCTCCGGCGACCACAAGGCCAAGGCCGGCGGGCATGTGGCCATCGAGAAGAAGCGCTTCAAGCACTGGTCCTGGAAGTGGGAGCCGGTCAAGAAGTGGGTCTGCAAGAAAGATCACAAGGGCGAGCGCCACTGCAAGTGGGTCGTCAAGAAGGTCAAGAAGTGGACGTGGGAGTGGCGGTTCAACCACTTCTACACCGTTCACAGCACGCTCACCAACTACAAGTGGTGGGGCAAGAAGAAGTGCGCGTGGGAGACGTTCAAGGTCGTGAACAAGGACGGCTCCTCGTACTTCAAGAGCTTCTCCTTCTGCGGGAAGCACTCGGCGCACTTCTCCTTCTCCGGTAAGAACGCCGCCCACATCTACGTGGACGTGAGCAGGGGCGACCGGCACCGCCCGGCCGGCTACCACTCCGGCTGGAAGGACGTCTACCACGCGGCTGCCTGACCGCCCATGAGCCGCGGCCTCAACGGCGAGGCCGCGGCTCTCGGCGTGCCGGGAAACGGGTTCTGGCGCGGCGGGCGATCAACCGAATAGTGTTCTGTTCATGTATCCGGGAGCCATCGCAGCAGTCACCCCAGACAAGCCCGCTGTGATCATGGCGGGCTCCGGGCAGGTCGTCACCTACCGCGAGCTGGACGAGGAGTCGAACCGGCTGGCCCACCTGTTCCGCGCGGCCGGGCTGCGGCCGGGTGACCACATCGCCTTCATGCTCGCCAACCACCCCCTCTTCCTGGCCGTCGCCTGGGCGGCGCACCGCTCGGGCCTGTACTACACGCCGATCAGCTCACGGCTGCAGACCGACGAGCTGGCCTACATCGTCAACAACTGCGGCGCCCGCGTGTTCCTCTCGAGCGCGGACCTGGCCGGCGTCGCCACCTCCGTCACCGCCACCACGCCGGACGTCGAGCTGCGGCTCATGCTGGACGGCGTGGCCGAGGGCTTCGAGTCGTACGAGGAGGCGGTGGCCAAGCAGCCGGTCACCCCGATCGAGGACGAGTGCATGGGCATGGACATGCTCTACTCCTCGGGCACCACGGGCCGGCCCAAAGGCGTCAAGCTGGCCTCCACGCACGGCCCGCTCGACGAGCCCGGCATGCTGCTGCAGCTCATCAAGGGCCTGTTCGCGCCGTCGGAGGACAGCGTCTACCTGTCGCCCGCGCCGCTCTACCACGCCGCGCCGCTGCGCTACAGCCTGACGTTCCAGCGGCTCGGGGCCACGGTCGTGGTGATGGAGCGCTTCGACCCGGAGCAGTACCTGGCGCTGGTGGAGCGGTACAAGGTGACGCACTCGCAGGTCGTCCCCACGATGTTCATCAAGATGCTCAAGCTGCCCGAAGAAACCCGGACAAAATACGATCTTTCTTCCCTCCAGTACGCCATCCACGCCGCCGCCCCCTGCCCCGTCCCCGTCAAGGAGCAGATGATCGGCTGGTGGGGCCCGATCGTCCACGAGTACTACGCGGGCACCGAGGGCAACGGCTTCCTCTACGTCGGCCCCCAGGACTGGCTCCAGCACAAGGGCACGGTCGGCCGCTCGCTGCTCGGCGTCGTGCACATCTGCGACGAGGACGGCAACGACCTGCCGCCGGGCGAGCACGGCACGATCTACTTCGAGAACGGCGGCCGCTTCGAGTACCACGGCGACCCCGCCAAGACCCGCTCCTCCCAGGACCCCCTCGGCCGGGGCTGGACCACGCTGGGGGACATCGGCTACCTGGACGAGGAGGGCTTCCTCTACCTCACCGACCGCCGCTCGTACATGATCATCTCCGGCGGGGTGAACATCTACCCGCAGGAGGCCGAGAACGTGCTGTCGGTGCACCCGAAGGTGGCCGACGTGGCGGTGTTCGGGGTGCCGGACGAGGAGATGGGGGAGCAGGTCAAGGCCGTGGTCGAGCCGGTGTCCATGGACGAGGCGGGGCCGGGTCTGGAGGCGGAGCTGATCGCGTACTGCCGGGAGCACCTGGCCCACTACAAGTGCCCCAAGACGGTGGACTTCCGGCCCGAGCTGCCCCGCCATCCGACAGGCAAGCTCTACAAGCGGCTGCTGAGGGACGAGTACTGGCCCGCGGAAAAGTAGAACCCTGCATCGTGTCCGACCGATATTCCCAGGCGCCGTGGCGTCTCCATACGCTCCCGAAACCATGACCGCACGAGCGCGCGGCGGCCGGGGCTGCCTCCTGTGAGGACCAGGGCGAGGGGGATCTTGGACACGGGAGCTCCATGGGGCTCGGGAACATGAAAAAGCTCAGCCATGAAGGCTGGGACGATGGGCCCCAGAGCTGCCCTTCCTAGGGCCGGATCGGCATGAGATGATCTCCGGCGTGACACGCTTCAGATCGGCCGTGAACTGGTACGGGCAGCAGGTCAGTGTTCGCCCTGTCGCTACGTTGACCACCAGCGGTGTGGTTTCGGGGGGTGCCTGCTCATCGTCGGAGTCGTGTTCTCCTTGGCGGTGGGCGATGACCCGATTCCGTGGGATTGGTACGCCAAGGTAGCGGCCGTCCAGGCAGCGCTCTGGTTGGGGACGGGGTTGCTTATTCGGGGCCGCGGCTAGGCGAGGGCAGCCATCCAGCAGCCCTCGCCCCACACGCCGTCGTCGGTGAGCGCGAACTCGCGGCAGAGTTTCCGGCACAGGCGTTGGTGGCGAGCACTGCACGACGGGCCACGCCTGCCGTCCGTTGTTCTCGGCCTCGATGCCGATCGAGCTGCCACCCCGCCTCTCGTCTTCCACCGGGCCACCTCGACGACGGGGAGGCCGGTCCGCTTGGTGACGGTGGCCCGCCCGGTCAACCAGGGCATGTCACCCTCCCCTGGTGGCGATGAACGAGATGACCTCGCCGCGGACGCCGTCCACGCGGTCGGTGGCCAGGAGCTGGTCGTGGATCTCCCGGGCTCCGATGACGATGGGACCGAGCGGGTCGAGCTGGATCGCCAGCGCTCCGTTCGTAGGCGCGGCGTGCGCCGTTTGGGCAGAATCAGGTCATGAAGCGCCAGGAGATTGACCGAAGCCGGTTGAAGGTGACGAGCCGGCACCAGATCGCCCAGTTACGCGCCCAGCGGGCCCGGGAGCGGCAACTGCGTGAGGTGCGCAAGATGGTTCGCCTGCACAGGAACGTGCGCACTGCCGCGGTCGTGACAGGCGTGACGGCGACGCTGGTGGCGGGGTTGCTGCGCGCGTGGGGCGTACTCCCGTAGCGGGCCGCCCGCGCTCCCTTCGCCGACGCACAGCGCATCCCGGGGACGACGGCTGGAGTCGATACGCGGGCGGCCACGATCATGGGAGTGGCAGGTCAAGGACAGTTGTTGGATAATGAGCGGGTGACGTCCGACTTAGTGTGGGTGCTGCTGTCGCTGGCTGTCCTGAACGTCGCCCTAGGCACCTACACCGTGATCACCGGTCATCCGCCGGCATGGTTTCCCCAGCTGGGAAAACACCGCCTCGGCCGCATCAGCGGATGGGCGAATCTCCTGATCGCCGCGTTCATCCCGCTGAGCGTGATAGCCGTGACCGGCGATCTCCCCATAGGACTTGAGCGGGCGTTGACGGCAGCTCAACTGATCTGCTGCCTCGGAGCGGCAGCGCTGTGGATCGCCGACGCTGCCCGCCGGCGCGCCTGAATCTCCGGCCGCTGCATCAGAAGCCGACAGATCGTGGTGGACCGGTCGTGCATCCCGTGGTGGAGGCGAAGCGCCGCCTCCGCGCGGGCACCCCACGATTCAGGTGTCGATGATGCCGGTGGTGCGCAGGGTGGCCAGGAGCCCGTGGTCGCGTTGGCGTGCGACAGGAAGATCGCCTGCGGCCACGTGATTCTGCGCCCACGTCCGGGCGTAGGTCGCGGGGGCGTTGGCAAGGTTCACGGCTCGGGCGCCGACTGCAGCGCCCTGGGCGGGAATCTGTTCGAAGTAGGCGACGCAGCACCCGGCGACGCGAAGGTACATCGTGATGGTGCTGCCGCCTTCCTGGCCGACCGGAGCGCGAGCTTCCACGAGTCGATGAGCGACGCCAGCGGGACACCTGCCCGGGCGGGGATGGCGGCATTTCGCTCAAGCTCTGCCGGGCAGATTGAACGGGCGATCACCCATGTGCAAACCATTCGAAGATCTTTTAAGGTCCTGCGGAGATGGTGACGTTCCTCCGACCAGCAGTAATAAGCCGTGTGTGAGTCGTCTCAGACAGTACAGATCACCGGCTTAACCAGCTCTTACGCGACTCTTGACACCCTTGAATCATCGGGATTTGAGGAGATGACAGATGAACGCGAACGAGCCTCGCGAGCAGGGCACCGGTGGGTGGAGCCAGTTCGGCGCCACCCCGCCGGCCGCCGGGGGCTTTCCCCGGCGGGACACGATCGCCATGGAGGTGCCTCCGCCTCCGCCTCCCGCGCCGCCCAAGAAGCTGCGCTTCACCGTAGGTCAGAAGGCCATCGCCGGGCTCGCCCTGGCCGCCATGGCGGTCGGCGGCGGAGCCGTGGGGGCCGTCGTCGCCACCTCGTTCCAGCCCGAGACGGTCGCCAGCAGTAACACCGGCGCCCCCAGCCCCGTCTTCAAGTCTGCTTCGGCGCAGCTCACGGTCGCCGAGGTAGCGGCGAAGGTGCAGCCCTCCGTCGTGATGATCCAGGGGCAGACGGGAGAGGGCTCCGGCGTGGTGCTGTCGGAGGACGGGCTCATCCTCACCAACAACCACGTGGCCGTGGGCGCGGGGCAGGGCGGGCAGATGACCGTCAAGTTCAGCGACGGCAAGACCGCCAAGGCCACCGTCGTCGGCACCGACCCCGCCACCGACCTCGCCGTCATCAGGGCGGAGGACGTCTCGGGGCTGACCAAGGCCACGCTCGGCGACAGCGACCAGCTCAAGGTCGGCGACGCCGTGCTCGCCATCGGCAGCCCGCTCGGCCTCGACGGATCCGTCACGGCGGGCATCGTCAGCGCCCTTGACCGCACGCTCAACCTCGGCAACGACCAGCGTCAGCAGATCCCGCCCGGCTGGGGCCAGGAGCAGCAGAGCCAGGCCGCGCCCACCACGATCGGCGGCGCCATCCAGACCGACGCCTCGATCAACCCGGGCAACTCCGGTGGCGCGCTGGTGAACGCCGCGGGCGAGCTCATCGGCATCAACACCGCGATCGCCTCGGACGCCGCGGGCGGCGGCGTCGGCTTCGCCATCCCGGTCAACACCGCCAAGCAGGTCTCCGAGCAGCTCATCAGCAGCGGCAAGGTCAGCCACGCCTTCCTCGGCGTGAGCGTCACCGACGCGACGGGCGACGTCCCCGGCGCCCTCGTCAGGCAGGTCACCGACGGGAGCCCCGCCGAGAAGGCCGGGCTGCAGCAGGGCGACCTGATCACGAGGATCGGCGACAAGGCGGTTGACGGAGGCGATACGGTTGTCGGGCAGGTCAGAGGTTTCAAACCAGGGCAACAGGTCAAGATCACTTATATGAGGGACGGCGCGACCAGCGAGGTCACCGTCACTCTCGCGGAGAACAAATAACAGGACCCCCTCATGGACGGGTGTGCCGTCGAGATCGCTGCGGACTCGGCGGCACACCCCCCCAATCCAGACCCATCCGGTGTCGGGAGGGTCAGGAGAAGCGCCGGCCCTCGTCGCGGCGATAGGCCCAGGCGGCCCCCGCCGCCGCGACCACGGTCCACACGGCCAGCGCCACCAGCGCCACCGGGTCCGGCGTGGTGCCCGCGGTGATCGCCCACAGCAGCTCCGCCACGCCTCTGGTCGGCACGTACGGCGAGACGACCGCGATGAAGTCCGGCAGCATCGCCGGGGGCAGCAACAGCCCGCCCACGATGGCCATCGGGAAGAACAGGGCCTGCGACATCGCGATCGCGCCCTTGGCCGTCATCACGAAGCCGATGAACAGGGCCATCAGCATGAACGGGACGACCCCCACGACCAGCACGCCCAGCCCCAGCAGCAGCCGCACCGGCGTGGTCGTCGCCTCGGTGAGGAACACCGCGACCAGCAGCACCGGCACCACCGACACCAGTGTGACGGCGAGCGTGGCCAGGATCCGGCCGGTGAAGCGGGGGAGCGGACCGGCGGGGAGCGTGCGCAGGTACGGGTTCCACGGCTGCTCGCGGTCCTGGGCCACGGTGATGCTCAGCCCGATGAGGGCCCCGGCCATCGCGCCGAAGAACATCAGCGAGCCCGTCGCCATGGTGGCCGGCCGGGGATCGCCACCCGCCAGCGGCACCACGAACGCCACCATCGAGATGGCCGGGAACAGCGCGCCGGCCAGCAGGCCGATGGGCACCCTGAGCTGTTCCAGCAGGAGATAACGCGTGTGCGCGGCGACCAGGCTAGACATGCTCTGTCTCCTTCGAGGTGAGGGCGAGGAAGGCCTCCTCCAGGGTGGTCGGCCTGACCTCCAGGCCGGAGAACGGCGTGCCGCTCCGTACGAGCTCGACGACCAGCCGGTCGGGGTCGGTGGTCACCAGGTCGACCCGGCCGTCGTGGCGCTCCGTGCCGATCACGCCGGGCAGCTCCGGCAGTTCCGCGGCGACCAGCGAGACGCGGCGCACGCCCACGAGGTCGCGTACGGCGCGCACCGTGTCGTCGGCCAGCACGCGGCCCTGGCCGACCACCACCACCCGCTCGGCCAGCGCCTCGATCTCCTCCAGGTAGTGGCTGGTCAGCAGCACCGTGCCGCCGTCCTCGTGGAACGACCTGATGCCCGCCCACAACGAGCGGCGCGCCTCGACGTCCAGGCCGGTCGTCGGCTCGTCGAGGAACACCAGCCGCGGCCTGCCCGCGAACGCCAGCGCCACGGCCAGCCGCCGCTTCTGCCCGCCGGACAGCCCGCCGACCTGCCGACAGGCCAGATCGAGCAGTCCGAAGCGGGCCAGCAGCTCGCCCCTGTCCGCCCTGTCGGGGAAGTGCGCCGACACGAAGTCGACGACCTCCCCGACGCGCAGCGTCTCCGGCAGCCCCGTCTCCTGCGGCGTCATGCCGATCCCGCGCCGAACGACCGGGTCCTGGGGCGAGCCGCCGAACAGCTCGACGGTGCCGGAGGTCGGCCGGCGCAGCCCCACGAACAGGTTGATCAGGGTGGACTTGCCCGCGCCGTTGGGGCCGAGCAGGCCGACCAGCTCGCCGGCCCGGATGTCGAGCGAGACGCGGTCGAGGGCCAGCACGTCGCCGTAGCGGCGGGTGGCCTCGATCGCCCGGGCGAGGACCGTCATCACATGCCTCCAGCGTTGTCGAGCAGGGCGCGGATCGCCTTGGTGTAGTCCTCGAAGGCCAGCCGGCCGCGCTTGGTGAGCGCCACGTATGTGACGGGGGTGCGGCCCTTGTGGGTCTTGTTGATCCGGACGTATCCGGCCTCTTCCAGCTTGGTCAGGTGCACCGACAGGTTCCCGGCGGTCATGCCCAGCAGCTCCTTCATCGAGTTGAAGGCCATCTCGTCCCCGTCGCCGAGGACGTTGAGCGAGGCGACCACGCGCAGCCGCGCCTGCGCGTGGATCACCGGGTCGAGCTCGGGCAACGCCTTGTCCGCCGTCACAGGCAGCGCCTCAGCCACAGCCCCGCGACCATGAAACCGCCGCCCAGCAGCACGGCCGCCAGGAGCGCGTGCCAGCCGGCGCCGAGCAGCACGCCCAGTGCGTCGACGCCGGCGGTCCAGGCGCCGACGAAGAACATCGGCCAGTTGAGCCAGACCGCGCCGCCGGCCATGTAGAGGACGGCCACCACCATGAGCGCGCTGCCTCCCCACAGCAGGCCGCTCTCATGGTCCGGCAGCAGCGGGCCCATCCGGGCGGCGATGACCGACATGAGCAGCATCCCGGCGAACCACGCGTAGCCGTACATCATGCCCCTGGCGGCCGAGTCGCCGCGGACCAGCATGTTCATCCGCACGATCCCGTACGCGGCCACCGCCCCCGCGACGAGCTGGGCGCCCATCAGCACGGCCACGGCCTGCATCTGCGTGATGGGCGCGTAGGACTGCCCGTACAGCCCGTAGTGCAGGAACAGCGCGCCGAAGCCGAGCAGCCAGGCGGCGCCCCATGGGACGTAGAGCAGCAGCGGATCGCCGTAGAGGCGTTTGACCGTGGCCACGCTCTGCTCGTCGATGATGCGGAGCGTCTCCTCGGGACTGCGCTCTTCGTCCACCATGCAAACTCCTCGGAATGACAAACTGGTTTGCATCGTAAACCTGATGGCGCCGCCAACTCAATCCCCGGACGGGGCCGGGAGGGTTACCGCCGGGTGAGGACCTCGGACTCCCACAGGTCGCGGTAGTAGCCGGGCACGGAGACGAGCTCGTCGTGCCGCCCCCGCTGGACGGCCCGGCCCTCCTCCAGCACGACCACCTCGTCGACCAGCTCCAGCCCCTTGAGGCGGTGCGTGACGAGCAGCGTCGTGCGGTCCCTGGTCACGTCGAGCAGGTCGCTCATCAGCCGGTCGGCCGTCTCCTCGTCGAGCGCCTCGGCGGGCTCGTCGAGCAGGAGCACCGGCGGGTCGTACAGGAGCGCCCTGGCCAGCGCCAGCCGCTGCAACTGGCCGCCGGACACGGTCCTGCCGTCCTCGCCCAGCTCGGCGTCCCACCCGGTCCGCTCGACCCACTCGTCGAGCCTGGCGTCGCGCACGGCCCGCCGCAGCCTCTCGTCGTCGGCGCCGGGGCCGGCCAGGCGCAGGTTGTCGCGGAGGCTGGCGCGGAAGATGTAGGGATCCTGGGTGAGGCCGGTCATCAGCGCGCGTACGTCGTCGCCGGACAGGTCCCGCAGGTCGGCGCCGTTGACCCTGATGCCGCCGGACTCGGGCTCGACCAGGCGCATGAGCGCCGCCAGCAGGGTGCTCTTTCCGGCCCCGCTGGGACCGACGATCGCGACCCGCTTGCCGGGGGTGAGCCGCAGCGACACGCCGTCGAGGGCGGGGCGGGCGGCGTCGGAGGCGGCGTGGCGGACCACGAGGTCGTCGATCTCGACGGTCAGCGGGGCCTCGGGGCGGGGCGCGGGCGCGGCGGGCTCGGTGACCGCCGGGGTGGCCGAGCGCACCTCGCGCAGCCGCCCGAGCGCGGCCATGATGCCCGCCATCCGCTCGCCCGCCGCCGCCAGCGGCAGCACCGGCTCGAAGGCGACCAGCGAGGTCAGCGCGAGCACGGCCGTGCCCACCGAATCAGCCCCCGCCGCCTGGGCGAGCAGGACGACGGCCGCCACGGTAAGCCCCTGCACGAGGGTGCCGCCGGCCAGCGCGGCCGCGTGCACGCGGGCCTGGCGGCGCTCCAGCGCGGCCAGCGACTCGTCGGCCGACAGGGCCTTGCTCAGGGCCTCGCCGTCGGCGCCGTACGCGGCCAGGTCGGCGGAGCCGTGCACCAGGTCGGCCACCCGGCCCGCCAGCGCCGCCCGCGCGGGGGCGATCCTGGCCGACCAGCGGCGGGCCGCGGCGGCCGTACCGGCGGGCAGCAGCACCCCGGCCACCACCAGCCCCGCCACCAGCACCAGCGCCGCCACCGGCAGGATCGTGAGCCCGATCACGACGGCGGCCAGCCCCGCGATCGCCGCCGCGGCGGCCGGCAGGAGGCAGCGGACGAGCAGGTCCTGTACGGCCTCGGTGTCGTCCACCATGCGGCTCAGCAGGTCGGCGCCGCCGTGGCGGGGCTGCTGGGGCGGGATGAGGGCCTGGTAGAGCCGCTCCCGGGTGCCGGCCTGGGCACGCAGGGCGACGTCGTGGCCGGTGAGGCGCTCGGCGTACCGGAAGACGCCCTTGCCGGTGGCGAACGCCCTGGTGGCCACGATCGCCACGCTGAGGGCGGCCAGGGGCGGCTGCTCGGCGGCCCGGGTGATCAGCCAGGCCGCGGCGGCGATCAGCCCCAGCCCGGCCAGGTCGGCCGCCGCCCCCGCCAGCACGGCCCAGCCGAGCCGCGTGCCCATACGCCGGTTCACCGCCCGCTCCCCTCACGCCGCGCCTCAGCCCGCTCCTGTCCCCGCCGATCGCCTCCGGCGCGCGGAGGCGGATCGACGCCACCCGCCGCGTCGGCCGCGGGCGCCGGGCCGTCGTGCGCGAGCCCGCCGTGCGCCGGGCCGTCGTGCACCGGGGCCGCGCCCGCGTCGGCGATCCGCGCTTCGGCGGAGGCCGGGCGAGAGGCGGCGGCTGGTCGGGCGGCCGGTTGGGCGGCCGATCGCGGCGCCGGCCGGGTGGCCGAATGAGCGGTCGGTCGGGCGTCGGCACCAGCCGGCCGGGTGGCGGGGGACCGGGTGGTGTCGGAGGTGATGCGGCCCTCGTGGACGCGGATGACGCGGTCGGCGAGGTCGATCATGGCGGGCCTGTGGGCCACGATGACGGCCGTGCGGTCCCGGGCCAGGTCCGAGGTGGCCGCGACCACCGCCGCCTCGCTACGCCCGTCCAGCCGCGCCGTGGGCTCGTCAAGGAGCAGCGCCGTGGCGTCGGCCCGGCAGAAGGCGCGCGCCAGCGCGATCCGCTGCCGCTGCCCCGCCGAGAAGTTGGTCCCCCGCTCGCCCACCACCGTGTCGAACCCCTGGGGCAGCGCCGCCACGAAGTCCACGTGGGCCGCCGCGGCCGCCCGGCGGACCTCCTCCAGGGACGCCGCGGGCGCCCCGAGCCGGATGTTGTCGGCCACCGACGCCGCGAACAGGTGCGGCCGCTGCGCCACGAACGCCAGCCGCGCCCGCCAGCTCGCCAGGTCGAGGTCCCGCAGGTCCGTGCCGTCGACCAGGACCCGCCCCGCGGACGGCTCGACAAAGCCGAGGATGAGGTGGAGCAGCGTGCTCTTGCCCCCGCCGCTCTCGCCCACCAGGGCGACCCGCTCGCGCGGGCCGATGGAGAGCGAGACGTTCTCCAGCGCGGGGGTGTCCCGGCCCGGATAGCGTACGGTCACGTTCTCGAGGCGGATCTCCGGAGCCCCGGCGCCGGGGGTCTCCCGGCGCCCCTCGCGCTCCCGCGGCTCCTCCGCCGACCGGTCCAGTACGGCGAAGGCCGCGTCGGCGGCGGCCACCCCCTCCATCGAGGCGTGGAAGCGCGTCCCCATCGCCCGCAGCGGCAGGTACGCCTCCGGCGCCAGCAACAGCACCAGCAGCGCCGTCGTCAGATCCAGCGACCCCCCGAGCAGCCGCAGCCCGATCGGCACCGCCACCAGCGCCAGCGACAGCGACGCGCACAGCTCCAGCACCAGCGACGACAGGAACGCCACCCGCAACGTCCGCATGGTGGCGCCGCGGTGGGCGTCGGCGATCTGCTCGATGACCGTGGCCTGGTAGCGGGCCCGCCCGAACGCCCGCAGCGTGGGCAGGCCGCGCACCACGTCCAGGAAGTGGCCGCCGAGCCGTGACAGCGCCAGGAACTGCCGTTCGGTGACGGCCTTCGTCGTCATCCCGACCAGCGCGCCGAAGACGGGGATCAGCGGCAGCGTGACGAGCACGATCACCGCGCTCGCGAGGTCGGCCGCGAACAGCCGGATCAGCACGGCCAGCGGCACCACCGCGGCCACCGCGATCGACGGCAGGTAGCCGGTCAGGTAGGCGTCGAGCCGGTCCAGGCCGCGCCCCGCCAGCGTGACGAGCTCGCCGGAGCGGTGCGCGGCGAGCCGGCCGGGGCCCAGCTCGCGCAGCCGTTCCAGCAGCCGGTACCGCAGGGCGGACTTCACGCCCGTCGCGGTCCGCCCGGCGAAGACGCCCTGGGTCCAGGCCAGCAGCGCCCGTACGCCGACCACCGCCGCCAGCAGCGCCAGCGCGGCAGCGGTGAACCGGCCGGACAGCACCCCGGCCAGCAGCTCGGCCTGGACCAGCACGAGCAGCCCGGCCAGCAGCGCGGCGGCCATGGTGACACCGAGGTGGCGGCGGACCGAGCGCTCGGCCCGCATGAGTGCGAGGAGATCCTTGTGCACGTTCCCTCAGAAGAACGACGGGAGCCGGGGGACGTCCTTCCCTGGGCGGAAAGTGCGCCACACCCATACTTGCGCGCCCAGCATGATGGGTGCGAACGGCAGCACCATGACACTGAGCACATTCAACGTAGCCGGGGGCGCGCTGTGCTCCAGCAGGTACGGCATCGCGCCCGCGAGCACCCCCACCGCGGGCAGCGCGGCCACCAGGCCCGAGACCAGCAGCACCCGCCCCGACCTGGTGGCGCCGAACACGCCCGGCGTCCGCCAGCCCAGGAACGTCCACCCGTGGAAGGCGAAGAGCAACGTCACCACCACGCCCAGCAGCAGCCCGACCGGGTGCACGGGGGAGGACTCGAACCCGGTGGCGGCCGCGTACAGCGCCATCCCCCAGCCCACGGACAGCCCCAGCGACCCGAACGCGATCGCCCCGTCCCACAGCCCGCGCCACGCGGAGCCGTCCAGCCTGCGCCGGAACCACAGCCCGGCGTCCCGCAGCACCCAGCACAGCAGCATGGCCACCACCAGCGGGTACAGCCCGAACAGCACCTCGCCCTCCAGCAGCGGGTAGACGCCGAACATCGTCCCGGCCACCGCCACCAGCCACACCTCGTTGGCCAGCACGTACGGGGCCATGGCGGCCACCATCCGGTCCCGGTTGGCGCGCGTCCTGCCCAGCACCGGCAGCAGCAGCCCGACGCCCAGGTCGAACCCTTCGAGCGCGAAGTAGCCGGCCAGCAGCGCCGCGAAGAAGACGAACCAGATCACTTCCATTGTCAGCACTCCTCAGTAGCCGGCTCAGTAACTCAGCGCGGGGGTCCGTGGCTCATCGGCGGCGGCCCCGAGGTCGAGGGCCCGCGGCCCGCGCCGGATCAGCCGGGCGATGAGGACGTAGTCGACGATCGCCAGCAGCCCCAGTACGGCCGAGAACCCGATGAGCGAGGCGGTCACCATGCCCGGCGTCAGGCCGGGCGACATGGCGTCGGCCACGGTGAGCTTCTCCCAGATCATCCAGGGCTGCCGCCCGATCTCCCGGGCCATCCAGCCCATGATCGACAGGGCGAACGGCAGCGGCGTCATCGCGATGAGGATCGGGTGCGTCCACCGCGCCCTCGGCAGGATGGAGATCATCGGCAGCATCACCAGCAGCACGACGAGCCCCAGCAACTGGCCGAACTCGATCATGAACCCGAGCCCGACGGCCGCCGCCACGTTGTGGTCGCCGAACTTGCCCTCCGGCACCCCGGCGAACTGCGCGTACCCGAAGACCATCGTCAGGAAGATCCCGATGGCCGCCGTGACCACGCCCATGCGCAGCGAGCGGGTGAAGAACTCCACCTCGGGGGCGCGCCGCCACAGCCGCCACGCGCCGGCCCCCACCAGCACCATGCCACCGGTGAACAGCCCGGCGCCGATCACGTGCGGGAAGGAGAAGATCAGGGCCTTGTTCGTGAGCAGGGCGCCGAAGTCGGTCAGCTCCATCCGCCCGCCGGTGACCACGGCGCCGGCCGGGTTCTGCAGGAAGGAGTTGGCGACCATGATGTAGAACGCGCTCGCGTACGCCGTCAGCGTCACGACCCAGATGCAGGCCACGTGCGCCCACTTGGGCAGCCGCCCCCAGCCGAAGATCCACAGGCCCAGGAACGTGGACTCCAGGAAGAAGGCCACCAGCGTCTCCATGGCCAGCGGCGCGCCGAAGACGTCGCCCGCGTAGTGCGAGAGCCCGCTCCACGCCAGGCCGAACTGGAACTCCATCACCAGCCCGGTCACGATGCCCAGCGCGTAGTTGATGACGTAGACCTGCCCCCAGAAACGCGTCATGCCTTCATGCAGCGGCTTGCCCGACCTCGCCCACCGGGTGTGCATGATCGCCACCAGCGGGGCCAGTCCCAGGGTGAGCACCACGAACAGGAAGTGCAGGCTGCCCGTCACCGCGAACTGCGTGCGTGCCAGATCCAGTACGTCCATACATCGCTCCGTTGTCGTGCCTCTCTATATGTAGAAAGCCTACATGTAGACTGCCTACATGAAGCACGGGTGTCTAGGATCGATGTCATGAATCCCGATGCGCTGCGCGGGCACATGGACGCGCTGCTGCTCTCAGTGCTGGAGCGAGAGCCGCTGCACGGCTACGCGATCATCGAGGCGCTCCAGGAGCGCAGCGGTGGTGCCCTCAACGTGCCCACGGGCACCGTCTATCCGGCCCTGCGCAGGCTGGAGCGCATCGGCTACCTGTCCAGCGAGTGGGCCACGGTGGGCGGGCGCAAGCGCCGCACCTACCGGCTGACCGACTCGGGCAGGAAGCAGCTCCAGGGGGAGCGATCGGCCTGGCGGGAGTTCACCAACGTGATCGGCAGCGTCCTGCGGGCCGAGGCCAGGGTCATCGGGTGAGGTCGGTGGCGGGCACCCGGGTGATGCGTACGCAGCGCGTGGCACAGTAGATCTGCATGCCCCACATGGCGGCGGTCACCAGGTTGGCCAGCACGCCCGGCAGGAAGCCGAGCGTGTTCGGCGCGTCCGTGCCGTATGTCAGCAACAGCCCCAGCCCGGCCGTCACCGGTAGCGCCGTCCACACCAGCACGCCCAGCGACCTGGTCGCCACCCGCGGCCGGCGGATCCACCGTGCGCCCCGGCTCAGCGCGAACAGCACGAGCCCGCCGTAGAGCCCGGTGGCGAGCTGGACGATGTCCAGCAGCCGCGCGACGGTCGTGTACCACGCCGGCCGGTTGATCCAGATGTCGTCGTCGGCCGGGTAGATCCGCCACAGCACCGACCACATGGCCACGGTGATCGGCACGCTGACGAACATCAGCACGCCCAGCCGCCGGCCGGAGGAGGCGGTCAGCTCGGACTGGTAGCCGGCCGCGATCTCGGAGACCTGCCCGAACTCCGCCACCGCCAGCCGCTCGGCCTCCGCCCGGTCGAGCCCGTCGGCCTCGAGCCCGTCGGCGGTGTCGGTCAGGCTGTCGCGCGCCTCGACGACCATGTCGCGCTTGGGTCCCCGGGGCCCGGACAGGGCGTCCTCGAGTTCTGCCACGTAGTCGTCGATGAGCATGGCTCCCAGTGTACGGACGGTGATCCCCGGTCCCCATCGGGGAATTCCCTGATTTTCCGCCTGAGCGGTTGTCATGTAGGAAAAATCCTACATATAGTGGCTGACATGCCAATCTCCTCCATCCTCACCGTCACCGTGCCCGTCGCCGACCAGGCGAGGGCGCTCGACTTCTACACCGGCGTGCTCGGCTTCGAGGTCCGCACCGACAACCCGTTCCCCATGGGCCGCTGGCTCACCGTCGCCCCCAAGGGCGCCGAGACCACGCTGCTGCTGGCCTCCTGGTTCCCGGACATGGCGCCCATCGGCGGCCTGGTCGTGGCCGCGCCCGACCTCGACGCGCTGGCCGACCGGCTGCGCGAGCACGAGGTCGCCTTCGAGGGGCCGAGCGAGCAGGCGTGGGGCCGCCAGCTGCTCTTCCACGACCCGTTCGGCAACGGATTCGTGGTCAGCCAGGCGTGACGGCCGACCACGTCTTCGCCGCGCTGGCCAGCCCGGCCCGGCGCGAGCTGTTGCGACTGCTGCTCGACGAGGGCGCCCAGCCCGCCGGCCGGCTGGCCGAGCGGTTCGACATGAGCAGGCCCAGCGTGTCGGAGCATCTCAAGGTGCTCAGGGACGCGGGGCTGGTGGCCGAGACCCGCAGGGGCAGGGAACGCCACTACCGCCTGGAGGCGGAACCGCTCATGGAGCTCCGCGACTGGCTCACCCCGTACGAACGGTTCTGGCGGGAGAGGCTCACCGCCCTCACCACTCTGCTCGACGACATGGAGGACGACGATGTCCCACGAGAAGACCGCTGAAGATCTGCGCGCCATCCGGCTCGACCAGTTCATCGCGCACCCGCCCGCCAAGGTGTGGCGCGCGCTCACCGAACCCGAGCTGGTCGCCCGCTGGCTCATGCCCAACGACTTCAAGGCGGAGGTGGGGCACCGGTTCACCTTCACCACGCAGCCCAAGAAGCAGGTCGGGTTCGACGGGGTGGTCCACTGCGAGGTGCTGCGGATCGAACCGGAGAAGCTGCTGAAGATCAGCTGGAGCGACGGCAAGCGGGCCGACTGGACGGTCACCTGGCGGCTGGAGCCCGAGGGCAGGGGCACCCGGCTGTTCCTCGACCACGAGGGCTTCGACCCGGACGACGAGGTGCAGCAGCTGTCCCGGCGCATCATGGGCGGCGGCTGGCCCCGCCACTTCGGCGCCATCGAAGCCATCGCCGCCGACCTCTGACCCACCCACCCACCCGGCGCGCCCACCTCGGGCCCGTCCCGCCACTGCCCGTCCGGTGGAGGCGGCGGGTGGCAGCACGCTCGGGCGGCTTTCCCCGGTTCGGCGGAGGCCGCGGGTGGGAGCACGCTCGGGCGGCTACCGCCGGTTCGGCCGGAGCCGCGAGTGAGAGCACGCTCAGGCGTTCCCGCCCGTCCGGTGGAAGCGGCGGGTGGGAGGGCATGCGGGGTCAGCGGTGGACGGTGGGGTTCGGGGGAGCGGGGCGGCTGGTGGCGTGGGAGGCCGAGCCCCAGAGGACGACGGCGGCCGTGATCGCCGCCAGCAGGGCGAACCAGGCCGCCGCCCGCCCCATGCGCATGCCGTACCCGCACAGGAGCCACGACACCGACAACCACCACCCGTGGCCGGCCTGGCGCCGCATCTCCATGGCCGCGAACGCGAAGTCGGCCGAGGTGGCACGGTCGCTGGGCCGCAGCCCCGCGTAGAGGGCGGCCAGCCGGTCCGGTGAGGTGCCCGGGTCGTCCGCGTCCGTCCGGCCGCGCACGCTGGACTCGTCGGCCAGCGCCCGCCTCCGGGAGAACCAGCGCAGCATCGGCCAGCGCAGGCTCAGCCGCACCCCGCGCGGCGTCAGCGCGAACGTGCAGTCCTTGACCCGCACGCCCGAGGGATGGGACAGCCCCGCGAACCGGCACGCCGACAGGTCCAGCCCGGACAGCCCCAGGTTGGTGGCCTCGACCTGCCGCAGCGACGTCAGCATGGACGTGCCCCGGCCCGTCACGGTGGCCGGGCCGCGCAGCACCGCGCCCTCCAGGTCGGCCTGCGAGTCGGTGAGCCGCACCGTCGTGGCGCCGGTCACCTTCACGCCGCGCAGGTCCACGCCGCAGCGCGCGACCGCCACGTCCAACGACCCGTCGGCGCGGGCCCGGGTCGCCGAGAGCCGGCCGGTGGCCGACAGGTACGCGTCCGCGGCGAAGTGCGCCGCCTCGAACCCCGCGTGTCCGCTGACCTTGCGGAACGACAGGGTACGGCCGAAGCGCGCCCCCCTGAAGGCCGCTCCGTCGCCGAGCCGGGCCCCGTCGAAGGTGGCGTACCCGTCGAACCTGGCCCGCTCGCACGACAGCCCGTGACCGAACACGGCCTGGCTGAACAGCGCGTCGCGGGACATCACGGCCCGGTCGAGCGAGACGTGCCCGCGTACGGTGACGCCGTGGAAGGACAGCTCGCGGATGAACCGGACGCCGGCCAGCGACACGTTGCCCTCGAACCGGGCGCCGAAGAACGAGGCCAGCCGGTCGAACCTGGCGTTGTCCAGCGACACGTCACCGGCGAACGTCACCCCGGGCAGCCGGACGTCGCCGGTGAACCTGGCCCGGTCGAGCCGGGTGCGCCCGGGTCTGCCCCCGGTGGCCTCCAGGATCCTGGTCAGCAGGTCGCTGGTGACGGTGGTGCCGCGCAGGTCGAGCAGGCGTCCGGGGGACATCTCGCCGAGCGCCGCGCCGAGCTGTTCCGGGGTGAGGTGGGCGAGGCAGAGGCCGGACGGCCGGCTTGCGACTCCGGTGCAGGCAGCCGAATACGCGCAGGTGACCCAGTCCATGCATGGGTGATACCCGCCGCCGCCCATGTCAAGGTTCGACGATTTTATGTTCTAACCACATTTATGGGGAAATATGCGGTCTAAATTCCCCGTAATGTGCCCGACATGCGTGCTACATCCCGAGCGTCCCCGGCCGCCCCGGGTGCGGTGGCCGGTGCCGCCGGCCCGCCGGACCGTGTGTGTCAAGGGGGGTCTTGACAGCCGGCCGTCACCCGCCGTTCGTGGACGACGCCCCGACGGGGGAGAACGCCTGCCGCCTCCGATCACACCGCCGCGCCCTGGGCCGGAGCATGGAATGCTGGTGATGGGTACGTGGTTGAAACCGGATGCATTTGCAGCTACGAACAAGCGAGGAGCCACTTGTGGCGACCATCGAAGTAACCGAGAAGAACTTCAACGACATCGCCGACAAGGGGATCGTGCTGCTCGACTTCTGGGCCGAGTGGTGCCCGCCGTGCAAGAAGTTCGGCCCGATCTTCGAGCAGGCGTCGGACAAGCACGACGACATCACCTTTGGCAAGATCGACACGGACGCGGAGCAGGGGCTCGCGCAGGGGTTCGACATCACCTCGATCCCCACGCTGATGGCCATCCGTGACGGCATCGTGGTCTTCGCCCAGGCAGGCGCCATCCCGGCGCCCGCGCTGGACGACCTGATCCGGCAGGTCAGGGCGCTCGACATGGACGCCATCCGGGCCGAGCTCAGCGAGGAGCTGAAGAACGCCCAGCAGAACTGACCCCGTCCCCGCGACCTGCCCCGCCCGTACGGCGGGGCTTTCGCGTTCCCGGGGCCGGTTCCATCCGGGTCAGGGCTTGCGCCCGACCCCCACGTAGCCGAAGTCGATGCCGTTGCCCGGGGCGGAGGGGTCGTCCGGACGCCAGCCGTTCGGGAACGTCAGCCCCGGCTCGGCCAGCTCGTAACCGTCGAAGAACCGCAGGATCTCCTCGCGGGTCCGGAGGTTCAGCGAGGCCGTGGCCTTCTTGTAGATCTCCAGGGCCTGCGGGGTGGTGTCCGGCGTGGGGTCCACCGCGTGGCTGATCACCAGGTGGCTGCCCGGCGCGCTCGTCTCGCGCAGCTTGGTCACCACGTCGTAGGCGATGTCGTCCGGGATGAAGTGCAGGATCGCCAGCATCAGGAACGCCACCGGCTGGTCGAAGTCCACCAGCGAGCCCAGCTTGTTCAGCAGTTCGTCCGGCTCGCGCACGTCGGCCTGCAGGAAGTCGACGTTCTCCTTCCTGGCCAGCAGCGCCCTGCCGTGCACGCACACCACGGAGTCGTAGTCCACGTAGACCACGCGGGCCTCGGGCGCGATCTCGTGCGTGTTGCCCTGGGTCGGCAGGCCGGCGCCCAGGTCGACGATCTGCCGAACGCCCGAGTCCACCAGGTGCCGCACCGCGCGGCGCAGGAAGGCCCGGTTCGCCCGGGCGCCCTCCTTGGTGTGCGGAAAGTTCTTGAGGATCTGCTCCGCCGCTGCCCGATCGGCCGCGAAGTTGTCCTTGCCGTCGAGGTAATAGTCGTACATGCGCGCGACGTTGGGGACGTTTGGGTCGACCCCCTCCGGAGCACTATCCACGTCGTTATCTCCCGAAATATTGATATCTTTCGGGGCGATCATAGTCGTGGGACCCGTCAATTCACCGGAATTCGCTTACGTCCGGCAATGAGACCTAAATCACTCTGGCCCCATGCGGCGGGCCGGAGGGTGGCCGGCCCGCGCGCCAGGTCAGCCGCGGTAGAGCTCGGCCACCCGGAAGGCCAGGTCGAGCGACTGGCTGCGGTTGAGTCGGGGGTCGCACGCCGTCTCGTAGCGCGTCGCGAGGTCGGTCTCGCCGATCTCGTGCCCGCCGCCCACGCACTCCGTCACGTCGTCGCCGGTGAACTCGATGTGGATGCCGCCGGGGTGCGTGCCGAGCGACCGGTGCACCTCGAAGAAGCCCGCCACCTCGTCCAGCACGTCGTCGAGGCGGCGCGTCTTGTGCCCGCTCGGCGCCTCGAACGTGTTGCCGTGCATCGGGTCGCAGATCCACGCCACCCGTGCCCCGGTGGCGGTGACCTCCTTGACCAGCGCCGGCAGGTGCTCGCGGATCTTGGAGGCGCCCATCCGGGTGATGAACGTGAGCCGCCCCGCCTCGTTGGCCGGGTTGAGCTTGTCGATGAGCGCCAGCGCCTCGTCCGGCGTGGTCGTGGGGCCGAGCTTGACGCCGATCGGGTTGCGGATCTTGGCGAAGAAGTCGACGTGGGCCCCGTCGAGCTGGCGGGTGCGCTCGCCGATCCAGACCATGTGCGCCGACACGTCATAGGGCAGCCCGGTGCGCGAGTCGATCCGCGTGAGCGCGCGGTCGTAGTCGAGGATGAGCGCCTCGTGTGAGGAGTAGAACTCGACCGTGTGGAACTCCTCGGGGTCGGCCCCGCAGGCCCGCATGAACGCCAGCGCCTGGTCGATCTCCCTGGCCAGCTGCTCGTAGCGGCGCCCGGCCGGCGACTCGCCCACGAAGTCCTGGTTCCACGCGTGCACCTGCCGCAGGTCGGCGTAGCCGCCCTTGGTGAACGCCCGCGCCAGGTTGAGGGTCACGGCCGAGGAGTGGTAGGCCTTGAGCAGCCGCCACGGGTCCGGCTGGCGCGACTCGGCGGTGAAGTCGAAGCCGTTGACCATGTCGCCCCGGTAAGCGGGCAGCTCGACGCCGTCGCGGACCTCGGTGCCCTTGGAGCGCGGCTTGGCGAACTGCCCGGCCACCCGGCCGATCTTCACGACCGGCACCCGGCCGGCGTAGGTCAGCACGATGGCCATCTGCAGCAGCGTCTTCAGCTTTTGGCGCACGTTGTCGGCGGTCGCGCCGGAGAAGGTCTCGGCGCAGTCACCGCCCTGCAGGACGAACGCCTCGCCGCGGGCGACGGCGGCCAGCTGCTCCTTGAGCTGGTCACACTCGCCGGCGAAGACCAACGGGGGCAGGCCGCCGAGCTCGGCGACAACCTTGTCGAGCTCGCCGCGGTCCGGCCAGTCAGGCTGCTGCGCCGCGGGGAGGGCTCGCCAGGAATCGAGATCCACGAGATTGCTGCTCACGAGATACGAGGGTATTCCACTGGCTCGACCCCACCGACCCCCTTGTCCACGTTGTGAGAATGCGGTTATACGCGTACGAACCCAGAGGAAGTCAAAGTTCCTTTACTGTCACGTGCTCGGGTCTGACACCGTGGCCGATGAAGCGCGCCGCCACCCGGTTGATCACCGGGATCCTTGTCAGGTCGCGCGGCATCCTGGAGGGGTCGAAGCGCCGCGACAGCGCCGGGCTGATCACCCGGTTCTGCACCAGCCGCTGGGCCGCCTGCGTGATCCGGGTCGGCAGCATGCGCCGCCGCTGCAACCGGTGGAGCGTGGACTCGGGGATCGGCGCGCCCGCCCTGAGCGGCCCGGCCAGCAGGTTGGCCGTGGCGACCGCGTCCTGCACGGCCAGGTTGACGCCCACCCCGAACACCGGCGACATGGCGTGCGCGGCGTCCCCGATGCACAGGAAGCCGGGCCGGTGCCAGCGGCGCAGCCGGTTGAGCGCGACCGTGAGCACGCTGACGTCGTCGAAGCCGGCGATCTGCCCGGCCCGGTCCGCCAGCCACGGCAGCAGCTCGGCCACCGGGCCGCGCAGGGCGTCGATGCCGCTCTCGCGCAGCGTGTCGTAGCCGCCCTTGGGGATCAGGTACGCCAGCTGCCAGTACGTCTCCCGGTTGATCGCGACCATCATGTGCCCCGGCGACAAGCGCAGGAACGTGTCGTCCCGGTCACCGGCGTGTCTGGGCAGCCGGAACCACACCACGTCCATCGGCGCGCCGAGGCTCTCGGGCACCAGCCCGGCCCGGCCGCGCAGCACCGAGTGCCGCCCGTCGGCGGCGACCGTCAGGTCCGCCCTGATCTCGTGCTCGCCGGACCCGTCCCGGTAGCGCAGCCCGCGCACGGCCCCGCCCTCGCGGATCAGGTCATGGGCCTCGGCGTTCATCAGCAGCCGGAACCCGGGGTAGCGCCCGGCGGCCGAGGTGATGAGCTTGAGGAGGTCCCACTGCGGCACGAACGCGATGTAGCCGTACCTGCCGGGCAGCCTGCGCAGGTCCGCCAGCCTGATGTCGCCGCCGTCGGAGACCATCTTGAGCCCGTACGCCTTGCGGTGCGGGAGCTCCAGGAATTCCTGGGCCAGCCCGAGCTCGTCGAGCACCTGCAGCGTCGAGGGGTGGATGGTGTCACCCCGGAAATCCCGCAGGAAGTCGCCGTGTTTCTCCAGCAGCGTCACCTCGACGCCCGCCCTGGCCAGCAGCAGGGCGAGCATCGCTCCGGCGGGTCCGCCGCCCGCTATTACGCAGCCCACAATTCATCACCCCATGAAATTCTTCCACGTCATGTGAAAAGAGCAAGCATCAGAGCCATCCGGCGTGCCCGAACAGCCGAAGTACATGCGTGAGCCGCCTCTCACACCAGGGAGTGGACGATGAAGGACGAACTCCACACCCTCTCTGGCGCCTACGCCGTGCACGCACTGCCGTACGCCGAGTGGGTGCTGTTCGAGGAGCACCTGCATGCTTGTCAGGGATGCGCGGCCGAGGTGCGACGCCTGCGGGAGACGGCCGCGAGGCTGGCGGAGGCGGTGGCCGAGCCGCCGCCCGCCAGAGTCCGGGTCCGCCTCCTCGACGCCGCACACCGGTCACGGCCTCCCGATGCCCGATTCGACACCCGACCCGATAGCCAGTCCGATGCCCGGCCCGATGCCCGGCCCGACGGCCGGTCCGCTGACTGGCCCGATGACTGGCCTGGCCACTGGCCCGAGCAGGTGACCGACGACAGCCCGACCGTCTGGAGACCGCCGAGGAAGCGCGCCCCCGCGCCCCTGCCGCCCGACGCCCCCACGATGGGTCTCCCGGGCGGCCTCCCGGGCGGCCTCCCGGGCGGCCTCCCGGGCGGGCGGCAGGTCACCGACCCGCCGACACTCAGCCTGCCGCCGGAGCCCGCGTCCCGGATGGCGCCGGAGATCCCCGTGACCCCGGAGGGAGGGCAGGTGGTCCCGCTGCGGCGCAGGCGTACGAAGGTGCTGGCAGCGCTGTCGGCGGTGTCCGCGGCGGCCGCTGTCGCGCTCGGCGCGGTCGCCATCGACGCCCGCCGCGACCTGGGCGACCTGACCACCAGGAACGAGGAGATGATCGCCGTGCTGGCCGCCCCGGACGCCGAGACGATGCGGCAGCCCGTCACCACCGGCGGCACCGGCACGCTCGTCATCTCCCGAGCCGAGGGACGCATGGTGTTCACCTCGTCCGGCCTGGCCGACCTGCCGGACACGCAGGTGTACGAGCTGTGGCTGATGGGCCCGGACGGGCCGCGCCCCGCCGGCCTGCTCGACCGGAGCCGGGACGGGGTGAGCCCGCCCGTGGTGGTCACGCCGCTGGACCGCGACGAGCGCGTGGCGCTCACCGTCGAGCCCGCGCGGGGCTCGGACAAGCCCACCACCCAGCCCGTCATGCTGGCCGAGCTGCCCGAGGCGTGATCGAATCGGGATGGACTGTCGGGCCTGACGGACCGATAGTGCATCTCATGCGTACCTTCGCGGCCCTGGTGCTGGCCGCCGCCATGTTATGCGTGTCACCGGCCACCCCGGCGAGCGCCACCGCCGAACCGGGCTCCGCCACGGTCGTGCCCGTGCAGGTCACCGGCACGACGGCCAAACGATTCAACCTGATCATCATGGGCGACGGCTACACCGACGCCGAGCAGGCCCGGTTCCGGGCCGACGCCGACCGGCACCTCAACGTGATGTGGTCGATCGAGCCGTTCAAGTCGTACCGGAACTACATCAACGTCTACCGGATCGACATCGTCTCGGGGGAGTCGGGCATCAGCTGCGACCCCGGCCTGGACGCGCCGCGCCGTACGACGCCGCTGAGCATGGGCTTCTGGGGCCGGTGCAACCCGAACAGCGTCCAGCGCCTGATCACCATGGACAACGCCGCCGCCACCCGCTACGCCGACCTGGTCACCGGCACCTCCTCCGGCAACCGGCAGATCCTCGCCCTCGGCAACAGCGGCACGTACGGCGGCGCGGGCGGCTCGTACGCCACCGCCTCCGGCAGCAACAGCATGTCCGCCCTGATCAGCCCGCACGAGCTGGGCCACTCCCTGGGCGGCCTGCAGGACGAGTACGACTACTACCAGCGCGGCGTCCCCGGCGGCGCCTACACCGGCCCCGAGCCGTCCAGCGCCCACCACACGCTGCTCACCGAGCAGGAGCTGCGCGACCAGCGCAGGAAGTGGTGGCGCTGGCTGGGCGAGCCCAGCGAGTCGGGCGGCCCGATCGGCCGCTACGAGGGCGGCCTGTACTACACCAGCGGCGTCTGGCGGCCGAGCGCCCACTCGATGATGAAGACCCTCGGCTACTACTTCGACCAGGTCAGCCGCGAGGTCATGGTGCAGCGCATCACCGCCAAGACCATGGTGATCCAGGACTCCACGCCGACGGGCGCGCCGGTCGGCGCCGACCGGGTGCTCTGGGTCGAGCCGATGCGCCCCGTCAGCCACTCCCTGACGACTGCCTGGAACGTGGACGGCAAGGATCTCCCCGGCGACCGCGACACCCTCGACCTGCGCACGCTCGGCCTGGCCCCGGGCACGCACACGGTCACCGCCACCGTCTCCGACCCGACCGAGTTCGTCCGCGACCCGGCGATCAGGACGGCCATCACCAGGACCCGCACCTGGACGGTGGACACCGCCCTCAGCACCCCGCCGGACAGCGTCGAGCCCGCGTTCGTCTCCTCCACCCCCACCGACCGGCCGCTCGGCCGCGACGACGTCGTGTACGTCGAGACCACCCACCCCGCCGCTGCCGTGCCCGAGGTCACCTGGACGCTGAACGGCGACCGGTTCACGGGCACCGACCTGGACCTGGGCGAGCGCGACCTGAAGCCGGGCACGCACACGCTCACCGCGAGCCTCGGCGGCCGGACGCTGACGTGGACGGTCGACGCCACCGCGCCGGGCACCGGGTACGAGCTGTCCCGGCCGCTGGCCAAGTCCGGCCACACCTACGTCTACAACGGCCCCTTCACCATGCGGCTCACCGGCTCCGACGACCGCGACGGGTACGTGGTGTCGGAGTCGCGGGTGGACGGGGACGGCTGGTTCAACTACTTCGGCTGGCCCACGTCCTCGGAACTGCCGTGGACGTTCTCCGAACAGGGCACGGTGATCGACTCCCTCGTGTACGGCAAGCTGCCGCGCGGCCGGCACACGATCGAGTACCGCTCCATCGACGCCGCCGGGAACTACGGCGAGCCGGAGGACTTCACCGTCACCACCATCGCCCCGCCGCCGGCGTGCACCCGCACGGTCACCGGCGCGCACCGGGGCGCGCTCACCGTCGCCGACGGCGTCACCTGCCTGGACGACGCCCAGGTCACGGGGGCGGTCACGGTCCGGCCGGGTGCCTCGCTGGTGGTGACCGGCGGCCGGATCACCGGCGCGCTCACCGCGGCCGGGCCCGCCGAGGTGCACCTGCTCGGCGCCCGCGTCAGCGGCGCGCTCGCCGTGAGCGGGGCCGGGAACCTGACGATCGTGGGCGCCGACCTGCGCGGCGCCGCGCTGCTGAGCGGCAACACGGCACCGATCCTGTCGGGCACCACGGTCAGGGGCGCGCTCGCCTGCCCGGGGAACACGCCCGTGGACCTCGGCGTGCCGAACACGGTCAAAGGCGGCGGCCGGTGCGCCGACCTAGCGGACGGCCCCCGGGGCCGCTCGTACGAGGCGGTCCAGCACCTCGCCCAGTGAGGCGGTCGCGAGATTGCGGACCCTGGCGTACTCGTCCTCCGGGTACTGCCGGGGTCCGTTCTCGACCAGCAGGATCAGGTACAGGTAGGCCCGGTAGAGGTCGATCCGGATGCGCGCCGCCGGGGTGAGCTCCAGCGGCGTCACCTCGCGGTAGCCCGCCAGCAGCGGGTCGTCCTCCTTCAGCTCGCCGAAGATCGTCGGCGTGACGAACTCGGCGAGCGGGTCGCCCCAGAAGGCCCGCTCGTGGTCGATGATGGCCTGGATCCGCGGCGGGCCGCTCAGGTCGAGGAAGACGTTGCCCGCCCACACGTCGAAGTGCACCAGCCGCGGCGTCGTCACCTCGTCCAGCGCCGGCGCCGCGGCCTCGCACACGGCCATGATCTCCGCGGCCGGGCGCGGCAGCGGCGTCGGGTAGCGCTCGGTGTCGCCCAGCAGCGCCGCCACCATCGCCAGGAACGCCTCCCGCCACGTGGCGCCCACGATCCCGGCGTGCGGGTAGCCGAATACCTCGCCCGTCACCGTGTTGAACCGGGCCAGGTGCCCGCCCAGCTCCCGGCGCAGCGCGGCCTCGCCCTCGGGCTTGACGTCGTTCCACGACACCCCGTCGAGCGCGGCCAGCAGCAGGTAGTCGCCGCCCAGCACCGGGTCGTCGAACCCGGCCCGCAGCAGCCCGGCGACCGGCACGCCGGCCTCCAGCGCCAGGCCGATCGCGGCGGCCTCCATGCGCAGCAGGTTGCGCTCGTAGCTGAGCTGCTCCAAGTCGGGCGAGGGAGCCAGCTTGAGCACCGCCTCGCGCCCGTCGCCCAGCTTCAGCCGCCAGACGGCGTTGGCGTAGCCGTCGGTCAGCTCGGTGGCGGCGGTGACGCCCGTGCCCACCGCCCGCCGGACCAGCGCGTCCAGCTCTGCCTCCGATAACCGGCGCTTCGTCCTGCTGTCCACGGCACCTCCCTCTCGATGTCACACGGCGCCCCGCCCCCCCGCCCGGGACCGCGGCGGGCCGGGGCACTTCCCCGTCAGGCGGACTCGCGGCGCACCAGGTGCGTGTCGAGGATCACGACGGGCTGGCGCAGCTCCCGGCCGTTGATGCGGGCCACCAGCAGCTGGGCCATCTGCCGGCCCATGGCCTCGGTCGGCTGGTGGACGGTGGTCAGCGGCGGGTCGGCGTGCAGCGCGGCCTTGGAGTCGTCGAAGCCGATCACCGCCACGTCGCCGGGGATCGCCCGGCCCGCGGCCTTGAGCACGCGCATCGCGCCCAGCGCCATCGGGTCGGACGCGGCGAAGACCGCGTCGAGCTCGGGATGCGTCCGCAGCAGCTCGGTCATCGCCGCCGCGCCGCTGTGCTCGGAGAAGTCACCGTAGGCCACCAGCTCCGGCAGCCCCGAGGGCAGCAGCGCGTCGCGGTAGCCCGAGAGGCGGTCGACGCCCACGCCCATGTCCTGGGAGCCGGCGATCGTGGCGATGCCGGTGCGGCCGAGGCCCAGCAGGTGCTTGACCGCCTGCCGGGCTCCTGCCCTGTTGTCCATGTCCACGTAGCTGTAGGGGTCGAGGCCGACGGGCCGGCCGCCGAGCACGGTCGGCACGCCCATCGCCTCGAGCCTGCCCGGCAGCGGGTCGGCGCCGTGCAGCGACAGGAGCAGCACGCCGTCGACGTGCTGCCCCGTCAGGTAGTGCTCCAGCCGCGCGTGCTCCTCCGGGGTGCGTGCCATCGCCAGGATGAGCTGCAACCCGGTCTCGGCCAGCGCCGAGCCGATGCCGCGGATGGTGCCCGCGAAGTACGGCTCGTCGAAGACCCGGAACTGGGACTCGGACACCACCAGCGCCACCGTGTCCGTGCGGCGCGTGACCAGGGCCCGCGCCGCACGGTTGGGCACGTAGCCCAGCTCGCGGATGGCCAGCTCAACGGCCTCGCGGGCCTTGGCGCTGACGTTCGGCGAGCCATTGATGACTCTCGACACCGTGCCCCGGCCTACCCCGGCCCGAGCCGCGACTGCCTCAAGAGTCGGTCGGTTCATGGCGCCTATTCTGCCGGATGATCTCCGAGTACCAGAGCGCGCTGTCCTTGAGCAGCCGTTCCTGGGTCTCGAAGTCCACATGTACCAGGCCGAAGCGCTTGCCGTAACCCCAGGCCCACTCGAAGTTGTCCATCAGTGACCAGGCGAAATAGCCCTCCAGGGGCACGCCCGCCTCGATGGCCTCCTTGCAGGCGCCCAGGTGCGCCTCCACGTACGCCTGCCGCTCCCGGTCGTGGATCCGGCCGTCCACGAGCACGTCGTCGAAGGCGGCGCCGTTCTCCGAGACCACCATCGGGATCGGCGGGTAGTCCCGCGCCACCCGGGTGAGGATCTCCACCAGGCCGCCCTCGTCGATCTCCCAGCCCATCGCGGTGACGGGCCGGCCGCCGTTGACGAAGGACACGTGCTCGCTGCCCACCCACGGAGAAGCCGAGTCCGTGGGGGCCGCCGCCGCCGACGCCCTGCCGCCTGGTGCTCCCGAGACCGTGAAGCGGCTGTAGTAGTTGACGAGCAGCACGTCGATGGGCGAACCGATGGTCTTCATGTCGCCCGGCTGGATGACCTCCGGGTCCATCCCCAGGTCGTCGAGCACGTCCTGCGGGTACTGGCCGGTCAGCAGGGCGTCGAGGAAGAACCGGTTCTGTAGCCCGTCGATGCGCCGGGCCGCGTCCAGGTCCGCCTCGCTGTCGGTGGCGGGGGTGACCGCGTACAGGTTCACGCAGCCGCCGACCCGCCGGGCGCCCATCGCCTGGACGGCCAGCCCGTGCGCGAGGTTGAGGTGGTGCGCGCCCCTGATCGCGTTCTGCGGCTCGCGCCTGCCCGGGGCGTGTTCGCCCGAGGCGTAGCCGAGGAACGCGGCGCACCACGGCTCGTTGACGGTGCTGAAGGTGTGTACGTGGTCCTTCAGCGCTTCGTGCACCGCCGAGGCGTACTCGGCGAAGCGGTAGGCCGTGTCACGGTTGGGCCAGCCGCCCTGGTCCTCCAGCGCCTGGGGCAGGTCCCAGTGGTAGAGGGTCAGCCAGGGGTCGATGCCGTGCCGGAGGAGCTCGTCGGTGAGCCGCCGGTAGAAGTCCAGGCCCTTCTGGTTGACCGCGCCGGAGCCGGTCGGCTGGATGCGCGGCCAGGAGACCGAGAAGCGGTAGGCCGTCAGGCCCAGGTCCGCCATGATCGCGACGTCTTCCTTGAACCGGTGGTAGTGGTCCATGGCGACGTCACCATGGTGGCCGTTGAGCACCCTGCCCGGGGTCTTGGTGAAGGTGTCCCAGATGGAGGTGCCGCGGCCGTCCTCGGCGACGGCGCCCTCGATCTGGTACGCCGACGTCGCCGCGCCGAACGCGAAGCCAGTGGGGAAGCGCAGGCCGGAACGCGTCTGTTCCTCTTGAGTCGTCACGCCTTGACCGCACCTTCCATGAGTCCGCCGACGATCTGGCGGCCGAATGCGATGAATACCGCGATGAGCGGAATGATGGACAGCGCCGTGCCTGCGAAGATCAACGTGTAGTTCGTGGAGAACCGCTCGTTGAGGTTCGTGATCGCGGTCTGCACCGTCGGGTTGTCCGGGGTCAGCACGATCAGCGGCCACATGTAGTCGTTCCAGATGAGCATGAACGTGTTGATGCCGAGCACGGCCATGCCCGGACGCACGGCCGGCAGCACGACGTTCCACCAGATGCGCAGCGTGGCCGCGCCGTCGACCCGGGCGGCCTCGACCAGCTCCATCGGCACGGCCTGCCGGGTGTACTGCGTCATCAGGAACACGCCGAACCCGTTGAGCAGGTAGGGCAGGATCACCGCCGTGAGCGTGCCCGTCCACTCCAGGCTCACCATGAGCCGGTAGAGCGGCACCACGCCCATCTGCTGCAGCGGCACCGCCATCGTCAGCAGCACGAGCAGCAGCAGCAGGTTACGGCCCTTGAAGCTGAGGTTGGCGAAGGCGAAGCCGGCCAGCGTGGAGATGATGACCACGGAGACGGTGACGACGCTCGCCACGATGAACGAGTTCGTCAGGCCGGTCAGGAATTTGGCGTCCTCGTTGTTGAGCACCGCGACGATGTTCTCGCCCAGGTTCCCGCCCGGCAGGAACACGGGCGGCACTGCGATCGCGTCGGCGTTGGTGCGCGAGGCGATGACCAGCATCCAGTACAGCGGGAACGCCGACAGGACGATGGCCACGGCCAGCATGACCCTGGTGATGACGGTCGGTGACCAGTTGGTCATTTCGTGCCCCCGATCCTGCGCACGACCAGGAAGTTGATGAGCGCGCCAACGAGAATGAGCAGGAACAGCAGCCAGGCGGCCGCGGAGGCGTAGCCGTAGTCGTACTCACGGAAGCCCTGCTTGTAGATGAACATGGCCACCGTCTGGAACTGTCCCTGCGACCCGCCGTCGGGGTTGCCGTTGTAGAACGTGATCGGCTCGGCGAACAACATCAGCCCGCCGATCGTGGAGTTGAGCACCACGAAGATCATGGTCGGGCGCAGCATCGGCAGCGTGATCTGCCAGAACTGCCTGCGCCGCGAGGCACCGTCGATCGCCGCGGCCTCGTACAGGTCGCGCGGGATCGTCTGCATGCCGGCCAGGAAGATGATCGCGTTGTAGCCGGTCCAGCGCCAGTCGACCATGGTGGCGATGGCGATCCACGACGGGATCCGCTCGGCCCGCCAGTTGGTGCTCTCCATGCCGAACTGGCCCAGGATCCAGTTGACCAGGCCCCAGTCGCGGGCGTACAGCTGCGTGAACACCACCGAGACGGCGACCACCGACGTCACGAGCGGCAGCAGCACGCTCATGCGGATCGCCAGGCGGAACCGGAAGCGCTTGTTCAGCGCGTTGGCCAGGAACAGCGCGAGCAGCATCTGCGGGACGGTGGCGAGCACGAACATGCCCACCGTGTTCACCACGGCCCGCCAGAAGTCGTCGTCCCCCAGCAGCGCGGTGTAGTTGCCCAGCCCGGCCCACTCCGTGGTCCCGGCCAGGTCGTAGTCGTAGAGCGAGTAGTAGAGCGTGAAGACCAACGGGAAAAGCCCGAAGGCGGCGAACAGCAGGAAGTAGGGAGACACCAGGGCGTACGGCATCGCCTTGACGTCCATTCTGGAACGCCAGCGGCGGCCGGGCGGGCGGTCACGGCGGTGGGTGTTCCGTGCCGCCCGCGGAAGGGTGTCGAGGCTCATAACAGACCTTTCAGCGGCAACATGCCCGGCCCGCTCCTGGCGGGCCGGGCGGGGAGATCAGCCCGCGGCCTTGACCGCGTCGTCGACCAGCTGCTGCCAGGCCTTGTCGTAGGGGACGGAGCCGTCGTCCATGCCCTGGATGACGGACTCGATGGCGTTCTTGACCTGGGCGTGCTTCACGCCGAGGAAGACCGGCTGGAGGCTCGACGCCGACTTGGCGAAGATCTCACCGATGGGGGCGTCGTTGAAGAACTCGTTCTTCGCGCCCTGCACGGCCGGGTCCTGCTGAGCCTTGGTGTTGCTCGGCATGTTCCCGAAGTCGGTGAAGATGCTCGCCTGCGTCGTCGCCTGCGTCAGGTAGTCGGCCACCTGGGCCGCTTCCTTCGGGTGCTTCGACTGCTTCGGCACGGCCAGCCAGGAGCCGCCCCAGTTGCCGCCGCCACCGGGCACCGCGGCCACGTCCCACTGGCCCTTGCCGGCGTCGCCCGCGTTGCCGCTGACCACGCCGAGCATCCACGACGGGCAACCGACCGTGGCGAACGCGCCCTTCTGGGTGCCCGCCGCCCACTCGTCGGTGAAGTTGCGCAGCTTGGCGGTCAGGCCCTGCTGGCTCATCTTCTGGGCGAAGTCGAAGCCCGTCTTCACCGCCGGGTTCTTGTCGACGATGAGGTTGTTGCTCGTGTCGAAGTAGCTGACGTTGCCGTTCTTGGCCGCCTCCTGGTAGAGCACCACCTGGTAGAGCGTGTTGGTGCCGTCAGCCCACTTGGTGTCCTTGACCTTCGACTGGAACTGCTGGCCGACCTTCATGAACTCGTCCCACGTGGGCCACAGCGCGCTGACCTTGTCGCGGTCCGTGGGCAGCCCGGCCTTCTTGAACAGGTCGGTGCGGTAGCAGATGCTCATGCCGCCGATGTCGGTGCCCAGACCGAACACCTTGCCGTCGGCCGCGACGCCGTTCTCCCACTTCCACGCGGGGAAGTCGGCCTTGCGCGACTCCAGGCCGTACTCCTTCAGGTCGGCCCACCACTCGCTGCGCGCCTTGGCCAGGCCCATGCCGCCCTCGTCGATGCCGACCACGTCGCCCGCGCCGCTGCCGGCCTGGAGCCACTGGATCATCTGCGGCCAGTACTGCTGCTCGAACTGGTCGGTCAGGTTCTCGTACTTGATCTGGATGTCCTTGTGCTCGGCGTTCCACTTGTCGACGGCGTTCTTGTAGCCGAAGTTGGAGCCGCCGCCGAACGTCTGGACGCGAATCGTGACCGGCTCAGCCGCCGCTGAGGACGCTGGAGCGCTGGACTCCGGCGTGCTGCCGGAACCACAGGACGCGACGGCCAGCGCCGCCGCGGCCAGGGCCGAGGCCGCGGCAAGACCGCCGCGACGCTTGCTGATCATCATGGTGGACCCCTTCTCGGGTGAATGGTGGGGAGGTGCACCGCGGCACGCGCTCCGCCGCGGTGGGAGACTTTGGGAGCGCTCCCACAAAGGGTGCACTTGCGGGGTCTGGACGTCAATCCCGCGAAACGCAACCGTTACCTATGGTGCGGTTTACAACTGTGAAACAGGATTTTTCACGATAAACAGCCCAAAGAGCTGATTGGGAGCGCTCCCACCACAAGAGACATCTTTTGTGTCGCATCAAGGGCATGTCACCCGCACAGCCTGCCCTTGCCCCCGCTGACAACCGCCAGTCACGCCGCCGGGGGAGTGCGGCGGCGGGGCCGTCGCGCCCCGGCGTCTGTCCATTTAATGAGATGATTTGTCTTGTTATCGCCGATCCGCCGCGGGCCACGGCCGGAGCGGTGCGGCGTGCGGGCACGCCGTACCGGGACCCGGCGCTGTGGCGGGTGCACGGGGCCAGCATGTTGCTGGTGGTCCCGCAGTTCACCACCTCGGCGTTCGCGTTGACGTACCTGATGGTCGCGCAGGGCTGGGCCGCCGCCCGCGCGGGCACGCTGATCGCCGCCGCCCAGTTGCTCGGGGCGGGCGGTCGGCTGGTGTGCGGCTTCTGGTCGGACCGGGTCGGCAGCCGCGTACGTCCCATGCGCCGGCTCGCCGCGATCAACGCCACCGCCATGGCGCTGCCGGCCCTGGCCGCCGCCACGCCGTGGGGGACACCCCTGGTGATCGCCGCGCTGGTCGTCTCGATGAGCGGGGAACGGGCTGGCCTTCACCGCCGTCTCCGAGCTGGCCGGCGCCTCCTGGGCGGGGCGGGCGCTGGGCGCGCAGAACACCGGCCAGAACCTGGTGGCCGCCGCGACCCCCGCGGCCGTCGGCGTGCTGGTCACCGGCGCGGGCTTCGCCACCGCCTTCGCCCTGGCCGGAGCCCTCGCGCTGGCCGCCGCCTGCGTGACTCCCCCCGACCCGCCGACCGCCTGACGTCGCCGGCCAGACGTGGGGAGCCTATCGCCGCCCCCAGAAGTCGTACGGGTGCCGCCCCGGCCGGAACCCGTGGGCCGCCGCCATGTCCGCCGCCTTCCGGAACCCGTGGGCCACGGACGAGGGGTCGTGGGCGTCGCTGCCGAAGGTGACCGCGTCCCCGCCTTCCTCGTGCCACCACCGCACGATCGCCGGGTCCAGCGGCAGGCGCGTGTTGATCTCCAGAGCCCGGCCCGACCCGGCGGTCGCCCGCAGCGCGTGCCGGAACTCCTCCTCGAACGCCGCCAGGTCGAACGGGCCCGCCGTCCGCTCCGGCCAGTACCGGATCGGATAGTCGATGTGGGCCAGCACCGAGAACATGTCGCTCCCGGCGACGAGCCCGGCGACCTCGGCCAGGTAGTCCCGGACGACCTCGGCCGCGGCCCGGCGCTCGTAGTGGCCCGGCGGTTCGGCGAAGCCGTCGCCGATCGGGAGGCAGTGCAGGGAGCCGAGCACCAGGTCGAACCGGCCGGCGCCGAGCACCTTCGCGACGGCCGCGGCGTGCCGGTGGGGCTCCCCGAGCTCCAGGCCGGTCAGGATCCGCAGGTCCGGGAACAGGCCCCGGCACCTGTCGATCTCCTCCAGGTATCCGAGCGCGTCGAACGCCGGAGGAGTCAGCCGCCCCTCCGGCGTGGTCAGCGTCGCGAGGTGGTCGTCGGGGTCGAGGGCGCCGGGGACGACCGTCCAGACCGTGTGGTCGACGTGCTCGGTGAAGGCGATCGCCGGCAGGCCGAGGTCCACCGCCCGCGCGCAGGAGCGTTCCATCGAGCCCGCCGGGGCGTCCCAGGACCACTCGCTGTGCACGTGGCCGTCCAGTGATGGCGTCAAGGGTTCCACTACTTCCGACACATCGATCCAAGGGTCACAGGAGCAGCTCGCCCACCGTCTCGCCGTACAGCACCTCACCCGTCGGCTTGAAACCGAGCCGCAGGTAGAACCGCTCCGGCCCGCCGGTGCCGCGCTCCCACAGGACCGTGACGCGCCGATGGCCGCGCCGCCGGGCCTCCTCGCACACGGCCCGTACGGCGAAGCGTCCGTAGCCCTTGCCCTGCTCCCCGGCGGCCACGTTGAGGCGCCAGATGCCGCAGCGGAAGGCGCCGATCTCGTTGCCGGGATCGAAGTTGCCCATGACGAACGCCACGGCCCGCTCCCCGTCGCGGACCAGGCGGGGCCAGGCGGTGTGGCGGGCGGCGTACGCCTCGGCGAGCGAGGCCATCACCGGGGCGACGAACGCCTCCTGCTCCGGGCTCACCTTGATGCCGAGGGTGGCGGAGAGGTTGCCTGGGGTGATCTCTTCGAGTCGTGGTGGCACGGGTCTCCTCACAGCTCCGGGGGTTTCGCCGCCGCGGCGCGCTCCTCCAGGAGGGCGCGTTCGCGGGCGTTGCGGGTCATGCCCGCCGCCCGCTCGAACTCCGACCTGGCCTCCTCCATCCGCCCCAGCTTGAACAGCAGGTCACCGCGCACGCTGGGCAGCAGGTGATAGTCCTTGAGCGTCGGCTCGTCCACGATCTGGTCGAGGAGCTCCAGCCCGGTCGCCGGCCCGTACGCCATCGACAGGGCCACCGCCCGGTTGAGCTCCACGACCGGGGAGCGGGACATCCGGGCCAGCGACTCGTACAGGCTCGCGATCCGTACCCAGTCGGTGTCCTCCGCGTTGACGGCGCGGGCGTGGCAGGCGGCGATGGCCGCCTGCAGGGTGTACGGGCCGGGCGTGCCGGCCAGTTCCTCGGCCCGGTCGAGCGCGGCCAGCCCGCGGCCGATGAGCAGCCGGTCCCAGCGGGCGCGGTTCTGCTCCAGCAGGAGGATGGGCTCGCCCGACGGGCCCACGCGGGCGGCCGAGCGCGACGCCTGGATCTCCATGAGCGAGACCAGGCCGTGCACCTCGGGCTCCTTGGGCATCAGGCCGGCCAGCACGCGGCCCAGCCGGAGCGCGTCCTCGCACAGCGCGGGGCGCATCCAGTCGTCACCGGCGGTCACCGAGTAGCCCTCGTTGAAGATGAGGTAGATGACCTCCAGCACGGACGACAGGCGGCCGGCCAGCTCCGCGCCCTGCGGCACCTCGAACGGGATCCGCTGGTCGGCCAGGGTGCGCTTGGCGCGGACGATGCGCTGGGCCACGGTGGACTCCGAGACCAGGAACGCCCGCGCGATCTCGTCGGTGGTCAGGCCGCCGAGCACGCGTAGCGTCAGCGCCACCCGCGCCTCCACCGACAGCGCGGGGTGGCAGGCGGTGAACACCAGCCGCAGCAGGTCGTCCTCGATCTCGTCGACCTCGGGCAGCTCCTCCTCCAGGTCGAGGCGGTGGCCGAGCTCGGCGAGATTGCGCTGGAGGCGCTCGTTCCTGCGGATCAGGTCGATGGCGCGGCGCTTGGACACGGTCATCAGCCAGGCGCCGGGGTTGCGCGGCACGCCGGACTCGGGCCACTGCTCCAGGGCGGCGACCAGCGCGTCCTGCGCCAGCTCCTCGGCCAGGCCGACGTCGCGCACCATCCCGGCGAGCCCGGCGATGAGCCGGGCCGCCTCGATGCGCCAGACCGCTTCGATCGCGCGATGGGTGTCGGAAGCCGTCACGGGCCCATGAGACCAGCCCGGCGCCCGCCGTCGCAACCCGGTCCGGTCAAGGGGATCAGGCGCCGGGGTCGTCCACGCCGAGCCGCTCGCGCAGCGCCTTCTCGCGCTCGCGCTCCTCGGCGGGCATCGAGTCGTCCGGTACGTCCGAGGCGTCGAACACCCGCCACACGTCCAGTCCGATCCCGTCGTGCCCCGGCGGCACCGGAACCCGCAGGGCCCACTCGATGGCCTCCTCGCGCGACTTGACCTGGATCAGCCAGAAACCCGCGATCAACTCCTTGGCCTCGGTGAACGGCCCGTCGATCACGCTCGCCCGGCCGCCGCTGTAGGCGATCTGCGCCCCCTGCGAGCTGGGGTAGAGGCCCTCGCCGGCCAGCAGCACCCCGGCCTTGGCCAGGGACTCGTTGTAGGCGTGCATGTTGTCCACGAGCTCCTGGCTGGGCAGGCCCCCGGCCTCGGTCTCCGCGCTGCCCTTGCCCACGATCATGAATTTCACCGCTGTGCTCTCCTCCGCTTTCGTGGCGGCCCCGGGAGCCGCCCTCACCCGACGCGTCGAACGGCCGCGCCGCGGATCGACACGCTCCCGCCGCGTTGTTCTGCGTTGTTCCGCACTGCTTCCCGCTGAGCCGGGCCGCGATGCCGTCCAGAACGTACTGGAGTCCGGTCTCGAGCGGCTCCCCGCAAGTAGAAAATCTACAATGTAAAGGCGGCCAGCTCGTCCAGGAAGGCGCGCGCCGTGGGCGCGCAGTCCTCCGGCGACGGGACGGCGAGGGCCAGCGTTCGGGTCATCGCCGGCTCCAGGGGCCGGGTGACCACCGAGCCGAGGTCGGCGGGCAGGCCCAGCGTGGGCACGATGCTGACCCCCAGGCCGGCGCCGACCATCTCCAGGATGGCGGCGGGCCCGCTCGCCTCGAGGGCGATGTCCAGCCGCACCCCCTCGCCCATCGCGGCGCCGGTGATCAGCGGCCGGCAGCCGGCGGTGGTCAGGATGAACGGCCGGCCGGCCAGGTCGGGCAGGCGCACGACCGGGTGGGCGGCCAGCGGATGCCCGGCCGGCAGCACGGCCACCATGTCGTGGGTGCTGAGGTGCGTGGTGTGCAGGCCGGGGGCGGGCAGGGTGACGACGCCGACCTCGGCGGCGCCGCGGTGCAGCCAGTCGCGGATGTCGTCGTCCACGCCCTCGAACAGGCGCACCCGGACCTGCGGGTAGCGGTCGGTGAAGGCGCGCAGCAGCTTCGCCACGATCGTGCCGGTGGCACTGGGGAGGCTGGCCAGGCGCAGCTCGCCGGTGACCTGGCCGTTGGCGGCGGCCACGTCGGCGCGGATGAGGTCGAAGTGCCGCAGCGCCTCGCGGGCCCGGGCGAGCGCGCGGCGGCCGGCCTCGGTGAGGGCGATGCCGTCGCGGTGGCGGACGAACAGGGTCGCCCCGAGCTCGCGCTCCAGCGTGGCGACGGCGCGGCTGACGGCGGGCTGGGACATGCCGAGGTGGTCGGCGGCGGTGGTGAAGCCGGCGTGGTCGGCGACCGCGACGAGCACTCTGAGCTGCGCCAATGTCATACCGACATACCCTAGTTGGTATTTGACCGGGGCTGGAGCAGAACACGATGGTTATGCCATGACCACGCGAGAGACGATTGACGTAGACGGGCGGCGGGCCAGCTATCTGACGGCCGGGGAGCGGGGCCCGATGGTGCTGCTGCTGCACGGCACGTACTGGAGCCGGGTCTGGGCGCCGGTGATCGACCGGCTGGCCGGGGCCGGGCTGCGGCCGGTCGCGGTCGACCTGCCCGGTCTGGGGCGCTCCGAGGGGGAGCTGACGGTCGAGACGGCGGCCGTTCCGGCGCTGGCGGAGTGGGTGGCCCGCTTCGCGGCGGCGGTGGGGGCGGACGAGCCGGTGGCCGTGGCCGGGCACGACATCGGGGGCGCGGTCGCGCAGCACCTGCTGGCCGCGGGGCCGGTGCGGGTGCGCAGGCTGGCGCTGGTCAACTCGGTCACGTACGACTCCTGGCCGGTGGCCGCGGTGGCCCGCTACCGCGACCCGGCGGTGGCCGCCGCGACGACCGCCGAGGAGGTGCTGGCCGCGCGCCGCATCGCCGTCGCCGCCGCGCTGGCCCGTCCGGCGACGGAGGAGGAACTGGCCGACTACCTCGACCCCTGGACCGAGCCGCGGGTCTGCCGGTCGTGGCTGGCCCTGGCGGGCGCGGCCGACAGCCGTTACACGCTCGACCTGGTCCCGGCGCTGCGGGCCGACCGTACGCCGAAGCTGCTGGTCTGGGGTGAGGACGACCGGTTCCAGCAGGTGCGGCAGGCCGAGCAGTTCGCCGCCGAGATGCCCGCCACCAGGCTCGTGCGCATCCCGAAGGCGGGTCACATTCCGATGGAGAACGACCCGGACGGGGTCGCCGGGGCGCTGGCCGCGTTCTTCCTGGAGTGAGCCGGAGGTTTCCCGATGTGCTCGCATCGGTTTGACGTGCCGAGCGCGGCGGGGTTACCGTCAGGCACATGGCAAACCAATGTGATCGCATCGGGTTGACGTGAGGGCCGTCCGTCTCGCCGGGCTGCTGCCGCTGGCCGGGCCTCGCCGCCTGGTGCCGTTCGGCCTGTTCGGTGCGGGCGCGGCGACGCTGGGCCCGCTCGGCACGGTGCCGCTCGGCCGACTGGTCTCCCACGGCGGCGCCGCGCCGCTGATCGCGTTGCTGCTGGTGCTGCTGGCGCAGGAGCTCTGCACGGCGCTGCGGGACCCGGCCGGGACGGCGGCCGCGCGCCGGATCGACGGCGTGCTGCGCGGGCGGGTGCGGGCCGCCGCGGCGGCGATGCCGATGCTCCGCCTGGAGAGCCCGCAGGTGCAGGCCGACATGCGCCTGGCTCTGCACGGCTATCGGGGCGGGACGCCCGGCTCGGCGGCGGTGGCCGCGGCGGGGGAAGCGGGCCGCCTGGCCTCCGCCGTGCTGGGGGCGGTGATCCTGGCCGTGCACGTGTGGTGGCTGGCCGCCGCCGCGCTCGCGCTCTCCCTCGTCCAGAACCGGCGCATCACCGCCATGCTGGTCGGCCCCGGTGGAGCGGAGTTCCTGGCCGACAGTCCCGGGCAGGTCCTGCTGCGGCGCCGGGCCGACTACCTGGCCGAGGTCGCGGGCGGTCCGGCCGCCGCCAAGGAGCTGCGCGTCTTCGCCCTCCAGTCCTTCTTCGTGGGCCGGTACGCGGCGGCGATGCGCGAGTTCCTCGCCCTTGAGGTGCGCGGGCGGCGGGCCGTGGTCCGTGGTTACGGCGGGGTGCTGGCCGTGCAGCTGGTCGCCGCGGCCGGGACGTTCGCCACGCTGGCCTGGCAGGCGGGCACGGGCGGGCTGGATCCGGGGGCGCTGGCTCAGTGCGTGCTGGCGTCCCTGCTGGTCTTCGCCTACGGAGCGGGCAGTTACCAGATGTTCGAGATGGTCCACGGCGCCGAGCCGTACGAGGCGGTCCTGCGCCTGCTGGCCGTCGTGCCCGCGTCCCCGGCCCGCGCGGCGGGCGACGGCGTCATCTCCCTGAACAGGGTGACCTTCGCCTATCCCGGCGCCGCCGCCCCGCTGATCCGGGACCTCGACCTCGAGGTGCGCCCGGGGGAGCGGCTGGCCGTGGTCGGCCTGAACGGCGCCGGCAAGACCACCCTGGTCAAGCTGCTCACCGGCCTGTACACCCCGCACCGCGGCACCGTCGCCCCCGCCCCCGGCGCCGCCGTCGTGTTCCAGGACTTCACCCGCTATCCCCTGTCGCTGCGCGACAACATCCGCCTGGGGGACCCCGCCCACCACGGCACGGACGCCGACGTGCTGGCCGCCCTGGAGTCCGTCGACGCCCTGGACCTGCTGCACGGCCTCCCGGACGGTCTGGACACTCCGCTGTCGCGGGCCTTCACCGGCGGGCGCGACCTGTCCGGCGGCCAGTGGCAGAAGGTCGCGCTGGCCCGGGCCACGTACGCGCTCGACGCGGGTCGCCGGGTCCTCGTCGTGGACGAGCCCACCGCCCACCTGGACGCCCGCGCTGAGCGCGAGGTCTTCGAACGGCTCCTGGACCGTACGCGGGGCCGCACGCTGGTGCTCGTCTCCCACCGCTTCGCCACGGTACGGCGGGCGGACCGCATCGCCGTCCTCGACGGCGGCGCCGTCGCCGAGCAGGGCACCCACGCCGACCTCATGGCCGCGTCCGGCCGGTACGCCCGCTGGTACCGGCTCCAGGCGGACCTGGCGACGCGATGATCGCGACCCTGCGCACGCTGCTGCTCCTGGCCTGGCGCATCGATTGCCGGGCCGCTCTCGTCCTGGCCGCCTTCCTGCTCTCGGGCGCGGTCAGCCAGGGCCTGGTGGGCGTCTTCCTGCGCGAGCTGACCGATGCCTCGACCACCGGCCAGGCGGTCCGGGGCGTTCTGTGGGCGCTGGCGGCCGGGACGGCCCTGGCGGCGGGGGTCGCGTTCGGCCGCGCCGAGCTGGCTTTGATGCAGGAGCTGGCCGAGCGGATGGGCCTGGCCGTGCAGGAGGAGATCCTCACCCTCACCGCGGGCATCCCGGCGGTGGAGCACCTGGAGCGGCCGGCGTACCTGGACCGGCTGCAGACGTTGCGGGCGGAGAGCCGGCAGCTGTACTTCGCGGTGTGGGCGCTCGCGCTGGTGGTGGAGCACACCGCCCAGATCGGGCTGGGCGTGGCGCTGATGGCCGCCGTGCACCCGCTCCTGCCGCTGCTCATGGGCGGGGCCGTGCTGCCCTCCCTGCTCGTACGGGGCCGCGCGGCCCGTCACGCCGACCTCGCCGCCGTGCGCACCGCCGAGGCCACCCGCCTGGAGCGGCAGCTGTCCGAGACGGTCACGGGGGCGGAGCCGGCCAAGGAGGTCCGCCTCGGTGGCGCCGCGCCCGTCCTGGAGGCGATGGCCGGGCGGCACTGGGAGGAGGTGTCGGCCGCCCTGTCGCGGGCCGGGACCCGGGCCGGGCTGCTCACGTTCGCCGGCTCCGCGGCGTTCCTGGCCGGGTACGTGTCCGCGCTCGGGTGCACGGCCTGGCTGGCCGGGCGGCACCAGGCCACGGCCGGGGACATCGTCCTGGTGGCCACGGTCGGCGTGCAGTTCGTCACCCAGGCCTCCCGGCTGGCCTTCCACTTCGGCTCGGTCACCGCCGGCCTGCGCGCCGCCACCCGCCTGACCTGGCTCCGCCACTACGCCCACGCCGCCCGTAGCCCGCGCGCAGCCCACGACGCGCGCGCAGCCCATGACGCACGCGACGCGCATGACGCCCGCGACGCCCGTGACCCGTGCGATGCCCGCGAGCGCGTACCCGTCGTTCCCGCTCGCGCGGAGCGGACCGGCCCCGCGCACGGGGCGCCGCCCGAGCGCGTTCGTGAGGCGCTGCCCGAGCGGCTCGCCCGCGGCATCACCCTGCGCCGGGTGTCCTTCGCCTACCCCGGCACCACCCGCCGGGTCTTGCACGACCTCGACCTGCACCTGCCCGCCGGAGCCACCGTGGCCGTGGTCGGCTCGCACGGGTCGGGCAAGACGACCCTGGCCAAGCTCCTGTGCGGCCTGTACCGCCCGGACGGGGGCGAGATCCTGGTGGACGGCGTCCCCCTCGGCGGCCTGGACCCCGAGGTCTGGCGGCATCGCATCAGCGCCGTCTTCCAGGACCTGGCCCGGTTCGAGCTGACCGCCGGCGAGACGGTCGGCGTGGGCGACCTGCCCCGCCTGCACGATCGCCGGGCCGTGGCGGCGGCGCTGGCGCGGGCGGGTGCCGGCGGCCTGGTCGCGGACCTGCCTCAAGGCCTGTCCAGCGAACTGGGTGACACCTTCGAGCACGGCCTGCGGCCGTCCGGCGGGCAGTGGCAGAAGCTGGCCCTGGCTCGCGCCTCGATGCGGGAGGCCCCGCTCCTGCTGGTGCTGGACGAGCCGACCGCCTCCCTCGACGCCCCGGCCGAGAGCGCCGTCTTCGCCCGCTACGCCGAGGCCGCCCGCCGCCACCCCGGGACCGTCACGCTGCTGATCACCCACCGCTTCCCCACGGTGCGGGCGGCGGACCTGATCGTCGTGCTCGACGGCGGCCGGGTCGTCCAGCGCGGCACCCACGAGGACCTGGTCGCCCGTCCCGGCCCGTACGCCGAGCTGCACGCCATCCAGCGCGACGCCTTCACGGCGGCCGGCGGGCTGTGACGCGGGGCGCCGCGGGTCGTCACGGGGTCGTCGCGAGGTCCGCCGTAGCCTGAGCAGGGAGGCTGGTGAGCATACCTCCACGCCGAGGACCGATGGCCGACACGCTCATGACGGACATCGGCCTCGCCGGGGGAAGCCGGGAAACGCGACGAGCGCGCGTCCCGTTCGGGGACGCGCGCTCGTCGCGTTCAGGGAAGGCGGGGGAACCCCCTCAGCCGGAGTCCGTCAGGCGCGGTACTGCGGGTAGCCGTAGCCGACGACCTGGGACTTCGGACGGATGCGCTCCTCGACCCGGCCGTTGCCGGTGTTGCCCTCGATCGTGGAGATGGTGCCGTTCTGGTTGTCCTTCACGACGAACCCGACGTGCTGGATGTCGCTGAGGCTCTTGCCGCCGTCCCAGGAGAAGAAGACCACGGCGCCGGGCTTGGCGACGGTGCCGAAGCGGTGGTTGGCGGCGAACCACTTGGCGTGGGCGACGGTGTAGGCGTCCCAGCCGACCTGCGGGCGGGCGCCGGTCTGCTCGCCGACCCAGGAGACGAACATCGAGCACCAGGCGGCGTTCAGGTACGCGGCGCGGTTGCCGCCGTCACGGGCGACGGTCTCGGCGGCGCGCTTCGAGGCGGCGTACCACTGCTGGTACTTGGTGCCGCCGCCGTAGGAGTTCTCGGAGGTGCCGACCTGGGCCCTGGCCAGGGCGAGGACCTGGTCCGCGGTGACGTTGACCTTGGTCTCCTCCACCCTGTCGCCGGCCTTGTGGGCGGCGATGGCGGTGTCCGGGTGCCTGGCGGCGGTGGCCGCGGCGACGCCGGTGGCGGTGTCGGCATTGGCGGCTACGGCGTTGGCGCCGAGGGCCGAGGCGATGACGGTGGCGCCGAGGACGGCGCGGGCGATGGTGGTCTTCGAGGCAGCGGAAATACGGTGCTTGGCCATCGAGGGGGTTACTCCTTGCTTCCATGCCGCTTACCGGGTTAGCTGACGGGTTCGGGCGTGGAAGCTGCCCTACGGCACCGGAGTGCCGATTCACCCCAAAGGACATGGGTCCCCGGTTCCGCGCGGACGCGGATTCAGCGGTCACAGGACGATCCTGTGATGTGTCGTGCGATGGTCAGACATAGCCGGACAAACCGGACGTATGCCTCAAGTTGCCCCATAAGGTAATACATGAGGCAAGAGGATTACAAATCCATAAAAGCGCGGCTAGGCAAGTTGCCTGCGTGCGTCGGCCAGAAGCCCCATCATGGCAAGGGATTCGTCAAGCGGCATGATCGAGGATTCGGTCCTGCCTTCGGCCGTGGCGGCGCGGACTTCGCGGAGCTCTCCGGCGTATCCGTTGTCCGCCGGATCGAGCACGTGCTCTTCCGGCTCCATGGAGGGCCCGGTGAGCAGGATCCGCTGCGGGGCCCAGAACGGCGCCTGGATGTCCGCCCGCATCTGAGTACCCACAACACTGGCCTGGTTGGGGTAATTCCCCAGCAATGAGGTGGCCACGAGAGCGTGTCTGCCACCGGGGTAGAGCAATACGCCGGCCGCCTCCGCGTCCACCCCGTTCGGGGCCAGGGAGCCGGTGATGCGCAGGTCAGCGGGCATGCCCAGGAGGAGCTGGGCCAGGCCGAACGGGTAGATCCCCAGGTCGAGCAGCGCGCCGCCGCCCAGCTCCGGCGCCCACAGCCGGTGCGCCGGGTCGTACGGCAGGGCGAAGCCGAAACTGGCCTGCACGGAGCGGATCTCGCCGAAGCGCGGGTCGGTCGCGATCCGCCGGATGAGGGGGTTGAACCTCATCCACATGGCCTCCATCAGGAACACGCCCGCCTCGCGCGCCAGGCGCACCATCTTCTCCGCGTCGTCCACGGTCGCCGCCAGCGGCTTCTCGCAGAGCACGGCCTTGCCTGCGGCGATGGCGGCCTCGGCCACCTGCAGGTGCTGCGCGTGCGGCGTCGCGACGTAGATCGCGTCCACCGCCGGGTCGGCGCACAGCTGCTCATAGGAGCCGTACGCCGACTCCGCCCCCAACGTCGTGGCCAGAGCCTGCGCCCTGGCGAGGTTCCTGGATCCGACGGCGGCCACCCGCATCCCGGGCTCCGCCACGATGGCGGCCCCCACGGTACGCGCGATGCCGCCGGTTGCCGCAATTCCCCATGTGAAATCTTGCACGCGGCAGATCGTATACGGATGGTAAAAGGCGACTTATGGCGGCGTCATGTAACGGTAATTCCTTTACGTCACATGAGCCACTCGGGTCACTCATGTCATGTTGAAAGTTTCGGGATCGGGGCCGATGCGCATGCTTCTGTTCATCGCGCCGATGGCCGCCATGTCCTCGGCGTCGAGGATGAAGCCGAACACGTCGATGTTCTCGGCGATCCGCGCGGGCGTCACGGACTTGGGGATGACCACGTTGCCGAGCTGCAGGTGCCACCGGAGCACGATCTGCGCGGGCGTCTTGCCGTACTTCTCCGACAGCACCGCCAGCGCCGGGTCCGCGAGCAGTCCCTTGCCCTGCCCGAGCGGGCTCCACGCCTCGGTGAGGATGCCGTTGGCCTCGTGGAAGGCCCGCATCTCCCGCTGCTGCAGGTAGGGGTGGAGCTCGATCTGGTTGATGGACGGGGTGATGTCGGTCTCGTCCATGAGCCGGGTGAGCGTGTCGACGGTGAAGTTGGACGTGCCGATGGCCCTGGCCCGGCCGTCACGGTAGATCTTCTCCATCGCCTTCCACGCCTGCACGTACTTGTCCTGCTTCGGCACCGGCCAGTGGATGAGGAAAAGATCTACGTGGTCGAGGCCCAGCCGGGTCAGGCACTCGTCGAAGGCCGCCTCCGCGCGGGCGTGGTCGCCGTTCCACAGCTTCGTGGTCACGAATATCTTCTCGCGGGGCAGCCCGCTCGCGAGCACGGCCCGCCCCACGCCCTCCTCGTTGCCGTAGGCCGCGGCGGTGTCGACGTGCCGGTAGCCCGCTTTGAGTGCGGTCGCGACCGCGTGCTCGGCCTCGTCGGCCGGTACCTGCCAGACGCCGTACCCGAGCTGCGGGATCTGCACGCCGTCGCTGTTGAGCATGAGCGAATTCATACCCTCCATTGTTCACGTCGCGTTTCTGAGGGCTTAAGCCGGTGGGGCTAGCTTGAAGCGGTCGTGAACGGGCCATCACCCCGCTGGGAGGGCAAGGAGTGGTCGAACAGGCGTCGGCCTGGGTGGAGTCTCCGCTCCAGATGCTGTGCGCCGTCGAGGCCCACCACGCCGGGCTCCTCGGACCCGCGACGGCCATCGTGCCACGTGCGGGCCTGCGGCCCCTGAAGGCCACGCGGCGCGAGCTGCGCGCGCTGGGGCTCCCGGAGGGCCTCGAGCTGGCCGAGCCGCGCGAGCGCATGCCCAGGCGCGTGCAGGCGGTCGGAGACGCCTTCTCCGGCAAGGTCCAGCTGCGCTGGCTCACCTCCAGGCCCGGCCACATCGTCATCGTGGACGACGGTCTGGCCACGCTCCGGCTGCTGGAGCTGCTCGCGGCCGGCCCGTTCCGCCCGCTGCTGCGCGCCCGCGCCCAGCCCACCCGGCTGCGCGCCACGCTGGGCGTGGCGGCCGCGCTGCGGCTGCGCATGAGCAAGGTGTCGGTCTTCACCGCCCTGTCCGTGGACGACAAGCTCGAGGAGGCCGTCCGCCGCGCCGGGGTCGACCTCGTCCGCCACGACTTCGCCTGGTTGCGCGCCCAGCCGCTCAGCGCCGAGGGCCCCGCCGAGCGCACGGTCGTGCTCGGCACCTCGCTCGTCCGCAACGGCCTGGTGCACCGCGACCACTACCTGCGCTGGCTGACGGACCTGGCCGCGCGCGAGCCGCTGGCCTACTACCCGCACCGCCGCGAGGACCCCGTGGACGTCGCGCTGATCCGGGAGCGCCCCGGCATCACCGTCCACGACGCCGGCGTGCCCGCCGAGCTGACGCTGCGCGGGCTGGACGCCGGGCAGCGCGTGCTCAGCCTTCCCTCGACCGCGATCACCTCGCTGCGGGTGCTGCTCAGCCCGCGCGGTGTCGCCGTCGAGCCCGTGGACGTTCCCGATGACTGGTGGACCAGCAGGGCGGCCCCCGCCCTGCGATCACATTTGACTGGAGTGTCCGGGTGAGAGTGTTGGCGGTCGCCGACTCCGACTCATATCTGAAATGGGCGGCCTGCCTGCTCGGTGACCTGCCTTCGGGCTGCGTGACAGAGCTGGTCGTGGTGCGCACCCCGATCGCCCCCTCGGCGGAGCAGATCGCCGCCGCCGTGGGCGGGCGGGAGGCGCCACCGGTGCTGTCCGCGCGCTCCGTGCGGCGGCTGGCCGAGCGGACGCAGCCGGACGTCATCCTGGTGGCCTGTACGGGCCCGGTGGTGGACGTGCTGGTGGCCGAGGTGCTCAACGGGCTGCGCCCGCGGCCGGTGTTCGCCAGCGGGCTGCCGGGCATCTCGGTGCCGGCGACGGAGAAGGCGTGGTTGTTCCGCAGCGGCTGCGACCTGTTCGTGGTGCACAGCGAGCGGGAGGTGGCCGAGTTCTCCGAGATCGCCGCCCGGCTCGGCGGGGGAGGGGCGGTGGGCCTGGCCCGGCTGCCGTTCCTGCGGCCCGAGCTGACCTCGCGGGGCGGCAACCGGGTGGTCTTCGCCACCCAGGCCAAGGTGCCGCGCGAGCGGGAGCAGCGCGAGCGGATCCTGCTGTCGCTGGCCGAGCTGGCCGGGCGGCGGCCGGACCTGGACGTGGTGGTCAAGCTGCGCGCGCTGGAGGACGAGCGGCAGACGCACAACGAGCGCCACCACTACCAGCGGCTGTGGCGGGAGATGGGCGAGCCGGGCCGGCTGGCGTTCGAGGCCGGATCGATGCACGACCAGCTGGAGCGGGCGGCCGGGTTCGTCACGGTGAGCTCGACGGCGGCGCTGGAGGCCATCGCCATGGGCGTGCCGTCCCTGGTGCTGAGCGACTTCGGCGTGAGCGCCGAGATGATCAACCTGGTGTTCGAGGGCAGCGACCTGCTGGGCACGCTCGACGAGCTGGCCGCGGGCGGCTTCCACGACGCCTCGCCGGCCTGGTGCGCGGCCAACTACTTCCACCCGGCCGAGCGCAACGACTGGGCGGGGCTGCTGACCGGGCTGGTGATCGCCAGGCCGCGGGTGCCCGCCAGGTCGCTGCTCGACGGGCCGGAGCACGCGGCGGGGCGGCGCAGGGCCCGCCTCCGGGTGGAGGTGCCGCCCAAGATGCTCCGGGCGGGATACAAGGCCAAGCGCCGCATGCGCCGCTACCTCAGATCGCTGACCTGATCTTCCTGCGGATCCTGGTGAGGGCGCTGGGCTTGTCGGCGAAGCCCAGCGTCTCCAGGCGCTTGCGCTTGAAGTAGCGCGGATCGAAGTCGATGCTCTCCGGCCGCAGGTCCGGGTAGGTGTCGGCCTGCATGCAGTAGCCCACCGCCCGCACCAGCGCCGGCAGGTCCGTGACCGGCGGGCGGTCGACGCCGCCCTCCGCCGTCAGCCGGGGCAGCAGCGCGTCCACGATCGTGGCCGGGATCCGGTTGCTGTTCTCGTACGGGGTCAGCCGCTCCAGCACCAGCTCCGCGCCGTACGACGCCACCGGCAGCCCGAAGTAGCGCTGCGCGGTCACCAGCCCGGTGGAGAAGCAGCCCACGACCAGCTCGGGCCGCAGCGCCGCGAAGCACACCTCGGCCGGCACGCTCTCCCCGGCCACCGACAGGCGCACCCCTAACGAGCCGGCGGCGGCGCGCAGGAGCTGGGCGTGCCGCCGCCCGGCGGCCGGGTGCGGCTTGAAGACGACGTTGGTGCAGCCGCGGGCGGCCAGGGCCTTGAGCATCGTCTCGTGCAGCCCCGCCTCCTCCTCCGGCGTGACGATCTCCAGCGCCGACAGGTACTGGCCGAGGATGATCGCCTGCCCGGCCAGCATGTCGGGGGCGGTGGCGGTGACCTCGTGCACGATCGACAGGAACCGCTCGTCGGGCAGGATCTCGGGCGCGACGCCGTACTCGCTGAGCAGCAGCGGCTTCAGTCCCGGCACCAGGTCCAGGTGGATCAGGCGGCCGATGCGGCGGAAGATCTCGGCGGGCAGCGGGTCGCGGGTGGGGCCGTAGCTCATCAGCCCGTCGGAGTAGACCGTGATCGGGCAGTCGCGCACCAGCCCCGCGATCGTGCGGGCCGGCGGCACCGCGATCGACTCCAGCACCAGCTCCTCGACGCCCTCCAGGCCCCAGTGGGAGCTGATGAGGCGCTCCATCATCGGCACCTCGATGACGCGCGCCCGCCAGTCAGACGGGTGCAGCGGCGCGATGAGCTCGTTCCACGAGTGCACCTCGTCGAAGCGCGAGCGCAGCACGGCGAAGCCGGGCGTCTTGTCCAGCGGCGTGGCCACCTCGGGGATGGCCGCGTTGTTGGACACGACGAGCACGCGGCGGCCATCGCCGAAGCGGCCGTCGTCGATGGCGGCCGCCAGCGACATCGCCCCGAACAGGGTTGAGGCGTAGAAGAGCTTCACCTAGGACTCCTCCCGGTCACGGCGGACCCGGACGTGCTGGCTTGGGGGCAGGTCGGGCACCAGGGCCCGCAACGTGGCCTCGCGTTCGACGGACATCCGCGCCACCGACTCGGCCACCAGCTCCGGCGGCAGCGCCCGCACCATCTGCGCGCCGCGCTCCTCGAAGCGGGCCCGCAGCGCCGGGGTGAACCGGTCGCCGATCTCCAGGTGGTGGGCGAGCAGGGCGCAGAAGTTGCGGGCCGCCTTGGGCAGGAACTCCGGCTCCAGGTCCTTCAGGACCAGCTCGAACGCGTCGAAGAAGTGCAGCTGGCGCTCGTCGCCCACCTGCGTCAGCGAGCCGGACACCAGCCGCCGGTAGAACACCCCGGCCAGCGACACCACCGCGAACGAGGCCGCCTCCCGGTGCAGCCGCCAGATCCACGGCCGGTCCTCCGCGGTGTGCAGGGAGCCGGGGAAGTGCAGCAGGTCGCCCAGGGAGCGGCGGTAGATCCCAGCCCACGCGTACGGGTAGTCCACCATGGTCCGCACGCTCGCGGGCAGGATGGCGTCGCGGGGATCGAGCACCACGCCCCGCCGCGCCAGCGGAGCGCGGTGCACGACCCGTTTACGGCCCTCGACCTGCACGTGGTCGGCGCGTACGAAGTCGCAGCCGAGCCCGTCGATCGCCTCGACGAGCCGTGTCAGGTAGCCGGGGGCGAGCCAGTCGTCACCGTCCATGAACGTGACGTACCGGCCCGTCGCGGCCGACAGGCCCGTGTTGCGCGCGTCCGCCAGCCCCACCGGAGCGGGGTTGCGGACCACGGTCAGCCCGGGGAGGTCACCGGCGAAGTCGTCGATGATGTCCCCCGTGGCGTCCACGGACCCGTCGTTCACGACGATGAACTCGAAGTCGTGGCGCGCGTTGCGGGACAGAGAGGTGAGCGCGTCGGCGATGAAGCGCTCGCCGTCCCGTACGGGCACGACGACCGAGAGCGTGATCAATGTGCGTTTCTCCTGATGGGAACGGTCAGACGGTCACCCGGCGCAGGCGGGCCTTCGGAGCCTCCTCGCCGGGGAAGACGCGCTTGACGCCGTCGCCCATGGCCTGCTCGATGATGCGGATGTCGCGGACCAGGTGCTCCAGCCCGGACGGCTCCAGCGAGGCGGCGTGGTCGGAGCCCCACATCGTCCGGTCGAGGGTGATGTGCCGCTCCACGCAGACCGCTCCGAGCGTGACGGCGGCCAGGGAGATCTGCAGACCGCGCTCGTGCCCGGAATAGCCTACGGGGACACCGTACCGCTCCTTGAGCGTGGTGATCGTCCGCAGGTTCGCCTCCTCGGGAGGCAGCGGGTACGTGGACGTCGCGTGCATCATGATCAGCTTCTCGGTGCCGAGGATCTCGACGGCCGCGTCGATCTCCGACAGCGTGGACATGCCGGTCGAGAGCATGATCGGCTTGCCGGTGGCGGCCAGGGCGCGCAGCAGCTCGTGGTCGGCCACGCTGGCCGAGGCCACCTTGTGCACCAGGACGTCCATCTCCTCCAGGAACTCCACCGACGGCACGTCCCACGGCGAGGCGAACCAGTGCAGCCCGCGCTCGTCGCAGTATTTGGCGATCTGCCGGTACTCGTCCCGGCCGAACTCGGTGCGCTCCTTGTACTCCAGGTACGTCATCTCGCCCCACGGCGTCTGCCGGATCTGGCCCTTCTGCTCCTCGGGCACGCAGATCGCGGGGGTGCGCTTCTGGAACTTGACCGCCTGGCAGCCGGCGTCGGCCGCCACGTCGATGAGCTGCCTGGCCAGGTCGAGGTCGCCGTTGTGGTTGATGCCGATCTCGCCGATGACGTACACCGGCTCGCCGTGGCCCACCATCACCTCGCCGATCGCCACGGGTCCGAGGCGGGGCCGCGTGCGGACCTCCGAGGCGGGCGGGGCGGGCAGCTCGGGCCGGGCGGCCACCACCCGGTCGCACAGCTCGCGCACCGCGCCGGAACCGCCGGGCCTGGTCAGCACCACGCGGGCGGCGGCGCGCACCCGCGGGTGCGCGTCGGGGGTGGCGACCGGCCAGCCGACCTCCGCCATCGGGCCCAGGTCGTTGACGTCGTTGCCGACGTAGGCCACGCGGGCCGGGTCGAGGCCCTCGATGCTCAGCCAGTCGCGCAGCACGGTCCGCTTGTCGGCCAGCCCCTGCAGCACGGGCACGCCGAGCTTGCGGGCGCGGGCGGCCACCACCGGGTTCTGCTCGGTGGACATGACCAGCACCTTCACGCCGGACCGCTTGAGCAGCGCGACGCCCATGCCGTCGGAGCGGTTGACCAGCACCATCTCGCGGCCGTCGGAGTCGACGTAGGCGCGGTCGTCGGTGTGCACGCCGTCGAAGTCGGTGATGACGGCGTCCACGTCGATCGGCTCGGGCGTGTCGATGAACGGGGCGAGCGCGCGCACGAGCTCCAGGTCCTCCGGGTTGTCGATCTCGATGGCGTGCTTGGTGGGCACCGGCTGGACGGCGATCTCGCCGAAGAAGCGGTGGCCGTGCTCGCGCAGGCCGGCGGTGCGCATGACGTAGAAGGCGCCGTTCTCGCGGAACTCCGGCGCGCGGTCCTGACGGCGCTGCCGGACGGCCGGGTCGTGGTTGATGCCGCCGCCGGTCGCCGTCCACAGGAACTCGTGCGTGGGCAGCCCGGACACGACGGAGTCGGCCTCGCCGTCGAGCACCTTGCGCACCGCCGCCGACAGGTCGTCGGGGTCGATGAACGCGCTGGTGGCCTGCACCAGCACGACGACCTCAGGGTCCTCGCCCAGGGCGTCGAGCGCGTGCAGCACCGCGGACTCGCTGGAGGCGGTCGCGCCGCTCAGCTCCGTCGGGCGCTCCACCACGATCGCGCCCGCCTCCCTGGCGGTCTCGGCGATCCCGTCGTGGTCGGTGCTGACCACGACCTGGTCCACCAGCTCGGCGCGCAGGCAGGCGCGCACCGCCCGGCTGACCAAGGGGACGCCCCCCACCAGGGCGAGGTTCTTCAGGGGTACGCCCGCCGAACCTCCGCGGGCGGGAACTACGGCCAGGACTCGCAAGGTGTGTCTCCTCAGTGCATCGGATTGCACCCAGAAGCTAGAGGGCTGGATTGAACGGCCAGCGTCACCGTCATTAACTTTCCATGGGGATCCGGTAGAGCAACTCTGGCCGGCCCACTCCGCCGTACTGCGGGATGCGGGCCGCCACACCCAGCTCGACCAGGTATTCCAGGTAGCGGCGGGCCGTCACACGGGACACCCCGATCGCGTCCGCCACGGCCTGCGCGCCCATCCCGTGGGGGTGCTGCCGCAACCGTGCCACCACGGTGTCCAGGGTGTCCCGTGCCATGCCTTTGGGCAGCTCCGAGGGGCCCCGCAGGGCGCCCAGCACCCGGTCCACGTCGCCCTGCCCGACCGCCAGGCCGGCCTCCTCCTTGAACCGGGCGTAACGCGTGAGCTTCTCGGCGAGTGTCGCGTACGTGAACGGCTTGAGCAGGTACTGGGAGATCCCCAGCGACACCGCTGAACGCACCATGGCCAGATCGCGCGCGGAGGTGACGGCGATCACGTCGCACATCAGGCCGGCCGCGCGCACCGCCCGGCACACCTCCAGCCCGTGCATGTCGGGCAGGTACAGGTCGAGCAGGATGAGGTCCACGGGCCGATCCCTGGGCCGCCCGCGCAGGAAGCGCAGCGCCTCCTGGCCCGACCGGACCACCCCGGCCACCTCGAACCCGGGCACCCGCTGCACGTAGATGCGGTTGGCCTCGGCGGTGATCTCCTCGTCCTCGACCACCAGTACGGAGATGACCGGGCCCGAGCCCGGCACCGGGACGGTCATGATCGGGGCAGCCTCACCGTGAACGTCGAGCCCGCCACCTCGATCGTGCCGCCCAGCCGCCGCACCGCCTGCCCCACCAGCGCCAGGCCCAGCCCGTGCCCGTCGCCCTTGGTGGTCCAGCCCTTCTCGAAGGCCGCGGGGCCGGTCAGGCCGGGCCCGTCGTCGGACACCCTGATCACCACGCCCCGCTCGTCCCCGCTCAGGTGCACCTCCGCCCGGGAGGCCGCATCGATCGCGTTGTCGATCAGGTTGCCCACGATCGTGACCAGCTCGCGCGGGTCGAGGCCCGGGTCGTCCAGCTCGCTGTCCTGGCTGATGACCAGCTCGCTCCCGCGCTCGGCGGCCTCGGCGCTCTTGCCCAGCAGCAGCGCCGCCAGCACCGGCTCGCGTACCGAGCCCACCACGCGGTCGGTCAGCTCCTGCGCGGCCCGCAGCTCCGCGGTGCCCAGGGCCACCGCCTGCTCGGTGCGGCCCAGCTCCACCAGCGTGATGACGGTGTGCAGCCGGTTGGCCGACTCGTGCGCGGCCGAGCGCAGCGAGTCGGCGAAGCCGCGTTCGGCGTCGAGCTCGCCGGTCAGCGCCTGCAGCTCGGTGTGGTCGCGTACGGTGACGACCGTGCCGAGCCTGCTGGCGGCGCTGTTGACGGCCAGGACCCGGTCGCCGACCAGATGGACCCGCTCCTCGCCGGCGGTGAGCACCTCGGCCAGGCCCAGCTCGCGCACGTGCCGGCCCTCGGCGTCGGCGGGCAGGCCGAGCAGCAGCCGGGCCGCGTCGTTGCACAGCGTCAGCGTGCCGTCCCGGCCCACCAGCAGCAGGCCCTCCCTGACGGCGTGCAGGACCGCGTCGTGGTGCTCGTGGATGCGGCCCAGCTCCACCGGGCCCAGGCCGTGCGTCTGGCGGCGCAGCCGCGCCGTGACCAGCCAGGTCCCGGCCGCGCCCAGGGACAGCGCGAGCGCGACGATGAGCGCGCCCCAGGCGAGCTGGTCGCGCAACCTGCCGCTGATCCTGTCGATCGTGATGCCGGCGCTGACCAGCGCGCGCACCCGCCCGTCCGCCATGACCGGCGTGACCGCCCGCCTGGAGGCGCCGAGCGTGCCGGTGTAGGTCTCGGTGAACGTCTCGCCCGCCAGGGCCCGCCCGGTGTGCCCGAGGAACCGCTTGCCGATCTCGGCCCGGTTCGGGTGGGTGTAGCGGGTGCCGTCGGGCTGCATGATGGTGACGAAGTCGACCCCGGTCGCCGTGCGCACGCGCTCCGCGTACGGCTGCAGCCGCGTGCTCGGGTCCGCCTCGTCCAGGGCCTCCAGCACGTCCGGGGAGGCCGCCACGCTGACCGCGACGGCGCTCGCCGTGCGGCCCGCCTCCTCGGTGAGCAGCTCGCGGGCCTGCACCAGGGCGAGCGCCGCGCCGCCCGCCACGGTGACGGCGACCACGAGCAGTTGCAGGACGAGCATCTGCCCCGCCAGGCTCCAGCGCCGCATCTGACATCTCTTTCGTGAACGAAACTTACTCAATAGTGACCTGCATCACTGGTGAGCCGCATAGTCGCACATCAAGAAGGTCCCTCCCAAAAAGCCGGAGAACCCCCCTATGCGCGATCGCACTCGCTATCTCTACCTGGCCGTCATCGCGGCGGTCCTGCTCGGGATCCTGGTCGGCTTCATCTGGCCGGACGTGGGCAAGGAGCTCAAACCCCTCGGCACCGGTTTCGTCGCGCTGATCCAGATGGTGATCGGTCCCATCATCTTCTGCACGATCGTGCTCGGGATCGGCTCGGTGCGCCAGGCCGCCAAGGTCGGCAAGGTCGGCGGCCTCGCCCTCGGCTACTTCATCGTCATGTCCACAGTAGCGCTGGTCATCGGCCTGGTCGTGGGCAACCTCATCGACCCCGGCTCCGGGCTGCAGCTCACCGACACCGCCCGGCAGGCCGCCGAGGCGGAGGCGGCCAAGGGGGCGGACGCCAGCACGGTCGACTTCCTGCTCGGCATCATCCCCGAGACGGTGGTGTCGGCGCTGACCGACGGCTCCGTGCTGCAGGCGCTGCTGGTCGCGCTGCTGACCGGGTTCGCGCTGCAGGCCATGGGGCCCAAGGGCGCGCCGATCCTGCGCGGGGTGGAGCACTTCCAGCGGCTCGTGTTCCGCATCCTCGCCATGATCATGTGGGCGGCGCCGGTGGGCGCGTTCGGGGCGATCGCGGCCGTCGTGGGCGCCACCGGCATCGAGGCGCTCAAGAGCCTGGCCATCATCATGGTCGCCTTCTACGTGACCTGCGTGCTGTTCGTCGGCGTGGTGCTGGGCACGATCCTGTGGCTGGTCGCCCGGATCAACCTGTGGTCGCTGCTGCGCTACCTGGGCCGCGAGTTCCTGCTCATCCTGTCCACGTCGTCGTCGGAGACGGCCCTGCCCAGGCTCATCGCCAAGATGGAGCACCTGGGCGTGAGCAAGACCGTGGCGGGCATCACCGTGCCGACCGGCTACTCCTTCAACCTCGACGGCACCGCGATCTACCTGACCATGGCCACGCTGTTCATCGCCACCGCCACGGGGTCGCCGCTGGAGTTCGGGGAGCAGGTGGCGCTGCTGCTGTTCATGATGATCGCGTCCAAGGGCGCGGCGGGCGTGACCGGGGCGGGGCTGGCCACGCTGGCCGGCGGCCTGCAGGCGCACCGGCCCGAGCTGGTGGACGGCGTGGGCCTCATCGTGGGCATCGACCGGTTCATGTCCGAGGCCAGGGCGCTGACGAACTTCGCCGGCAACGCCGTGGCCACCGTACTCGTCGGCACCTGGACCGGGGAGTTCGACCGGGAGCGGGCCGACCGCGTGCTGGCCGGGCAGGCGCCGTTCGACGAGGCCACGCTGCTGGACGACGACGACGCCGGGACCGGGACCGGCGGGGACACGGGCGACGAACCGCGCGAACCCGCCGAGCAGATGTCCCCCGCCTGACGCCCCGCAACCGCCGCCCGGCCCTCTTCCTGACGCCCCCGCAACGGCGGCCCGGCCCCTTCGGCCCGGCCCCTTCCTAAAGCCCCCGCAACGGCCGCCCGGCCCCCTGCCTGACGGCCCCCGTTACCGCCACCCGGCCCCCTGCCCGACGGCCGCCCCAGGACCGGCTGCGACGGGCCTCCCCTGCTGGAGGCCCCATCGCCGCCGCTCCGGCTCTCCCCGCCGAGAGGCGGCCCGCTCCTCATCAAGACCCCAGCCGAAGTGCGGTGGGAGAGAGCCTGTGGTTGGGGCGATGGGCCGAAGCGGTGGGGAGAGGACCGTGTGGGGCGGGTCAGAGGGCGTGCGGCCGATCAGCGCCCGGTTCGCCCTGGGACGGCGAAATGCCGGAAGCTGGAAATGGCCGGTCAGACGGCCGGAAGGCGCAGGACGAACCTGGCGCCTCCCCTGAAGTCCTCCACGCAGATCTGGCCGCGGTGCGCCATCGCCACGTCCCGCGCGATGGCCAGGCCCAGCCCGGTGCCGCCGGCGTCGCGGCTGCGGGCGGCGTCCAGGCGGGTGAAGCGCTCGAAGATGCGCTCGCGGTCCTCCTCGGCGATCTCCATGCCGTCGTTCTCGACCGCCAGCACCGCCGTGCCGCCGCCGGCCCTGTGGCCGTCCCTGTGGCCGTCCCTGTGGCCGTCTCTGTGGCCGTCTCTGGGGGTCTCTCTGTGCCCATCCCTGGTGCCCTCCTTGGAGACTTCCCGGGAGACCGTGACCCGGACCGTGTGCTCGGCGTGCCGCTGGGCGTTGTCCAGCAGGTTCGTCAGGACCCGGGCCAGCTGCAGGCGTACGCCCTCGACCACCACCCCCTGGGCCAGGTCCACGCGCACGGGGATCTTGTCGCTGCGCACCGCGAGTTCCTGGCGCACCAGATCGGCCAGGTCGATGCGCTCCTTGGCCATGTCCACCCGGGAGCCGATCCTGGCCAGCAGCAGCAGGTCCGTGATGATCGCCTCCAGCCGGTCGGTGTCCCGCAGCGCGCTCTCGACCAGCGCCTCCATGTCGGTGTCGTCCGGGTAGAGCTGGGCGCTCTCCAGCTGGGCCCGCAGGCCGGCGATCGGGGTGCGCAGCTCGTGCGAGGCGTCGGAGGCGAACTGGCGCTGCTGCTGGGCGGAACGTTCCAGCCGGGCCAGCGTGCCGTTGACGGCGCGGGCCAGCTGGGCCACCTCGTCGTCGCCCGGCGGCTGCGAGACGCGGTGGCTGAGGTCGCCGGCGTGCACGGCGTCCAGCTCGGCGCGCATGGTCGCCACCGGTCTCAGCGCCCGGCCGGTGACCAGCCACGTCGCCCACGCGGCCAGCGCGATGAGCAGGGCGACCTCGGCGAGCACGATGGCCTCGAGGGTCCGGCCGGCCAGCGCGTCGGGCGTGCTGCGGCCGGCGTAGACGATGGGGGAGTCGGAGTACATGGACACCCGCACCGCCGACAGGTGCACGCACTCGGTGGGCAGGCAGCTGGTGGTGTTGACCACCCGGTTCTCCGTGGTGGGGCGCACGTCGCTGAGCGGAGGCAGGTTCCTGGCCGCGTCACTGGTGGCCAGGAACCGCCCGTCGGGCCCGACGATCTGGATCAGGTCCACCGAGGGGTCGGGCAGCGGGATGGAGGCGCCCATGGGCAGGGCGCCCCCGCGCATCTCGTACGCGATCCGCTCGGCCGTGTCCCTGGTGGCGTTGTAGACGCTGGCGGCGATCAGGGCCCGCGCGGTGAGGATGCCGCCGATGGCCACGGGGATCAGCACGAGGGCCGCTACAGCCGTCGCGATGAGGGTGACGCGTCCGCGCAGGGACCTGGCCCACCAGGGTGCCACTCCCCGAGGTTACCGAGCGTGATTGCTGCCGTTTGTCGGGTATTTGCCGGGTAGAGGGAAAGATTCCGCCAATCGTCAGCGCTGCAGCCAGATCGTGGTGTCGGGCGGGAGGGTGCCGTCGGCCGCCGGCGGGCCGCTGGACAGCAGCACCTCGCCGGCCACGTCGAGCCGCACCGGCTCCTCACCGGTGTTCAGCACCACGACCAGCCCGGGGTCGCGCTCGATGGCCAGCACGTCCTTGGGGGAGTCGAGCCACGTCAGCGTGCCGCCGCCGAGCGCCGGGTGCCGCTTGCGCAGCTTCAGCGCGGCCCGGTAGAGGTTCAGCGTGGAGGCGGGGTCGTCCTCCTGGGCCTCGGCCGACAGCGCCGACCACTCGGCCGGGATCGGCAGCCACGGGTCGCGCCAGCCCAGGCCCTCGGCGGAGATCCACGGGAGCGGCACCCGGCAGCCGTCGCGGCTGTCGCCCCGGCGCCGGAACGCCGGGTCCTGGCGCAGCTCGTCGGGCAGGTCGAGCACCTCGGGCAGGCCGAGCTCCTCTCCGTTGTAGAGGTAGGCCGAGCCGGGCAGGGCCAGCATGAGCAGGGTGGCCGCCCGGGCGCGGGCCAGGCCGCCGTGCCGGGTGACGTGGCGCGGCTTGTCGTGGTTGGACAGCACCCACGTGGTGGGCGCGCCGACCAGCTCGGCCTCCTTCAGGGACTTCTCGATCACGTTGCGGAACGACTTGGCGTGGAAGTCCGCCATCATGAACTCGAAGTTGAACGCCTGGTGCAGCTCGTCCGGGCCAACATAGCGGGCCAGGCGCTCGGGCGAGGACACCCACGCCTCGGCCACCGCCATCCGCCCGCCCGGGTAGGAGTCGAGGATCGGCCGCCACTCGCGGTAGATGTCGTGCACGCCGTCCTGGTCGAAGTAGGGCACCTGCTCGTCGCCCAGCATCTCGGCCTGGGGGCCGTCCTTCTGCCCCACGTCGGGCAGGCCCGCGGCCTTGATCATGCCGTGCGCCACGTCGATCCGGAAGCCGTCCACGCCCCGGTCGAGCCAGAAGCGCAGGATGTCGCGGAACTCGGCGCGCACCTCCGGGTTGTCCCAGTTGAGGTCCGGCTGCTCGGGGGCGAACAGGTGCAGGTACCACTGCCCGTCCTCGACCTGCGTCCACGCCGGGCCGCCGAAGATCGACTCCCAGTCGTTGGGCCGGTCGCGGAAGACGTAACGGTCGCGCAGGCCGGCCTTGAACCAGGGGTGCTGGTCGGAGGAGTGGTTCGGCACCAGGTCCACGATGACCCTGATGCCCTTGGCGTGCGCGTCGGCGACGAGCGCGTCGAAGTCGGGGAGCGAGCCGAACATCGGGTCCACGTCCCGGTAGTCGGCCACGTCGTAGCCGCCGTCGGCCATGGGGGAGGTGTAGAAGGGGCTCAGCCAGATGGCGTCCACGCCCAGCTCGGACAGATAGTCCAGGCGCTCGCGCACGCCTGCGAGGTCGCCAACGCCGTCGCCGTTGGCGTCGGCGAAGCTTCGCGGGTAGACCTGGTACACAACGGCGTCGCGCCACCAGTCGTCGTTGCCGAGCATGGTTGTCCTTCCCCCGGATGACCCGAGATGTCGGGTGATGTTCTGTGAAGGATGTCGCGATCGCCCGCCCATGGTCAAGTGCAAGTTTCGGAAAGTTGCAGATCCCTCCGCAACCGCCGGGATGGGTTGCCCGCCAGGTCAGGCAAGCTGGGCAGGGTGTGGATCAGGTAACGCTCTTTCGCAAGTTCTTCCAATTCTTGCAAAGAGCCGCTAACGTCCCGGAAACGTTCAAGCTTTCCTCTGACGGCGGCGCGTGTCGCGCCGCCGTTCCTCCGTGACCTCAGGAGGTCCCCCATGCGCATGCGGGCTCTGGGTGTGGCAGCCCTCGCCACCCTCGCGGTCGCCGCGACGGCGTGCGGCAGTTCCCAGTCGGCGGCACCGGCGGCACCCAGTGCGTCAGCCTCCGCCCCCACCGCGGCGGCCGGCGGCGGCACGCTCGTGATCTGGGCGGACCCCAGCCGGGTCCAGCCGCTCAAACCCTTCGCGGACCAGTTCGGCACCGAGAACGGCGTGACCGTGGAGGTGAAGGAGATCAGCAAGGACAACCAGATGACCTTCCTGACCGCCTCCCAGCAGGGCAGCGGGCCGGACATCATGATCGGCGCGCACGACTGGATCGGCAACCTGGTGCAGAACGGCGCCATCGACCCGGTCACGCTGACCGAGGAGCAGAAGGCGGCTTTTTCCCCGAAGGCGATCCAGGCGGTGACGTTCAACGGCCAGATCTACGGGGCCCCGTACGCGGTCGAGAACATCGCCCTGATCCGCAACACCGAGCTCGCCCCCGACGCGCCCGCCACGATCGAGGACATGATCGAGAAGGGCACGGAGCTCAAGAAGGACGGCAAGGTCAAGGAGGTGCTCTGCATCCCCGTCGGCCAGAAGGGCGACGCCTTCCACGTCTATCCGATGTTCGCCTCCGGCGGCGGCGCGCTGTTCGGCGCCACGGCCACCGGCGACCCCGACCCGAAGCAGGTGCTGCTCGGCTCGCCGGACTCGGTCAAGGCGTTCGAGAAGCTCAAGGCGCTCGGCGAGAAGGGTGACGGCGCCCTGCGCACCTCGCTGACCAACGAGAACTACATCGTCAACTTCGCCGGCGGCAAGTGCGCCTACCTCGTCTCCGGCCCGTGGGCGATCAGCGAGGTCAAGAAGGGCGGCATCACGTACGACATCACGGCCGTCCCGTCGTTCAAGGACGGCAAGCCCGCCACCCCCTTCGTCGGCGTGCAGAGCTTCTTCGTCGCCTCCAAGGGCAAGAACAAGGCCCTGGCCCAGGAGTTCGTCGCCAACTACGTGACCGACAAGGACGTCGCCAAGGCGCTCTACGACGCCGACCCGCGGCCTCCGGCGCTGACCGCCGCCCTCCAGGAGGTCCAGGCGAGCGACCCTGACGCGGCCAAGTTCATGGAGGCCGGCAAGGACGGCATGCCCATGCCCGCCATCCCCGAGATGGCCGCCATCTGGGAGCCGTTCGGCATCGCGGAGACGGCCGTGGTCAAGGGCGGCGACGCGGCCAAGGCCGCCGCGGCGGCGCAGAAGGCCATCGACGGCTCGCTCAAGAACTGACGTCATGGCTCTGGACGTGCGTGAGGCACCCAGAGAGGGCGCGGGGCCGGCCGAGCCGGCTCCGCGGCCCCGCCGGGAGATCACCACGGCGTTCGTGGTGAGCAGGATCGCGGTGCTGGCCGTGGCCGCCGCGATCCTGCTCTACGCCGTGCCGCCGCTGGCCGCCGCCGGGTCGTGGGTCTCGCTGGGGCTGCTGTGCGCGGTGAGCGCGCTCATCGCCTACCTCTACCTGACCCGGCGTTTCATCCCGGTCAAGTACCTCGTTCCCGGCACCGTCTTCCTGCTCGCCTTCCAGGTGTTCCCGGTCGTCTACACGGTGACCACCGCGTTCACGAACTTCGGCGACGGGCACCGCGGCGACAAGGCCGCCGCGATCACCGCCATCGAGACCGGCTCGGTCCGGCAGGCGCCCGGCTCGCCCGAGTACTCCCTGACCGTGGCGCTGCGCGGTGAGGAGCTGGTGTTCCTGCTGGTGGACCCGGCGACCAAGCAGGTTTCGCTGGGGACCGCCGACGGGCTCTCGCGGCTGGACGGCGCGCAGGTCGGCGTCACGGGCAAGGTGCTGAGCGCGCCCGGGCTGACCGTGCTCAAGGCGCCCCAGGCGGCCGCCCGCGGGCCGGAGGTCTCCGCGCTGGCCGTCCCGACCGGCGACGGCCTGATCAAGGCGAACGGGCTCAGCCGGGCCGTCGAGGGCAAGGCGGCCCTGGTGTACGACGCCGGCTGCGACTGCGTACGCGGCGAGGGCGACACCTGGACGGCCGACGAGGGGCAGGGCTACTTCGTCAACGCCAAGGGCGAGCACCTGGCACAGGGCTGGCAGGTCAACGTCGGCCTGGACAACTTCTCCCGCGTGCTGACAAATCCCACTATTTCGGGATACTTCGCGGGGGTGCTGGGCTGGAACATCTTCTTCGCCCTGGTCTCCGTGCTCGGCACGTTCGGGCTCGGCATGTCGGTGGCCCTGGCGCTGCACCATCCGCGCATGCGCGGCACCCGGTTCTACCGGATCGCGCTGATCCTGCCGTACGCGATGCCCGCCTTCGCCATGCTGCTGGTCTGGCGCGACATGTTCAACCGCGACTTCGGCCTGATCAACCAGCTGCTCGGCGTCAACATCGACTGGCTCGGCGAGCTGGGCACCGCCCGGTTCGGGGTCATCCTGGTCAACCTGTGGCTCGGCTTCCCGTACATGTTCCTGGTCACCACCGGCGCGCTGCAGGCCATCCCGCGCGAGCTGACCGAGGCGGCCGCCATCGACGGGGCCACGCCGTGGCGGGCGTTCCGCCGGGTGACGCTGCCGCTGCTGCTCGTCGCCCTCACACCGCTGCTGATCTCGTCGTTCGCCTACAACTTCAACAACTTCAACGCCATCGCGCTCACCACCGACGGCGGCCCGTTCCCCGCGGAGAACCCGCAGGTGGGCGGCACCGACCTGCTCATCACCTACACGTTCAGGCTGGCGTTCGGTGCGGGCGGCGCGCAGTTCGGCTTCGCGGCGGCGATCTCGGTGTTCATCTTCACCATCGTGGCCGTCATCTCGGCCGTGGCGTTCCGGCGCACCCGCAAGCAGGAGGAGATCTACGCGTGAGGATGACGCTACGGCACGTCTACGTGCTCATCGTGTGCGCGTTCGCGGTGTTCCCGATCCTGTTCGTGCTCTCCGCCGCGATCAACCCGATGGGCACGCTGGCCTCCACGGACCTGCTGCCCACCGGCGCGAGCCTGAACAACTTCGCCAACCTGCTGACCTCCGACACCTACCCGTTCGCCCGCTGGTTCTTCAACTCGGTCTTCATCGCCCTGGTGTCGTCGTTCGCCAGCCTGCTGCTGTCGATGCTGGCCGCGTACGCCTTCAGCCGCATGCGCTTCGCCGGGCGGCGCGTCGGCCTGCTGGCGCTGCTGCTCATCCAGATGTTCCCGCAGTTCCTCGCCATCGTGACGATCTTCATGATCTTCACCGAGGTGACCGAGCTCTACCCGGCCTTCGGCTTCAACACCGTCTGGGGGCTCCTGCTGCTCTACCTCGGCGGCGCGCTCGGCGTGAACACCTGGCTGATGAAGGGCTTCCTCGACACGGTGCCCAAGGAGCTGGACGAGGCCGCCACCGTGGACGGCGCCACCCACGCCCAGATCTTCTGGCGCGTCATCATGCCGCTGGTCACGCCCATCCTCGCGGTCACCGCGCTGCTGGCGTTCATCGGCACGATGAGCGAGTTCCTCATGGCCAACGTGTTCCTGCGCGACCCGGAGAGCAAGACGCTCGCCGTCGGCATGTACGGCATGATCGCCGGCGACCACCGCAACGCGAACTTCGGCATGTTCGCCGCGGCCACGCTGATCACCGCCGTTCCCACGGTCGGTGTGTTCCTCTGGTTGCAGAAGTACATCGTCTCCGGGCTCACCGCCGGAGCTGTCAAGGGATAGGTGCATGCGCTATCTGGGGGAGCCGCATCACGACGGCTCAGCTCTGTATGTCTCCGACCAGCGGCCCGAGCTCGGCTCGCGGGTGACGCTCTGGCTGCGGGCGCCGCTGGCCGCGGGGGTCACCGGCGTGCACGTGCGCGCGGTGCACGACGGGGAGCCGCGCTACTTCGAGGCGTCCCCGGACCCCACGCGCCGGGACGCGGGCGGGTACGGCCGCACCGACGTCTGGTGGCGGGCCGAGATCACCGCGGTCAACCCCGTCACCCCGTACCGCTTCCTGCTGCGCACCGGGAACGGGCACTCCTGGCTGACCGCGGCCGGGCTGTCCAGCCACGACCTCACCGACGCCGGCGACTTCCGCCTGGTCTGCCACCAGGCGCCGCCGTCGTGGATGCCGGACGCGATCGTCTACCAGATCTTCCCCGACCGCTTCGACCGCTCCGGGCCCATGCCCGACGTGCCCGACTGGGCGATGCCGCGCGACTGGGACCGCGACCCGGTGATCGCCACCGGGCACGGCACCTCGCAGCAGTTCTACGGCGGCGACCTCGACGGCATCGTGCGGCGGCTGGACCACGTCCAGAGCCTCGGCGTCGACACCGTCTACCTGACGCCGTTCTTCCCCGCCCGCTCCAACCACCGCTACGACGCCTCGAACTTCGGGCACGTGGACCCGCTGCTCGGCGGCGACGACGCCCTGCACCGCCTGTCCGGCGCGCTGCGCGACCGGGGCATGCGGCTGCTCGGCGACATCACCACCAACCACTGCGGCGACGCGCACGAATGGTTCACCGCGGCCGTCTCCGACGTGAACGCCCCCGAGCGCGAGATGTTCTACTTCGACCCCGAGACCGGTGACTACGAGTCCTGGTGGGGGTTCAAGACGCTGCCCAAGCTCAACTGGGGCAGCGAGCTGGTGCGCTCCAGCATGACGGCGGTGCTGAAGAGGTGGCTCGGCCCGCTGGACGGCTGGCGGGTGGACGTGGCCAACATGACCGGCAGGCGCGGGGGCGACGACTACGCCCACGAGGTCGCCGCCCTGCTGCGGGCCCAGCTCGGCCCCGAGGCCGCCTTCATCGCCGAGCACAACCACGACGCCACCCGCGACCTCGACCGCGACGGCTGGCACGGCACCATGAACTACGGCGGCTTCACCCGGCCCGTCTGGGCCTGGTTGCGCGACCCCGACCTGGACCTGGAGCACTTCCTCGGTGCCCCGGGCGGCGTGCCGGAGCGCGACGGCCGGGCCACGCTGGCCGCGTTCCGGTCGTTCGCCTCGCAGATGTCGTGGCGCTCGCTCGTGCACTCCTGGCAGCTCCTCGACTCGCACGACTCGCCCCGCATCCGCACGGTGACCGGCTCGCGCGAGCGCCACCTGCTCGCGCTCGGCCTGCAGGCCACGCTGCCGGGCACGCCCATGGTCTTCGCCGGCAGCGAGTTCGGCCTGACCGGCGTGAACGGCGAGCACTCCCGCACCCCGATGCCCTGGAACCGGCCGCACGACCAGGACCTGGAGACGCTGGCCGGCTACCGGGAGCTGCTCGGGCTGCGCCGGGCCGAGCCCGCCCTGCGGCACGGCGGCCTGCGCTGGCTGCACGCCGACGCCGACTGCCTGGTCTTCGCGCGCGAGACGTACGAGGAGTCGATCCTGGTGTGCGCGCGCCGCGCGCCGGGCGAGCCGCTCGCCCTCGGCACGCACGCCACCGGCCTGTACGACGCGCCGGACGGTGACGTCATCCCCGGCGAAGGACCTTCGCTACGTGTGTGGCGCCTCACGCGTCGATGACGCTACGGTTGCCTCTGCTGATTCTCCGTCTCCCCAACTAGATAGTGGTGTGCTCGCATGAGGTTGCTCTCCGTAGCCGTTATGGCCTCGCTCCTGCCTGCCGTACCGTCCGCGGCCGCAGCCCAGACAAGCGCACAGGCGGGCACCACCTACTACGTCGACTCCAGGTCGGGCGACGACTCGGCGGCCGGCACCAGCGCGGCCGCCGCGTGGAAGTCGCTGGCCAACGTCAACGCCGCCGAGCTCAAGCCGGGCGACAGCGTCTCCTTCAAGCGGGGCAGCTCCTTCACCGGGCCGCTCACGCTGGAGGCCAACGGCACCGCCGCCCGGCCCATCGTCGTCCGGGCCTACGGCAGCGGCGCGCTCGCCAAGATCAGCGGTGGCGAGGCCGACTGCGTGGTCGTCAAGGGCAACCACTGGCGCATCAGCGGCCTGCGCGCCTCCGGCTGCCGCTGGTCCGGCTTCGAGGTCGGCGGCGACTCCAACGAGCTGGCCGGCGTGCAGGCCGACCGCAACATCGCCGGCGTGTTCGTCACGCCGTCCGGCTCGCGCAACACCATCCGCGACAGCGTCCTGACCGACAACAACCGGATGAGCGTCAACGACGACGGCGGCGACAACGACTCCGGCGCCTTCGGCGTGCTCCTCAACGGCGACGACAACGTGGTGACCGGCAACACCATCACCGGCAGCTTCGCCAAGAGCGAGGACTACGGCACCGACGGCGCCGCCGTGGAGATCTTCAACGGCGACCGCAACCGGGTCACCCACAACACCTCCCGGAACAACGAGACGTTCACCGAGCTCGGCGCCCAGAAGGGCAAGACCGCGACCGGCAACCTCTTCGCCTTCAACGTCGTCACCTCCTCGCGCAGCCGCGGCTCCTTCCTCATCACCCGCGGCCCGCGCCACATCGTCGGCCCGGTCAAGGGCACCGTCGCCGTGCACAACTCGGTCTATCTGCCGGCCGCCGACACCATCGGCTGGTCCTGCCACGACGGGTGCTCGCCGTCGATCCTGAGACTGCGCAACAACGTGATCCTGGTGGGCGGGGAGGCGGGCTGGGAGGACGGCGCGGGCGCCGACGAGGCCGGCAGCGTGTACAAGGGCCGCACGGCCAGGTTCAAGCTCGGGCCCAAGTCGGTCATGGCCGACCCGAAGTTCGTCTCCCGCACGGACCTGCGCCTGCGCCCCGGCTCCCCGGCGCTGGGTCGCGGCGTGTCCCTCACCGCCCGGTGGTACGGCGGCAAGGCCTTCGCCAAGGACCTCGCGGGCAAGCCCCTGGCCGGTTCCCCGGACGCCGGGGCGTACCAGCACTGAGACGTGTCTAGAGTGGTCAGCGTGGTTCCAGAGGTTCCTGAAGATCTTCGCCGGCCGCTGGTGCGGCAGCTCGCCGAGTCCGACGCCCCCCGCCACTACTGGCACATGGGCGACGACGACGGGCGCGCCTGGCTGTTCGAGAGCGTCGAGGGCGACGGCGAGCACTGGGCCGTCCGGCAGGTCGAGGTGGGCGCCGACCGCGCCGCCCGCCGCTACTGGTGGCGGCACCTGCACGACGGGCAGGGCTTCCTCACCGACCAGCCGCTGGAGATCTGGGAGCTGACCGAGATCACCCCGGCTGCGTTCGAGGCCGTCTGGGAGGCGGCGGGCTGAGGCGATCCGCCGGGAGAGCCGGTCGAATCCGGGGCCGCCTGTTCGACGCGTTGGTGACAGACCAGCGCAGAGCACCGGAAAGGAAGGGACCCAGTGGACTGGAAGCTCGAGGTGGTGTCGATCCCGGTGGCCGACGTGGAGAAGGCGAAGCAGTTCTACAGTGAGCAGCTCGGGTTCGTGGTGGACCACGACACCCGGATCAGCCCCGGCGCGCGGATCGTGCAGCTCACCCCGCGCGGGTCGGCCTGCTCGATCGTCATCGGCGCGCCCGCAGGGGGCGCCGTGCGGGGGCTGCAGCTCGTGGTGCCCGACATCGACGCCGCGCGGGCCGAGCTGGCCGGGCGCGGCGTCGAGGTCAGCGACGTCAAGCACTACGAGAAGGACGGCACCCTGGCCGACGGCAAGGGCGGCCGGTGGAACTCGTTCGTGTTCTTCAACGATCTCGACGGGAACGGATGGGTGCTGCAGGAACGCCCTAGCGGGGAGTGAGCGCGGGGTAGAGGAGCTCAAGGCCGCCCGACAGGGCGGCCTTGACGTCCCGGCTGACGCCGTCGGCCAGGACCTCGTACGCGCCCTGCTCCAGGCCGTCGAGCGCCTGCGCGACCACGTCGTCCGGGCTGACCTTGGGGTCGGTGACGCCGGCGGCCATGTCGGTGTCGATGTAGCCGGCGTGCACGCCGAGCACGTGGGTGCCCTGCTCGCGCAGCTCCACCCGCAGCGCGTTCGTCAGCGACCAGGCCGCCGCCTTGGCCGCCGAGTACGTGCGCACGTGCGGGAACGTCACCCACGACAGCACCGACAGCACGTTCACCAGGGCCCCGCCACCGTTGCGGGCCAGCACGGGCGCGAACGCGTCGCTCATGGCGAGCGTGCCGAAGTAGTTGACCTCCATCTCCGCGCGGGCCGATTCCTGGCCGGGGCCGTACGGCAGGAGGACGCCCGCGTTGTTGATCAGGAGGTCCACGTCGGTGCAGCGCCCGGCCGCGGCCGTCACGGCGGCCGGGTCGGTGATGTCGAGCGCGATGGGCGTGAGGTCCGGGTCGGTGACGGTGTCCGGGTTCCTGGCGGCGGCGTACACGGTGCGGGCGCCGCGCTCCAGGAGGGCGCGGGCGAAGACGGCGCCGAGGCCGCGGTTCGCGCCGGTGACGAGGGCGGTGCTGCCGGAGATCTTCATGAGGTGTGCTCCAGGATGAGGGCGTTGGCCAGGCCGCCCGCCTCGCACATGGTCTGCAGTGCGTAGCGGGCGCCGTGCTCGCGCATGGCGTGGACGAGGGTGGTGGTGATGCGGGCGCCGCTGGCGCCCAGGGGGTGGCCGAGGGCGATGGCGCCGCCCTTGACGTTGACCTTGGCGGGGTCGGCGCCGGTCTCCTGCTGCCAGGCTAGTACGACGCTGGCGAACGCCTCGTTGACCTCGAACAGGTCGATGTCGGCCAGCCGGAGCCCGGCGCGGCGCAGGACCTTCTCCGTGGCCGGGATCACGCCGGTGAGCATGAGGACCGGGTCGGAGCCCGTGACGGCGAAGCTGTGCAGCCGGGCCAGCGGCTTCAGGCCGAGGCGGGCCGCCGTCTCCGAGGTGGTGACGAGCACCGCCGCGGCCCCGTCGTTGATCGGGCTGGAGTTGCCCGCCGTGACGGACCAGGAGATCTGCGGGAACCGCTCGGCGTAGCCGGGGTCGGCGAAGGCGGGCCGGAGCCCGGCGAGGATCTCCCCGGTGGTGGACGGCCGTACCGACTCGTCGTGGTCGAGGCCCGCCAGGGGCGCGAGCTCTGCGGCGAAGGACGCGGCGGCGGCCTTGGCGTGCGAGCGCGCGGAGAACGCGTCGAGCTGCTCGCGGCCGAGCGACCACTTGGCGGCGATCAGCTCGGCGCTGATGCCCTGCGGCACCAGGCCCTCCGGGTAGCGGGCGGCCAGGGCGGGGCCGAACGGGTCGGCTCCGGCGGGCACGTTCGACCACATGGGCACGCGGCTCATCGACTCCACGCCACATGCCACGACCAGGTCGTACGCGCCGGATAAGACCCCCTGGGCGGCGAAGTGCACGGCCTGCTGGGACGAGCCGCACTGCCGGTCGACGGTGACCGCGGGCACCGAGTCCGGCAGGCCGGCCGCCAGCCAGGCGTAGCGGGTGGTGTTCATGGCCTGCTCGCCCACCTGGTCGACGCAGCCGCCGATCACGTCGTCCACCAGGGACGGGTCGATCCCGCTGCGCTCGACCAGCGTGCTCAGGGCGTGGGCGAGCAGGTCGACCGGGTGGACCCCGGACAGGGCCCCGCCGGGCTTGCCCTTGCCGATCGGGGTGCGTACGGCCTCCACGATGACGGCGTCACGCATCGCGGCCCCTCCTTGTCAGTTGGAAAACCAAACCCACTCTAGGTGAGTTGGATTTTCCAACGCAACTCTCAGCTGGAGAAACCCGCCAATCCATGGATGATCAGCCGGATGGCCGTGTCGAAGTCGCGGCTGATCTCGTCCGGGTCGTCCGGGAGGTGGCCGCGCGTCTCGGCGACGACGAAGCCTGTCACGAACGCGTGCAGCACGTCGCTCGTGCGCCGCAGCTCCGACTCCGGCACCCCCGCCAGCCGCAGGATGCGATAGAGCGCCTGCCAGATGGACATCTGCCGATCCGCGACGGCCTCCGGATGGTTCTGCAGGTAGGTCCACAGGCTCTGGTGCGCCCGCACGTGCCGGTAGTAGGCCAGGGCCAGCTCCCTGAGCTGCTCCTGCCAGGGCGAGCCGTCGTCCGGCGGCAGCTGGACGTGGTGGGCCGCCGTGGCGCAGATCAGGCCGATCAGCGCCTCCTTGCTCGCGACGTGGTGATAGAGCGACATCGGGTTGACGTTCAGCTCGGCCGCCAGCTTGCGCATGGACAGCCCCTCCATGCCGCCCTCGTCTATCAGGCGCAATGCCACGGAGCTGATCTCTTCGAGAGTCAGGGGTGCGCCCCTGCGCGCGCTCACTGCCATACACCGTATGGTAGCGTCAGCCATACGGTGTATGGCTATGGAAGGGAGCACTCATGGCGCGGATCCCCGCCCCGCAAGGTCTGCCGATCGTGGGCAACACGCTGCAGATCCCGTCGCACTCGCCGGTGGAGCACTTCGTGAAGGTGGCCGCCGAGCACGAGGAGGGCATCTTCCAGCTGGAGATCGCCGGGCGCCGGGTCGTGCTGGCGTACGACCCGGACCTGGTCGTCCAGCTGTGCGACGAGAGCCGGTTCGTCAAGCGGATCAACCCGCCGCTGTCGATCGTGCGCGACTTCGGCGGCGACGGCCTGTTCACGGCCGAGCTGCACGAGCCGGTGTGGGGCCAGGCGCATCGCATCCTCATGCCCGCCTTCAGCCAGCGCTCGATGAAGGCCTACTATCCCCAGATGCTCGAGGTCGCCGAGCAGCTCGTCGAGTCGTGGGCAGGTCGCCAGGGGGAGGACCTGCCCGTCGCCGACGACATGACCCGGCTGACGCTCGACACGATCTCGCTCACCGGGTTCGGCTACCGGTTCCACTCGTTCGACTCGCCCGAGCTGCACCCGTTCCTGAAGGCCATGGGCGGCGCGCTGACCGAGGCCATGCTGCGCAACCAGCAGTTGCCGTTCGTCACCCGGCTCAAGAAGAAGCACGAGGAGACCTACCGGCGCGACATCGCCACCATGCAGGCGCTCGTCGACGACGTGATCAGGCAGCGCCGGGCCGAGGGCGGCGGGGGCGCCAAGGACCTGCTGGGGCTCATGCTGGAGGCGTCCGACCCGCAGAGCGGCGCCCGCCTGTCCGACGAGAACATCCGCAACCAGGTCCTCACGTTCCTGATCGCCGGCCACGAGACGACCAGCGGCCTGCTCGCCTTCGCCCTGTACAACCTGCTGCGCGAGCCGCACACCCTGGCCCGCGCGTACGACGAGGTGGACCGGCTGCTGCCGGGCGACGAGCCGCCGACGTACGAGACGATCATGAAGCTCGACGTCATCCCCCGCATCCTGGAGGAGACGCTGCGGGTCTGGTCGCCGATCCCCGTCTTCGCCGTGAGCGCCGTCCAGGACACCATGCTCGGCGACTACCTCATCCCGCGTGGCCAGGGCGTCGGCGTGCTGCTGCCGCCGCTGCACCGCAGCGCAAAGGCGTGGGAGCGGCCCGACGAGTTCGACATCGACCGCTGGCTGCCGGAGCACAAGAAGCACCACCACCCCGGCGCGTACAAGCCGTTCGGCAACGGCGAGCGGGCCTGCATCGGCCGCCAGTTCGCCCTCACCGAGGCCCGGCTCGCGCTGGCGATGATCCTGCGGCGCTTCGCCCTGTCCGACCCCGGCGCCTACCGGATGAAGATCAAGCAGACGCTCACCCTCAAGCCCGACGGGTTCACGCTCCGGGTCCGCGAGCGGCGCGCGCACGAGCGCACCGTCGTGGCCGAGCAGCGGGCGCAGGAGAGCGAGCAGCAGGACATCGCCGTGACGGGCGGGCCCCTCACCGTCGCGTACGGCTCCAACCTCGGCACCAGCGCCGACCTGGCCGAGCGGCTGGCCGAGCGGGCCGGGCGGGCCGGGTTCGCCACCACGCTGACCACGCTGGACGAGCTGACGCCGCCCGCCGAGGGCCTGCTCGTCGTGGTCGCCTCCTCCTACAACGGCAAGGCCCCCGACAACGCCCAGCGCTTCGACGCCCTGGAGTCCCTGCCCGACCTGTCCGGAGTGCGGCTGGCCGTGCTGGGCTGCGGCAACACGCAGTGGCCGACGTACCAGGACTTCCCCCGGCGCGCGTTCGAGAAGCTGACCGCCGCCGGGGCCGTGCCGCTGGTCGAGCGCGGCGAGGCCGACACCGACGGCGACTTCGACGGCGACGTGTCGGCCTGGACCGCCCGGCTGTGGGCGGCGCTGGCCGCGGAGTACAGCGCGGCCACGGATCTGGGGGCGGGCGCCGCCGGGCCGCGCTACGCCATGGAGGTGCTCACCGAGGCCGAGGTCAGGCCCTCGGTGGTCTCCGAGCGCGCCGTCCCGCTGACCGTCGTTTCCAACGAGGAGCTCACCGGCGACCCCGAGGGGCTCTGGGACTTCTCGGTCGAGGCGCCGCGCCCCGGCGTACGCTCCGTCGTGGCCCGGCTGCCCGAGGGCGTGACGTACTCGGCCGGCGACCACGTGGCCGTCTTCGCCAAGAACGACCCCGAGCTGGTGGAGTGGGCGCTGCGCTGCCTGCGCGTCCCGCGCGAGCAGGTCGTGCGCCTGCGCACGGCCGCCGCGACCCACCTGCCCGTGGACACGCCGGTCACGGCCGGGTTGCTGCTGACCGAGTTCGCCGAGCTGCAGGAGGTGGCCACCAGGTCCGACCTGCGGGCACTGGCGGCCCACACCGCCTGCCCGTGGACCACGGGCCAGCTCGCCGAGCTGACCGAGAGCTACGCCGACGAGATCCTCGCCAAGCGCGTCTCCCCGCTGGCCCTGCTGGAGCGCTTCCCGGCGATCGAGCTGCCGCTGCCGGTGTTCCTGGAGCTGGCCGGGCCGATCAAGCCGCGCTACTACTCGGTCTCCTCCTCGCCGCTGGCCGACCCCGCCCTGGTACGCCTCACGGTCGGCCTCGTCGAGGGCCCCGCCTGGTCCGGCACCGGCACCTACCAGGGCATGTGCTCGGCCTACCTGGCGGGGCTGAAGGAGGGCGAGGTGTTCTACGGCTACGTCCGGGTGCCCGCGCCGCCGTTCCGCCTGCCGGACGACCCGGCCACGCCGGTGATCCTGGTGGGCCCCGGAACCGGGTTCGCGCCGCTGCGCGGCTTCCTGGAGGAGCGCGCGCTGACCGGGGCCACCGGGCGGGCCGAGGTGTTCACCGGGTGCCGCCACCCCGAGCACGATCTGCTCTACGCCGCCGAACTGGCCGCCTGGGACGAGGCCGAGGGGGTGACGGTGCACCGCGCGTACTCGGCCGTGGCGGGGCATCCGTACCGGTTCGTCCAGGACGCGGTCGCCGCCCGCGCGGACGAGGTGTGGAAGCTGCTCTCGCGGGGCGCCCACGTCTACGTCTGCGGCGACGGCCTGCGGATGGCGCCCGCCGTGCGGCAGGCCCTCCTGGACATCCACCGCGACAGGACCGGCGCGGACGGGGCCGCCTGGCTGGCCGGGCTGGAGGCGGCGGGCCGCTACCAGCAGGACGTGTTCGCCTAGCGGCAGGTAATGGGGGAATTGTCAGAAATTGGCAGCAACAACACGATGACCTGCGGAAACCCCAACTCCCTTTTATCGACAATCCGGACTTAACACTGCATCCTGGGATATAACCGCAGCATGTGCGACATATCCGTGGAACATGCTGGAAACCTTTCCACGGCACTGTGAGAGCCTCTGGAAAGGGGGCGGCAATGCTGCTGCGACTGAGGGTGTCGTTGCCCGACCGGCCGGGCGGTCTTGGGCAGGTCGCGAAGGCGCTGGGCGCGCTGGGAGCGGACATCCTGCAGGTCACCGTGCTCGAGCGGGAGGCCGGTCGGGCCGTGGACGACTTCACGGTGTCCTGGCCTGGCCCGGTGACCGCCGCCGAGGCGCGCGAGCGGCTGTCCGCCATGCCTGGCGTACGCGTTGAAGGGGTTTGGCCCACCAAGGAGGTGCCCGGCTCGGCCCTCGACTACGACCTGCTCATGCACGTGGCCGCCGAGCCCGCCAGGGGTTTCGCCACGCTGGTGGACGCGCTGCCGGGGCTGTGCGGCGCGGAGTGGTCGGTGGCGGTGGTCGACGGGGCGGTGCGGCACGCCTCGCTGGCCGCCCCCACCGAGTTCGAGCTGCCCGAGCCGCCTCCCCGGGCCATCACCATGGACGCCAAGGAGCTGCGGCTGATGCTGCTGCCGGTCGTCGCGGCCGGGCTGCACCTGGTGGTCGCCCGCGCCGAGGGGCCGGTCTTCCACCGCGCCGAGGTCGAGCGCGCCGCCCGCATCGTGGACGTGGTCTCGAAGATGGCCGCCCGTTCGTACGTGGCTGATTGACCGAACAATCATCTGGTCACTAACGTGAGCGGTCTGATCGTTGTCAACAGGAGCAGAGCCCTTGACCGTTCACGAGCCCGCCATCGGCCGCTACTACGAGGACTTCACCGTCGGGGACGTCTACCAGCACCCCATGGGCCGCACGATCAGCGAGGCCGACAACACCTGGTTCACGCTCCTGACCATGAACACGAACCAGAACCACTTCAACGCCCACCTCGCCGCCAGGTCCCCCACCGGGAAGATCATCGTGAACTCCGGGCTGACCGTGGCGATCGTGCTCGGCATCTCCGTCATCGACGTGAGCCAGACGGCGATCGTGAACCTGGGCTGGGAGGACATCAAGCTCACCCACCCGGTGTTCGTGGGCGACACCCTCTACGCCGAATCCAAGGTGACCGCGAAGCGCGAGTCGAAGTCGCGCCCGTACGCCGGGATCGTCACCTGCTACACGCGCGGGCTCAACCAGGACGGTGACGAGATCATGTCCTGGACGCGGACCGTCATGGTCTACAAGCGCGACGCCCCGCACGACAAGGGCTACTTCCCCCAGGCCAGGACCGGCCCGCTCTGAGGAATTGAGGCACATGGACTTCGAGCTGACCGACGAGCAGAAGGCCTTCCGCGAGACCCTGCGCGCGTTCGTGGAGAAGGAGATCCTGCCGGTGGCCACCGAGTGGGAGCACTCCGGCCGCTATCCCACCGAGATCGTCGACAAGATGAAGCAGATGGGGCTGTTCGGCCTGTCCGTGCCGGAGGAGTACGGCGGCATGGAGGCCGACATGGTCTCGTTCGCGCTGGTCTTCGAGGAGATCGCGCGGGGCTGGATGGGCGTGGCGGGCACCATCGGGTCCCACTCGCTGGCCTGCTGGATGATCGCCCGTCACGGCACCGAGGAGCAGAAGCGGCTGCACCTCGCCGACCTGGCCAGCGGCGCGCGCCGCACCGCGATCGCGCTGACCGAGCCCGGCGCGGGCACCGACCTGCAGGGCATCCAGACCCGGGCGGTACGCGACGGCGACCACTACGTCGTGACCGGCACCAAGACGTGGATCACCAACGCCCGGCACGCCGACCCGCTGCCGGTGCTGGTCAAGACCTCCATCGCCGAGCCGGCGCACAAGGGCATGTCGGTGCTGCTCGTGGACCCGTCGTCGGCGGGCTTCAGCGTCAGCCGCGACCTGCCCAAGCTCGGCTACAAGGGCACCGAGACGTGCGAGGTGGTGCTCGACGAGGTGCGTGTGCCGGTGTCCGGCCTGCTCGGCGGCGTCGAGGGGCGCGGGATGCAGCAGGTGCTCGGCGGGCTGGAGATGGGGCGGATCAACATCGCCGCCCGTGCCGTCGGCGTCGCCCAGGCCGCGTACGACGCCGCACTGAACTACTCGCGCGAGCGCACGGCCTTCGGGCAGCCGATCGCCGAATTCCAGGCCATCCAGCTCAAGCTCGCCGACCTGGCCACGGAGATCCAGGCCGCCCGGCTGCTCACGTACTGGGCCGCGTCCCAGGCCGACGGGGGCAAGCGGGTCGACATGGAGGCGGGGATGGCGAAGTACTTCGCCTCGGAGGTGGCGCTGAAGGCGTCGCTGGAGGCGATGCGGATCCACGGCGGGTACGGCTACTCGCAGGAGTTCGTGGTCGAGCGGCTCTACCGGGACGCGCCGCTGATGGCGATCGGCGAGGGCACCAACGACGTCCAGCGCATGGTGATCGCCCGCGCGCTCATCTCGGGCAAGGGCAAGGTGGGCTGGTGACCCTCCCCGGATCAGTCGTGCCGGGGCAGGCCCGACACCTCGTGGTCGGCGTGGAACAGGGCTTCCGCGATCAGCGCCCGTACGTGTGAGTCCCTGGCCCGGTAGAGCACCCGGCGGCCGTCCCGGCGGGTGTTCACCAGTCCGGCCAGCCTGAGCTTGGCCAGGTGCTGGGACACCGACGGGCGGGGCACGCCGATGGCCCCGGCAAGTGAGTTCACATCGCGCTCCCCGGACGACAGGAGCCACATCAGGCGGAGCCGGGTGCCGTCGCTGAGCATCCTGAACGCCTCGATGGCCGCGTCCACCTGGGCGGGGGTGGGTTCTTGCGACGGTTCCGCACCTGAGGTGTTGTCGCGTGCGTACATGACTACATATCCTGGTCAAAAGGGATGAATTGCGCAAGTGAGGGATGCCATGTCTGACCAGCGCGACCCGGCTTCGACACCACACCAGCACGATCATGGGGACGAGCAAGGTCATGGGCACGGTCATGGGCACGACCACGGGCACGGTGAGGAGCGGGGCGGGGGGATCAAGGCGGTGCTGGGCCGGATCGTCCACGCGCTCGCCCCCCACAGCCACGACACCTCGGACAAGACCGACTCCGCCCTGGAGAGCAGCAGTCGCGGCATGCGCGTGCTGGGCATCTCGTTCGCCGTCCTCATGGTCACCGCCGCCGTCCAGGCGGTCATCGTCGTGGCCTCGGGTTCCGTCGCGCTGCTCGGCGACACCCTGCACAACCTGGCCGACGCGCTCACCGCCGTGCCGCTGGCCATCGCGTTCTCGCTCGGCCGCCGCGCCGCCACCCGCCGCTTCACCTACGGGTACGGCCGGGCCGAGGACCTGGCGGGCATCGTGATCGTCGCGCTCATCACCGCCTCGGCCGCCCTGGCCGGCTACGAGGCCTTCCGGCGGCTGCTGGATCCCCAGGAGATCACGGCCGTGGGCTGGGTGGCCGTGGCGGCGCTGATCGGGTTCGCGGGGAACGAGTGGGTGGCCCGCTACCGGATCAAGGTGGGCAAGGAGATCGGCTCGGCCGCCCTGGTGGCCGACGGCCTGCACGCCAGGACGGACGGCTTCACCTCGCTGGCCGTCCTGCTGGGCGCGGGGGGCGCCGCGCTCGGCTTCCCGATCGCCGACCCGATCGTCGGGCTGCTGATCACGGTCGCCATCTGCTTCGTGCTGCGCGACGCCGCCCGCGAGATCTACCACCGGCTCATGGACGCCGTGGACCCCGCCCTGGTGGACGACGCCGAACGCATCCTGGCCGGGGTCGACGGGGTGCGGCAGGTGGGATCCGTACGGCTGCGGTGGATCGGGCACGCGCTGCACGCCGAGGTGGAGATCCTCGTCGATCACGACATGTCGGTCGTGGCGGCGCACAAGGTGGCGGTGGAGGCGGAGCACCGGCTCATCCACGAGCTGCCCCGGCTGCGGGCCGCCACGGTCCACACGGACCCGCACGGCCCGGCCGGCGCCGACCACCACGCCTCCCTGACCGCCCACCGCACCCGCTGACCCTCCTTTTCGCCCACCGACGTCTCATCCGCCCCGTCTCATCCGCCCCGACCCTTTTCGGCCGCCCTGACCGGCTGCCCTGACCGTTCGCGTTCCGGGCCGGGGCCGCACGCCGCACGTCCTCGCCGCCGTGCCGCACCCTCCTGACGGACTGCCGCAACCCCATGGGAGGTGGGGTCCGAAAGGCGCCAACCCCAGCATCACCCCCTGCGGAACGGGTAAGTTGGGGCGGGTGTCCGCCACCGCCGCCGCCCTGCCCGCGCCCACCCCCGTCGCGAGGCTCGCCTGGCTGGACGCCCTGCGCGGCATCGGCGCCCTCGCGGTGGTGGCCGAGCACCTGCTGCCCTGGTTCCTGCCGGCTCTCCGGCCTTACTGGTTCAACCTGGGCGTCTACGGCATCCTGGTGTTCTTCCTGGTCAGCGGCTACATCATCCCGACCTCCCTGGAACGCCACGGCGACGTGCGCGCCTTCTGGATCAGCCGCTTCTTCCGCCTCTACCCCCTCTACCTCGCCGTCATCGTCCTCGTCCTGGCCCTGGCCTGGTGGGTGCCGGTGCGGGAGGCCGTGCCGCGCGACGGGAGCGCGGTGGCGGCGCACGCGACCATGCTGCTCGACGTCGTCAGCGTCGGCGGGGTGGCCGACACCATGTGGACGCTCTCGTACGAGATGGTGTTCTACCTGCTGGTCACGGCGCTGTTCCTGACGGGCGGGCACGGGCGCAGCGGGCTGCTGGCGATGTTGTTCGCGGCCGGGGCTGTAGTGGTCGGGCTGGTCGCGCCGGGGGCGGTGCTGGGCGGCGGGTGGCCGGCGTACGTGTCGTGCGCGGTGTTCGTCGTGGGGCTGACGGGCGTGCTGCTGGGCAGGCTCCGAACGGCCGCGGCCTGCGTGCTCGGGGTCATGGCGGTGGTGCTGCTCGTGCTGAGCAGCCGGGTGCCGTGGCTGGGGACGGCGGTGCTGGCGGTGATGTTCGCGGGCACGGCCATCCACCGGTGGGAGCGGGGCAACGGCGGCCTGTGGCCGGTGGCGGTCACCGCGGCGCTGGTCGGGATCTCGCCGCTGTGGGCCATCGAGAGCGGCTGGTGGTGGGTGCAGGCCGACGTGTGGTTCACGACGATCGCGCTGGCCGGAGCCACGTTCGCGGGCGGGATGGCGCTGCGCGGGCGGCGGGTGCCCCGGCTGCTCGTGTGGTTCGGGCTGATCAGCTACTCGCTCTACCTGGTGCACCATCCGCTGCTGAAATACTTCGTGGAGGTCACCGGTGACCTGCGGCGGGCGGAGGTGCCCCACCAGGTCGCCATGGCGGTCCTGGCCGTCGCCCTGGTCGTGGGCACCAGCGCGCTGACCTACCGCTACGTCGAGCGTCCCATGCAGGCGATGGGCCGCCGCGTGTCACGCCGGTGCCGTGGCGGGCGCCAGGACGGGCTCCAGAGCGGGGGCGATGCCCGGGTGGCGGGACAGGGCGCGGGAGACCACGGGGTCCTCGGCCATGAGGAAGGCCAGGTGCCTGACCGCGTGCGCGACCACGTTGGCCAGGGCGAGCCGCTCAGGTGACGGCGTCGCCGGGGCCCGGCCCCGGGCGATCTCCAGCACGGGCACCTCGACCGCGGGCAACCAGGGCGACGGATCGGGGCAGACCGCGTACGTCAGCACGACCTTCCCGTCCGGCTCATATCGCCAGCTCGTGGAGTGCACGACGACGTCCGGGTCGCCGGCGGCGACCCCGCTGAGCCGCCGCGCCGCCTCATCAGGGCTTTCCCCGCGTAGCGGCTGGGTAATGGCATGCCGGTAGGACCAGCGATTGTCGGTGCCCACCCGTAGCATGAGCGTCTCAACCGAGACCACGTGTCTTCCCGTCACCGCCAACAACTTACTGCCCATCATATGCAAGTGCGTTCCATACGCATATTGTCTCCCGCTCTTGAACACCACGGCGGACCGGGCTGTAGTCGAGGGCGTGCGAGAGAGAGGCCGACAGCCATGCCCGGTTTGCTGGTGCTGATGGGGTCGGGCGAGACGAGCCCGACCATGGTCGAGATCCACCGTGCCGCGGCGCGGACGCTCCGCCCGGGGGCGCGAGCCGTGCTGCTCGACACTCCCTACGCCTTCCAGGAAAACAGCGCCGACATCTCCGCCCGCGCCTGCCGATACTTCGCCCACAGCGTCGGGCTGGATGTCGAGGTGGCGCCCGCGATCACGGGCGCCGACTGGGTGTTCTCGGGGCCCGGCAGCCCGACATACGCGCTGGACCGGTGGGCGGGCTCCGGGGTCGCGGGCGACCTGCGGGCCCGGATCCGCGCCCGTGAGGGGGTGACCGTGCTCGCCTCGGCGGCGGCCTGCACGGCGGGGCTGGCCACCGTGCCGGTCTACGAGATCTACAAGGTGGGCGCGGAGCCCCACTGGCGCGAGGGCATCGACCTGCTGGAGCCGCTGGGGCTGCAGGCCGTGCTGATCCCGCACTTCGACAACGCCGAGGGCGGCACCCACGACACCCGCTACTGCTACCTCGGCGAGCGCCGCCTGTCGCGCATGGAGCGCGAGCTGCCGGTCGGCACGGCGGTCCTCGGGCTCGACGAGCACACGGCGCTGGTCGTCGACCTGGAGAGCGAGTCGGTGCGGGTGGCGGGCCGGGGCGGCCTGACCGTGCGCCGGCCGGGGTCGCTGACGGTGCTGCCGTCGGGGAGCCGTACGCACCTGGCCGAGCTGCGCCGCCTGGCCGAGGGCCGCGCCGGCACCCCGGCCCCGCCCCCGCCCGGCCCCGTCGAGACCGTTCCCGCCGAGGTGACGCTGGAGGAGTCCATCCAGTCGTGCGAGGAGCTGTTCAAGTCCGCCGCCGCCCGCCCCGACATGGTGGCCGCCGCGCAGGCCGTGCTCGACCTGGAGGCGGAGATCGTCAAGTGGGCCGCCGACACGGAGGAGGACGCGGGCGGGGTGGAGCAGGCCAGGGAGCTGATGCGGCTGCTCATCGCCCGGCTCGGCGAGCTCGCCTCGACGGCGACCCAGCGCTCCCAGGGCCTGCCCGCCCTGGTGGAGCCGCTGCTGGTGCTGCGGGCGGAGCTTCGGGAAAAGGGGTGCTACGACGTGGCGGACGCGCTGCGGGCGGCGATGGCCCGCGGCGGCGTCCTGGTCGAGGACACCCCGGACGGCCCCCGCTGGTCCCCGCCCTCCTGACCACGGACGAACATCCGGCGGATCACTGACCGCTCCGGTAAGGCGCAGGTAATCTGATCACGTCACTCGACGTGCTCGCTCGGTTACGCCTGGCTCCTGGCTGGTGTCCATGCGAGACTCTCATTCATGGAAGGCGATGAGGCGATGACTGCTCTGCCGGATCACGGCTGGCTGGATGCGCATCCGCCGCCTGGCCGCGCGAGGCTTTTCTCCGTGCCACATGCCAAGGGTGACTACACCGTCGAGGACTGGCTCAGGCTGCCCGAAACCGGGGAGCGCATAGAGTTGATCGACGGGAGTTTCCTGGTGAGTCCCATGCTCGGCTACGATCACGCGATCGCTGCCAAGCGCCTGCTCCGGATTCTTGACGACGCCCGTCCCGAGGACTACGAGGTGGTGGAGACGGGCAACCTCGAGGTCGGTGAGGACGGCCTGATCCCCGACATCGTGGTGGGGCATGTCGAGGCGATGCTCTCGGGGGTGCCCAAGCTCTCATCGAGCGCCGTCGTCTGCGTTGTCGAAATCGTCAGCCCCGGCAAGAGCAGCCACCGACGCGACTACGAGATCAAGCCGCCGAAATATGCCGCCGGTGGCATACCGGTCTTCGTCAGGGTCGAGCTGCAGGGTGACGGTGCTCCGCGGGTCGAGGTCTTCAAGCTGGCTGCCCGCGGTTACGAGCTGGTGGCCGAGGCCAAGGCGGGGGACACGCTGACGGTCGGCATCCCCTACCCGGTCTCCTTCGATCCGGCCGCGCTCACCGGGCTCCGCCGCTAGAAGGTCCTGGCGACTTCCCTGGCCCGCTCGCCCGCCTGCTTGCGCTCGTTCTCGTACGACCCCGTCAGCGTCGGATGGTGCCGGATCTCCTGGACGTCGGCGATGCCGGCCCACGTCAGCCACCCTCCGAAGAACGTGGACTGGAAGTCGCTGCCGAACTCCGGCCCCAGCGCCGGGCCCCAGACGGAGCTGGTGTAGACGACGGCCGCGCGCTTGCCGGTCAGCAGGGCGCGGTAGCCGGTCTCCGGGTGCACGTCGAAGATCATCGCCGGCTGGCTGACGACGTCGATGAACTGCTTCAGCTTGTACGGCACCCCCGAGTTCCACATCGGCACGCTGAACAGGTAACGGTCATAGGCGTCGAATCGCTCGAAGGTCCGCACGGCGGCCGCCCACGCCTCCGCCTGCTCGCCCACCGGCGTGCCGCCCCCGAACACGGTCATCTTGGCGCCCGCGGCGGCGGGGCCGAACTCCGGGAGCGTTCCGTCCCACAGGTCGAAGTGGTCCACGCGGGAGCCCGGGTGGGTGGCCAGGTACTCGTCGGTGAAGGTCCGCGCGAGGTCGAGCGAGATCGACTCGCTGCCGCGCGGGGAGGCGGAGATGTGCAGCAGGTGGCTCATGAGGTCAGGTCCCTTCAATTTTCCGGACTGCGGTCCGGTTACTGCTCCCGAAGATACGGACTGTGGTCCGGTTGGTCAAGGGCAAAAGAAACGGCCGGTCGCCCTGGTGGCGTCCGGCCTGGAAGGGGGAGAGGGAAGGGTTAGCGGCGCGGGGGGTCGATGCGGGCGCCGTCCGAGGTGAAGATCATGATGCGGGAGAGGTCCACCGCCACCTTGGCGGCGTCGCCGGCGCGCCAGACGGGGCGGTTCCCGAGCCGGATGATCAGGTCCGACCGGCGATGGATGCCGCTGTTCGGGTGCTGGCCCACCTGCTCCTGGTCCTGCGGCTCCTCCCTGGGGTGCGAGAACAGCCGCCGTACCAGGTTGGACACCATGCCGGTCCCGTTCTTCTCGCCGTTGACGCGGCTCCCGCGCCCGCGCGGGTCCGGCGGCTCGGGCACCGGTACGGCCGGCATCCCGCACTCCAGGTACGCCAGCCACTCGTGCCCGTGATACTCCAGGGCCCGCACCCGCCCGAAGAACGACGGCCCGTCGTACGACTCCGGCACCGGGGCCAGCCCGTCCGGCCGCAGCCCGATGAGGACCTGCCCGCCCGTGTGCTGCGAGATGGCGTACGCCCTGGGATCGCTCCACGGCATCGTCAGCCTGTGCGGGCCGAAGTCGAGCATCACATATTGGTTCTGCGGAGTCCTGACACCCGCCGCCAACAGGTTCAACTGCTGGGAGTTGAGAAAAGCCGCCACGAAGGCCGTCGCTGGATCGTTGTAAATCTGGGCCGGAGTGCCGACGTCCTGCAGGACGCCGCGATTCAGGATCGCGATCCGGTCCGCCAGCGTCAGGGCCTCCACCTGGTCGTGCGTGACGTAGATCGTGGTGACGCCGAGCGACCTGACCAGCGACGAGATCTCCATCCGCAGCTCGGTGCGCATGCCGGCGTCCAGGTTCGACAGCGGCTCGTCCATGAGGAACAGCTTGGGCTGGCGGACGATCGCCCGGCCCATCGCCACCCGCTGCCGCTGGCCGCCGGAGAGCGTGCCGGGACGGCGGTCGAGCGTCTCGTCGATGTGTAACGCCTTGGACAGCTCGGTGACGCGCTCGCGCACCAGGCCGGGGTCGGACTTGGCGATCTCCAGGGGGAAGGCGATGTTCCCGCGTACCGTCCGGTGCGGGTAGAGCGCGCCGTTCTGGAACACCATCGCCACGTCGCGGTCACGCGGGGCCAGGTGGTTGGCCATCTGCCCGTCCAGCCAGAGGTCCCCTTCGGTTATCTCCTCCAAGCCCGCGATCATGCGGAGCAACGTGGACTTGCCGCATCCGGAGGGGCCGAGGAGGACGAGGAACTCGCCGTCTTCCGCCCGCAGGCTCAGCCGGTCGACTGCGAGGTAGTCGCCCGGATACACCTTGGTCACTTTGTCGAGAACGACCGAGCTCATGGGCCCACACCTTGCGTGTCACCTGTGACGAGGCTGATTGAAGAGGTAGTACATCGCGCCTTAACGCTACATGTCCACCCTTGACATAAAGATTCTCGTTCGTGGGGGTTTCGGTCGGGGGTTTTGGGTGTCCGTACACCGAAATTTCCGGTTCTGGGCTGTGTGGAAGGGCTTGCGTAAAGTTGCGGAAAGAGCTTTCATAGTCGGAACGTTCTGGGGAGACTCGGGGGAAACCATGACCGCTTGGTGGCGGAACGCCGCGATCTACCAGGTCTACGTGCGCAGTTTCGCTGATGGCAACGGAGACGGGATCGGGGACCTGATCGGCGTTCGCGATCGCCTGCCGTATCTCGCGGAGCTGGGCGTGGACGCCATCTGGCTGACGCCGTTCTACACCTCGCCCATGGCGGACTTCGGCTACGACGTGGCGGACTACAGGGACGTTGACCCGCTGTTCGGATCTCTTGCGGACGCCAAGGCGCTCATCGACGAGGCGCACGGCCACGGGCTGCGGGTCATCGTGGACGTGGTCCCGAACCACACCTCCTCCGCCCACCCCTGGTTCCAGGAGGCGCTGCGCGGCGAGCACCGCGACCGCTACATCTTCCGTGACCGGCCCAACGACTGGGAGTCGATCTTCGGCGGCCCGGCGTGGACGCAGGTCGAGGACGGGCAGTGGTACCTGCACCTGTTCGACTCCGCGCAGCCGGACCTGAACTGGGACAACCAGGAGGTGCGCGGGGAGTTCGAGTCGATCCTGCGCTTCTGGCTCGACCTGGGCGTGGACGGCTTCCGCGTGGACGTGGCGCACGGCATGGTCAAGCCGCGCGGCCTGCCCGACATCGGCCGCGGCAACCAGGCCAGGATGGTCGGCAGGGAGCCGGTGCCGTTCTTCGACAACGACGGCGTGCACGAGATCCACCGCGCCTGGCGGCGCGTGCTCGACTCCTACCCGGGCGAGCGCATCGGCGTGGCCGAGGCGTGGGCGCCGACGGCCGAGCGGCTGGCCATGTACGTCCGCCCGGACGAGCTGCACCAGGCGTTCAACTTCCACTACCTGTTCACCCCGTGGGACGCCGCCGACCTGCGCGCGGTGATCGACTCCTCGCTGGCCACGGCCGCCTCCGTGGGCGCGCCGACCACGTGGGTGCTGTCGAACCACGACGTCAAGCGGCACGTGACCCGCTACGGCAGCCTCGCCAGAGCCCGCGCCGCCGCGCTGCTGACGCTCGCCCTGCCCGGCTCCGCCTACGTCTACCAGGGCGACGAGCTCGGCCTGCCCGAGGTGCTCGACCTGCCGGCGGAGCTGTGCCAGGACCCCCAGCGGCTGCGCGACCCCGACAGCGGCCGCGACGGCTGCCGCGTGCCGCTGCCCTGGACCCGGGAGTCCGGCTGGACCGACCCCTGGCTGCCCGTCCCGGCGCACTGGGCCGAGCTGAGCGTGCAGGCCCAGCAGGGCGTGCCCGGCTCGACGCTCGAGCTGTACCGGGAGGCGCTGCGGCTGCGGCGCGACCTGGAAGGGGAGCTCGTCTGGCACGACTCGCCGGAGGGCACGCTCGTGTTCTCCCGGGTTGAGTTCGTCTGCGCCGTCAACCTGACCGCGGCACCCGTGGACTTCGGGCTCGATGAGTTGTTCGGCGGGGAGTTCGGCGGGGAGCTCCTGCTCGCCTCCGATGTCCCTGGAGCAGCGGATTCGGCGGCCTGGTGGAAAGTAAAGTGTGTGCCATGAACGGTCACGCTCGCCTAGCCGACATCGCCGCCCAGGCCGGGGTGAGTGAGGCCACGGTCAGCCGGGTGCTCAACGGCAAACCCGGTGTCTCGGCCGCCACCCGACAGGCGGTCATGACCGCGCTCGACCTCATGGGCTACGAGCGCCCGCCCCGCCTGCGGCAACGCAGCAACGGGCTGATCGGCCTGGTGACGCCCGAGCTGGACAACCCGATCTTCCCCGCGTTCGCGCAGGCCATCGAGAAGGCGCTGACCCAACACGGCTACACGCCCGTGCTGTGCACCCAGCTGCCCGGCGGCGCGCCCGAGGACGAGTTCACCGAGCTGCTCGTCGATCGCGGCGTGAGCGGGATCGTGTTCGTCTCCGGCCTGCACGCCGACACCACCGCCCGGATGGACCGCTACACCCGCCTGACCGACCGCGGGCTGCCGATCGTGCTGGTCGACGGCTACAGCGAGCACATCGACGCCCCCTTCATCTCGCCCGACGACCGCCTGGCCGCGCGGCTGGCCGTGCAGCACCTGGTCGACCTCGGCCACGAGCGGATCGGGATCGCGCTGGGGCCGCGCCGCTTCGTGCCGGTGATCAGGAAGATCGAGGGCTACAAGCAAGCCATGGCCCAGCTGCTCGGCGCGGCCGACGTCGACGACCTGATCTCGCACTCGTTGTTCTCGGTCGAGGGCGGGCAGGCGGCCGCCGCGCAGCTGCTCGCCCGCGGCTGCACCGGCATCGTGTGCGCGAGCGACCTGATGGCGCTGGGCGCGATCCGCGCCTGCAGGCAGAAGGGGCTGTCGGTGCCGGGAGAGGTGTCCGTGGTCGGGTTCGACGACTCGCCGCTGATCGCGTTCACCGATCCGCCGCTGACCACCGTGCGCAAGCCGATCGGCGCGATGGCCTCGGCGGCCGTGCAGACGTTGCTCGAAGAGGTCAACGGCGCCCCCTCCAAGCACGTCGAGCTGATCTTCCAGCCCGAGCTGGTCGTGCGCGGCTCCACCGGCTCCGGCCCGCTGGTCAACCGATGACGCGGGACGTCCTCGTCCTGGGCGGCGCCGGGGTGGACACGACGGTCTACGTGCCCGAGCTGCCGCTGCCGTACAAGGACACCTATCTGGTCCCCCCGGTCGTCGACCGGATCGGCAGCACCGGCGCCGGCGTGGCGCTGGGCTGCCACGCGCTCGGGCTCGGCGTCGCGTTCGCCGACCTCATCGGCGACGACCCGCAGGGCGCGCTGATCCGCCACGCCCTGCGCGACCTCGACTGCCGCTGGGGCCCGGCCGAGGCGGGCACCCGGCGCAGCGTCCTGCTCGTGGGGCCCGACGGGCGGCGCACCTCGCTCCACGACCCGAAGTTCACGCCCGGCGAGCGGCTACCCCGGGAGCTGTACTCCGACGTGCGGCCCCGCCACGTACACGTGTCGATCATGAACTTCTGCCGCCACGTCTACCCCGACCTGGACGGCGTGCCCGTCTCCACCGACCTGCACGACTGGGACGGCGCCGCCGACTACCAGAAGGACTTCGCCTACGGCTCCGACCTGGTCTTCCTGTCGGCCGCCGCCCTGCCCGACCCCGCCGCCACGATGCGTGACATCCTGGAGCGCGGGCGCGCTCACACGGTCGTGTGCACCCGCGGCGCCGGCGGCTGCCTCGTCCTGACGCGCGGCTCCGAGGTGCGCGCCTTCCCGGCCGCGCCGCTGCCCGGACCGGTGGCCGACAGCAACGGCGCCGGCGACGCGTTCGTCTCCGGATTCCTGTACGGCACCCTGCGCGGCAGGCCGCTGGAGGAGTGCGTGCGCCTGGGGGCGGTCGCCGGCGCGCACGCCTGCACGGTCGCCGGCACCCACGAGTCCCCGATCACCGAGCGGCTGCTGCTCGACAGGGCCTCGGCGTAGCCCCGTCACATCCTGGCCGCCTGCCGCCGGTCCAGCTCCCGCCAGGTCCGGCAGACGAAGGGCGGGACGGAGATCACCACGTAGACGCAGGTGAAGGCCAGGAGGGTGGCGTCGAGGCCGGTGAGGGTGGTGAGCGAGCCGGCCAGCAATCCGCCCACCGGCATGCCCGCGTACGCGGCCGCCGTCATGGTGCCGATCACCCGGGCCCGCATCGGGGCGGGGATCCGGTCGTACTGGAGGATGCCCAGGATGGGGTTGATCGCGCCCGCCGCGAACCCCGACACCGCAGTGACGGCGAGCACGGCGGGGAAGGGCGCGCCCACGGCCAGCACCAGCACGCGCGGGACCCCGGCCATGAGGAAGCACAGCCCGTAGGTCAGCCTCATGGGTAATCGGTCGCCCGCCGTGCCGTACACGATCGTGCCGGCCACCGCGCCCGCGCCCAGCACGCCGGTGAGCAGCCCGAACGCCCGCGGGTCGCCAGCCACGTCGCGCGCGTACAGCACCAGCAGCACCTGCGTCACGCCCGTGTCGAGCAGGTTGACCACCACGATCATCGCGGTGGCGCTCAGCTGCAGCCGGTCGTGCCGGAGGAAGGTCAGCCCGGCCCGCAGGTCGCTCACGTACCCGCCGGATTCGCCCCGCTGCCGCCTGACGCGCGGGACCCCGACGGCGATGAACAGCGCGGACAGCAGGAACGTGACCCCGTCCACGAGCAGCAGCAGGCTCGGCCCGAGCCACAGGATCAGCACCCCGGCCAGCGGCGCGCCCACCATCGCGGCCCCTCGGTACACGCCGTCGTACGCGGCCGTGGCCCGCTCGATCCGCACCCCGGCGATCCCGGCGAGGTCGGGCAGCATGGCCTTGCGGGCGGTCTCCCCGGGAGTGGCCGCCAGCCAGCGGACGAACAGGAGCAGCAGCAGGAGCGGGTAGCTCAGGCCGGTGGTCAGGTAGAGCGCGGGAACGGCCAGCACGATCAGGCCGCTGGCCAGGTCGGACAGCACGCTCGTGACGCGGAACCCGAGCCGGTCCACCAGCGCGCTGCCGAAGGCGGCGGAGATGACGATGGGGAAGGTGGTGGCGAACGAGGCCACGCCCGTCAGCACGGCGCTGCCGGTGATCTCCAGGACGAACCACGGAATGGCGAGGATGGAGAGCATGCTCCCGGTCACGGAAAGGGCGTTGGCGGCCATCAGGGTGATGAATGGACGCCTCACGCGTTGAGCCCCCGGCATCGGTCTCCGGATTCAGCGTTCCTCATGGGCGGCTTGTGGTCAAGGGAGCCCGTTTGAGGGGATAAGTCGCTATATAAGGTCATTTGATAGTACTATTCCGCCGTGATCGAGAGGTACGAGCTGTGAGCGTCGTGGTCTGTGGCGAGGCGATGCTGCTGATGCTGGCCGAGCCGGGCATCCCCCTGGAGCGCGCCACCGCGTTCCGCCGCTCCGTGGCCGGCGCGGAGAGCAACGTGGCCGCCGGCCTGGTCAGGCTGGGCCACGAGGTGCGCTGGCTGGGCCGGGTCGGCGCGGACCCGGCGGGCAAGTCCGTGCTGGCCATGCTGCGGGCCGAGGGCATCGACACCCGCCACGCCGTCACCGACCCGCACGCGCCGACCGGGCTGCTGCTGCGCGACAGCCACCCGGCCAGGGCCATCGACGTCCAGTACTACCGCGCCGGCTCGGCCGCCTCCAGGCTGGCCCCGGAGGAGCTTGCGCCCGGGATGCTGAGCGGCGCCCGGCTCGTGCACGTCACCGGCATCACGCCGATGTTGTCCGACTCTGCGCACCGGGCCACGCTCCGGCTGCTCGACCTGGCCGCCGAGGCGGGCGCGCTGATCTCGTTCGATCCGAACATCCGGCTCAAGCTGGGGGCGCCCGCGCAGTGGCGCGAGCGGGTCGCGCCGCTGCTCGGCCGCGCCGACGTGGTGCTGGCGGGGGAGGACGAGCTGGAGCTGCTCGGCGTGGACCCGGCCGGGCTGCGCGGTCTCGTCGTGGTCAAGCACCGCGACAAGTCGGCCACGTGCGGCGGGCTGCGGCAGGAGGCGTTCCCGGTGCCCGTGACAGATCCGGTGGGAGCGGGGGACGCCTTCGCCGCCGGGTTCCTGTCCGGGCTGCTGCGCGGGGCGCCGTACGAGGTGTGCCTGCGCGAGGCGGCGGCCGTCGCGGCGCTCGTGGTGCAGTGTGCCAACGACACCGACGGGCTGCCCGACCGGGCCGGCCTGGACCGCGCGCTGGCCTCGTTCACCGCCCCGAACACCGGGGCCGGCGAGACCGTGCACCGCTGATGAGAACGCCTGGAAGGGAAGTCATGTACCGCTGGGAAATCGTCGAGGCCGTCACCGCGCAGCGGGTGTTCGGGATCGTCAGGAGCGCGGGGCCGCAGGAGGCGGTGGCCGCCGCCGAGGCCGTGCTGGACGCCGGGCTGAAGGCCGTGGAGGTGGCGCTCACCACGCCGCGCGCGCTGACCGCCGTCGCGCGGCTCACCGAGCAGCGTCCCGAGGCGCTGGTCGGGGCCGGCACCGTGCTCGACGCCGCCGCCGCCCGCGCCGCCGTGGAGGCCGGCGCGCGCTTCCTGGTCTCGCCGAACCTGCATCCCGAGGTGATCCGCGCCGGGCACCGCTACGGCGTGCCCGTGTTCCCCGGTGTGGCCACGCCGACCGAGATCGTGCGGGCACTGGAGGAGGGCGCGGACGCGGTGAAGCTCTTCCCGGCCTCCGCCGTGTCGCCGTCGTGGCTGCGCGACGTACGGGCCGCGCTGCCGCAGCTGCCCGCGATCCCCACCGGCGGCGTGACCATCGACAACGCGCCTGACTGGATCGCGGCCGGCGCCGTGGCCTGCGGCATGGGCTCGGCGCTGACCTCGGGCGGCGCGCAGGCGGCGGGGGAGCGGGTCACCGCGCTGCTGGCCCGGCTCGCCAGGGCGCGCTGACCGTCATGGGGCTCCAGGGCCTGCACGGGCAGGTGGTCGACGGGATCGGGTGCTCGCTCGCGGGCGGGGAGATCCGCGCGGGCGAGGTGCTGCGGCTGGAGGACGTCCAGGAGCGGTACGGGGTCTCGCGCACGGTCGCCCGCGAGGCCGTACGCGTGCTGGAGTCCAAGCGCATGGTCACCAGCCGCCCCCGCGTCGGCGTCACCGTGCGCCCGGAGTCCGCGTGGAACCTCTACGACCCCCAGGTGATCCGCTGGCGGCTCGCCTCGCCTCGGCGCGAGGCGCAACTGCGCGAGCTGGCCGAGCTGCGGGCCGCGGTCGAGCCCGCCGCGGCGGCGCTGGCGGCCGGGCACGCCGGGCCCGGCGAGCGGCAGGAGCTCATCGCGCAGGCGCGGGCGCTGATCGGCGCGGCGCGGGCCCGCGACAGCGAGGCGTTCGTGACCGCCGACGCCGCCTTCCACCGGGTCCTGCTCGGCGCCTCGGGCAACGGCATGTTCGCCCAGCTCGCCGAGGTGACCGAGGAGCTGCTCGTGGGCCGGCGCGACCTGCTGCTTTTGCCCGAGCGGCTGGACAACCCGGCCGTCCGCCGCCACCTCGACGTGGCCGAGGCGATCGCCGCCGGCCGCGGCGCGGAGGCGGCCCAGGCGGTCGGCTCGATCGTGGCGGCGGCCCGCAACGAGGTCGAACGCATCCTGGACGGCACCGCCTGCCCCCTCCCCACCTGACACCCCCGCACCCGCCCGTCCGCCCTACGCCCCGAACCCCCGCCCGTCCGCCCCCGCCCGTCCGCCCCCCGCCCGTCCGCCCCGCGCCCGTGCGCGCTGCGCCCCGCGCCCGTCCGCCGTGCGTCCGCGCCCGTGCGTCCCGCGCCAGTCAGCCCGCCCCCGCCGTCCCGCCCCCGCCGACCCGGGCCCGTCGGCCCGCCCCCGTTCCGTCCGCGCTCCCTTCAGCGCCGGTGAGCCTTGCCTCACGCCACACCACTCTCAAAAGGACGCCCGCCAACTGCGGGGGAAAGCCGTGTGGGGGTTCAGGGACGGCGGACGGCTGGCCGGAGCGTCAGGGGCGCGTAGCATCCGGACATCCTGGGCGATATATGCTCACACGTGATCAACATCATCTGACCGGGAGGCCGCCCGATGACCGTCGCCGTTCACGTCGGCCCGGAACCCGTGCCCGTGCTCATCGACGCCGTACGCCGAGCAGGAGGCCGCGTCGTGCCGCTGGCGGAGGCCGAGGCGATCGTCTACTACGGCAGCGACGACCCCGCCGAGGTGCGGTCGATGCTGCACGAGGGCATCCGCTGGGTGCAGCTCCCGCATGCGGGCGTCGAGCGCTGGGCCGACGCCGGGGTCATCACCGAGCACCCCGTTTTCACCGCCGCCACCGGCTCCTACGGCCCGGCGGTGGCCGAGCACGCGCTGGCCCTGATGCTGGCCGCCGCCCGCGGGCTGCACCGGGCGGCCCGGGCCACGACGTGGGGACCCAACACCTCCAGGGTGTTCGCCGGCTCGACGGTCGCGATCGTCGGCTGCGGCGGCATCGGCCGGGCGCTGATCCGGATGCTGGAGCCGTTCGGCTGCACGGTGGTGGCGGTCAGCGACAGCGGCGGCGTGCCCGGCGCGGCGAAGGTGCTCCCGCGTGCCCGCTACCGCGAGGCGCTGCCGGGGGCCGACTACGTGGTCGTCTCGGCGCCCGCCACCCCGGGCACGCGGGGCATGTTCGGAACGCGCGAGTTCGAGCTCATGAGCCCGGACGCGTGGCTGGTGAACGTGGCCAGAGGCGGCCTCGTCGTCACCGGCGACCTGGTGGCGGCGCTGCGCGCGGGCGACATCGGCGGGGCGGCGCTCGACGTCACCGACCCCGAGCCGCTGCCGGCCGGCCACCCGCTGTGGGAGCTGGACAACGTGCTGATCACGCCGCACAGCGCGAACCCCCGTCCCGCCTACTGGCGCGGCCTGGCCGAGCGCGTCACCGCGAACGTGCACCGCTTCCGGGACGGCCTCCCGCTGGAGGGCGTGGTCACCCCGGCCCGCGGCTTCTAGGCCCGGCCGGATCCGGGCCTTCCGGCGTGGCCGGGTCGGGGCCGCCGCTAGTCGAGGTTGAGCCGGGCTCCGGCGCTCAGCCCGGAGTCGTGCACTTCGATCCCCGTCGGGTCGAGGTTCTTCGGCAGCTCGAACACCAGCGCACCGGTGAACGTCTGGCCCGCCTCGATGCGGATCGGGGTGATCTCCTTGCCGCCCTTGTCGAGCAGCTTGGTGCCGCCGTGCAGCGTGTCGTCCTCGTCGATCAGCTTCTGCTGGCCCGGGTAGAGCACCCTGGCCTCCGCGCCGACGTTCCTGACCTGCACGCCGACCTGGCACGTGCGCTTCGTCGCCGCCTTGGCGGGCTTGGGGCACTCGGAGCCGGTCACGGCGAAGCGCAGCTTGCCGTCCTGCACCGGCCCGTCCTCCCCGGCTGCCGACGAGCGGAAGAACCAGGCCAGCACGGCCAGCAGCACCACCATCACCACGACCGCGATCACCAGCGCGGTCAGGCAGCCCGCGAACACGCCGCGCTTGGGCCGGGCGGGCCGGTAGCCCGGCAGCCGTCCCTGACCGGTGGTCGCGTGGTGCGGCAGCGGTACCTGGCCCGTCTGGTGGGGGAGCGGCACCTGCCCGGTCTGGTGCGGCAACGGCCCGCGCGCCGGCGGCCCCTGCGGCACGCGCGCGCCACCCGGCCTGGGCCCCGTGCGCTCGGCCGGTGACGGCTGCTGCGGCAGGCGGGACGAGCCGGGGGTCGGGCCCGGCGTCGGGCCCGTGCGCTCGGCGAGCGGCGGCTGCTGCGGCACCCGGGACGAGCCGGGGGTCGGTCCGGTGCGCTCGGCGGGCGAGGGCTGTCGCGGCCCGTGGGACGACCCGGGCGTCGGCCCGGTACGCTCCGCGGGCGGTGGCTGCTGCGGCACCCGGGACGAGCCCGGCGTGGGGCCCGTGCGCTCGGCGGGGGCAGGCGGCTGCGGGGCCCGGGACGAACCGGGCGTCGGGCCGGTGCGCTCGGCCGGGGGCGCCTGGCGCGGCCCGTGGGCCTCGGGGGGCCGCGGCGACTGGGGCGGCTGGGCGAGATGGCCGGGGACGGGGCCGGTGCGGTCGGGCGGCATCGGGTGCGGCATCAGCGGCCCGAACTCCGACGGGTTCCACGCGCTGGTCAGGTGTTTGCTGGCGGCGAGCTGCGCGGCCGGCTCGTCGGCCGCGCCCACGAGCTCCAGCAGCAACTGCTTGGCCGGGGGCCGGCGCGCCGGGTCGGGGTGGATAGCCGCCGCGACCAGCCGGTCGAGCGGCGCGGGCAGCCCGCGCAGGTCCGGCGGCGCGCTGCGGGCCCTGGCCGCCATCACGTAGGCGTCGCCCTCGCCGAACGGATGCCCGCCCAGCCCCGCGTACGCGATCAGCGACCCCCACGCGAACACGTCGCCCGCCGGGCTCGTGCGCCCCTCGAAGACCTGCTCGGGAGCGATCCAGCCGGGCGTGCCCATCACCATGCCGGCGTTGGTGTGCCGGGAGTCCACGTGGGTCGAGCGCGCCAGCCCGAAGTCGATCACCCGCGGCCCCGCCAGCGTCAGCATCACGTTGGCCGGTTTGAGGTCGCGGTGCACCAGCCCCACCGCGTGGATCGCGGTCAGCGCGGCGGCCACGCCCACGGCCGCCGCGTGCAGCACCGACGGCGACAGCGCGCCGTGCTCGATGAGGTGGTCCTCGAGGGAGATGCCGTCGATGTACTCGGTGACGAGGTAGAGGACGCCGCGGTCCTCGCCGTGGTCGAGCACGCGGGCCGTGCAGAACGAGGCCACCTTGCGGGCGTTGGACACCTCTTCGTGGAAGCGCGCCCGGTAGACGGGGTCGGCGGTGTAGTCGCGGCGGATCGCCTTGAGCGCCACGCGCGGGCCGTCGGCGGCCTTGGCGAGGTAGACCACGCCCATCCCGCCGGAGCCGAGACGGCTGATCAGCTCATAGGGGCCGATCGCCGGCGGATCTTCCGGCTGCAGAGGAGTGCCTGCCGAGCGCCCCAACGTCGCCGTCCTCTCGCCGTCGTCATCGCGTCTCAACCCGAACCGATCCTCCCGCCGGCTCGTTCTCTGGCAACCCGAACCGTTCCGCCCGTTTGTACCCCAGACTCTAACGGAGGAAGGGCCTGCCCGTTGGCCACTAGTCCTGAGCAGGGTCGCGCCGCAGGGGGCGCATCGACACCCGCAGCCGCGACAGGTCGATCGTGTGGGGCAGCGGCCGGTGCGGCGACAGCAGCCGCCCGACCGGCTTGGGGCGGGCGGTGCGCAGGACGGCCCCGAGGAAGGCCGTGCCGACCGCGAGGGTCAGGTGCACGCCGTCGCAGCCCGGCCGGGCCCACCACTCGTCCGCGGCGGTGCCGTCCAGCCAGATCTCGGGCGCGAACGTGTTCGCGTACGGCAGGCGCGGGCTGCGCTGGTGCGCCGCGATCGGCACGAGCACGGTGGTGCCGGCGGGCAGGGCGGTGCCGTACCACTCGGTCTCGGCGGTCGTGACCCGCGACAGCGCGGGGACCGGCGGCCACAGGCGCAGCCCCTCGCGCAGGCAGGCCCGCAGGCGGTCGGGGTCGTTGCGGGCCGCCTTGCGGTGGGCCGGGTGGGTGGCCAGCAGCGCCAGGGTCTGCGTCAGCCCCGCCGCGGTCGAGCCCAGCCCCATCAGCCAGTACGCCGCCTGCATGAGCCCGCGCGACTCGGCCTCCGGCGTGTCGGCGATCAGCCCGGCCAGGCTGCCGGGCTCGGCACGGCGCAGGTGGTCGATGATGCGCGCGTCGTAGCGGCCCGAGAGGATCTCCCGGCGCCGCCGGGCCCGCCACCGCCCGGCCCGGGTGACGCCCGCCAGCAGCCGGGTGAGCTCCTCGTCCCGGGCCGCGCCGTCGCCGTAGACGCAGCGCCTGGCCACCCGCTGCCAGCAGGCGTTCACCCGCGCGTGGTCCACCACGCCGCTGGTCAGCTCCTTGGCCTCCTGCGCGGCGATCTCGATGAACCGCGGGCGCAGCACGTCGGTGGGCAGGCCGAACGGGCGTTCCTCCAGCGCGGGGGCGTAGGCGTCGCCGTCGTCGGACAGCACGCGCAGGGCGTCGCGCTTGGACAGGACGAGCAGGACGGAGCGGCGCAGGCCGCGCACCAGCACGGGACGCCCGCCGTAGCGGGCCTCGAAGGTGGCCAGGAGCGCGCGGGAGCGCAGCGGGTCGCGGCCGTGCGCCACGTGCGGGGTGCCCGGTGGCACCAGGGTGGCCAGGCGCAGGCTCTCCAGCAGGGTGGCCCTGGGCAGACCCCTAGGCACGCTCGGCCTCCCGCAGGGCTCGGTCCCGCGGGGCGGGTGGGAAGGTCATGCGTCGATGTGATCGCCCCGGGGGCCGCGTTCGCAATCACGGGTTTCGGTCACTGGAACACTTTCGGCCTCAAGATCTGCCGACGTTCCGGTGACCGGAACAAGGGTCACAGGCGGAGGAGCATGGCCGAGATGGCCTGGGCGGCGCCGCGTACGGAGATGCTCAGCTTGGCCAGCGGCGCGAGATGGGCGGGCGCCGCCACGCCGAGGGACATGCAGATCCGCCCGCCGGGACCGAACACCGGCGCGGCCACGCAGGCCACGCCCTCGGTGTACTCCTCCTGGGAGTAGGCGATGCCGTGCCTGCGGACCTGGGCCAGCTCACGTTCGAGCCCGGCCAGGGTGGTGATCGTGCGGCGGGTCATCCGCTCGAACGAGCCGCGCGCCAGCAGCTCCTGGCGCAGCTTCGGGTCGAAGGCCAGCAGCGCCTTGCCGGTCGCCGTGCAGTGCAGCGGCGCCCGGTCGAGGCTGTCGGAGCGCGAGCAGACCCGGTTGTGGCCGTACAGGCGCTCGACGTAGCGGGCCTCCAGGCCCGAGGGAACGGCCAGGTTCACCGTCTGCCTGGTGGTCTCGTACAGGTAGAGCAGGTAGGGGAGCACCACCTGGCGCGTGCCGGGGACACGCGCGCGGGTGATGCCCGCCATCGACTCCAGCAGCTCGCCGGGCAGGTAGGCGTTGCCCACCCGCCGGGCCAGCTCCCGCGAGCAGAGCACGCCCAGGATCCGGTGCGCGGTGGACTTGGGCAGGCCCGTGCTCCGGCAGAGCTGCGACAGCGTGACCGGGCGGGAGGCCGCGCTGAGCGCGAGCAGGATGTCGATCCCCCTCTCCAGGCTGCCCGGCTGGGACGCGGGGCGCTCGTCCGTCACCGTGTGCACGTGCGGTAGGTGGCTGGCCGTTTCCGTCGGCATCAAGTTCCCTTTCGCTCTCCGAGTAGCGGAAGGGGCTTCCCGGGGCTGCGTTTTTCCATTTCTTGGCGTACCCGGCTGCCGCCCGCTGATACCCGGCTCAGCGAAGTGCGATGATCTCCGCGTACACGGAAACTGCCACCTCACCAGGCGTTCTGGCCCCAATGTCCAGACCCGCCGGGACATGCACCCGTTCCCCTCCCTTCACCCGCGCCAGCACCGCCGCGCCGCGCTTGCGGCTGGCGATCAGCCCGATGTACGGCACGCCCTTGGCCAGCGCCTCCGCCAGGACCGCCTCCTCGCCCACCCCGTGCGAGGCGACCAGCACTGCCGTGGTGTCGGCGGCGATGGGCGTCATGCCCGATTCGACCGTGTAACCGAGCGCCCTGCCGACCTCGGCGAAGGCCCGCGCGATGGGGCTGTCGCCGTGCACGTGGACGAGCGTGGGCGGCAGCACGGCCTCCAGGAAGATCTCCAGCGTGCCGCCCGACAGGCAGGGCTGGCCCACCGCGACCAGGCCCTCCTCCTCGTGCGGCTGCTCCGCCTCGGGGGTGATCCGCAGCAGCGTGGCCTGCCCGGTGCGCATCAGGCGCAGGCCCTGCGCGCGTACGGTGTCGGTGGCGCAGGTGCCGCCGATGAACCCCTCGATCGTCCCGTCGGGCAGCACCAGTGCGCGGTCGCCCGCCTTCGCGCTGGTCGGCCGCTGCGCCCGCACGACGGTGGCCAGCACGTACGGCTCCCGCCCCGACCGCAGCCGCGCGGCCCGGTCGTCCAGATCGGCCCCCGGCGGCGGGGCCAGTGGGACCGGCGGGGCCGGCGGGGCCGGCGGCCCGCCGCGGGGGCGGGGCGCCGGCATGCCGATGAACTCGCTCACGGGATCGCCAGGTCCGTGCGGAACGGGTCGCCGTTGATGACGCGCCACACGTTCGCCGGGGTGAGCGGCATGTCCGCGTGCCGCACACCGTACGTCGAGAGCGCGTCCACCACGGCGTTGACCACGGCCGGGGGCGACCCGACGGTGGCCGACTCGCCGACGCCCTTGGCCCCGATCGGATGCGTCGGCGAGGGCGTCACGGTCTCGCCCAGCTCCCACGACGGGCACTCCATCGCGGTCGGCAGCAGGTAGTCCATGAACGAGGCCCCCAGGTGGTTGCCGTCCTCGTCGAACGCCATCACCTGCATGAGCGCCATGCCCACCCCGTCGGCCAGCCCGCCGTGGATCTGCCCCTCGACGATCATCGGGTTGATCCGCACCCCGCAGTCGTCCACGGCCACGAACCTGCGCACCTTGACCTGACCGGTGCCGGGATCGACGTCCACGACGCAGATGTAGGCGCCGAAGGGGTAGGTGAGGTTGGGCGGGTTGTAGACGGTGACGGCGTCCAGGTGGCCCTCGACGCCCTCGGGCAGCTCCAGGTTGGAGTGCGCGGCCAGCGCGATCTCCGCCAGCGACCGGCCGGTGCCCGGGTCGCCCACCACCGACCACTTGCCGTCGGCCCACTCCAGGTCGTCCGGGGACGCCTCCAGCATGGCCGCGGCCACGATCTTGGCCCGGTCGCGCACCTTCCTGGCCACCAGCGCCGTGGCGGCGCCGGAGACGGGGGTGGAGCGGGAGCCGTACGTGCCCAGGCCGAACGGCGTCTGGTCGGTGTCGCCGTGCACCACCTCCACGTCGTCGGCCGGGATGCCCAGCTCCTGCCCGACGATCTGCGCGAACGTGGTCTCGTGCCCCTGCCCCTGCGACTGGCACGACACCCGCAGCACCGCCTTGCCCGTCGGGTGCACGCGCAGCTCGGCGCCGTCGGCCATGCCGAGGCCGAGGATGTCCATGTGCTTGCGCGGGCCCGCGCCGACGGCCTCGGTGAAGAAGCTGATGCCGATGCCCATCAGCTCGCCCCTGGCCCGCTTGTCGGCCTGCTCGGCCCGCAGCTTGTCGTAGCCGATCATGTCCATGGCCAGGCGCAGCGCCTTCGGGTAGTCGCCCGAGTCGTACTCCCAGCCGGTGGGGGAGTGGTACGGGAACTGCTCGGGGCGCAGCAGGTTGCGCATGCGCACCTCGGCCGCGTCCAGGCGCAGCTCGGCGGCCAGCACGTCCACCATGCGCTCGACCAGGTACACGGCCTCGGTGACGCGGAAGGAGCAGGCATAGGCGACGCCGCCGGGGGCCTTGTTCGTGTAGACGCCGGTGACCTCGCAGTGGGCGGCCTCGATGTCGTACGAGCCGGAGAAGACGTGGAAGAACCCGGCCGGGAACTTGGTCGGCTGCGCGGTGCCGTTGAAGGCCCCGTGGTCGGCCAGCACCTTCACCCTGATCGCCTGGATCTTGCCGTCGCGCGTCGCGGCCACCTCGCCGCGCATGTGGTAGTCGCGGGCGAAGGCGGTGCTCATGAGGTTCTCGGAGCGGTCCTCCATCCACTTGACCGGCTTGCCGGTGACGATCGAGCCGACGATCGCGCAGACATATCCCGGATAAATCCCGACCTTTCCGCCGAAGCCCCCGCCGATGTCCGGCGAGATCACCCGGATCTTGTGCTCGGGCAGCCCGGCCACCATCGCGTAGAGCGTGCGGTGCGCGTGCGGCGCCTGCGTCGGGCACCAGACGGTGAGCTTGCCGGTGACCTTGTCGAAGTCGGCGACCGCGCCGCACGTCTCCAGCGGGGCCGGGTGCACGCGCGGGTAGATCAGGTCCTGCTCGACCCGGACCTCGGCCTGCTCGAAGATCGCGTCCGTCCGCGCCCGGTCCCCGGCCTCCCAGTCGAAGATGTGGTTGTCGGTACGGCCCTCGAGATCGTCCCTGATGACCGGGGCGCCCGGGTCGAGGGCCTTCCTGGCGTCGACGACCGCGTCGATGGGGTCGTACTCGACGTCGATCAGCTCCAGCGCGTCGCGCGCCGAGTAGGCGTCCTCGGCCACCACGAACGCGACCTCCTGCCCCTGGAAGCGCACCTTGTCCGTGGCCAGCACGGCCTGCGTGTCCTGCGACAGGGTGGGCATCCAGGCCAGGTTCAGCCCCGCCAGGGTCTGGCCGGTGATGACGGCCTTGACCTTCGGGTGCGCCTCGGCGGCGCTGGTGTCGATGGAGACGATCCTGGCGTGGGCGTGCGGGCTGCGCAGGACGGCGCCGTACAACATGCCGGGCAGCCGCACGTCGTCGGTGTAGTTGCCGCGCCCCCTGATGAAGCGGGCGTCCTCCTTGCGCTGCATGCGGCCGTAGCTCATGACGTGGCCTCCACGCTGGTCGCGGACCCGGACCCGGCGGCATCAGAAGCCGCGGCCCACTGGATCGAGCGGACGATGTTCTCGTAGCCGGTGCACCGGCACAGCTGTCCCGAGATGGCCTCGCGGATCTGGCCCTCGTCGGGATCGGGGTGGCGGTCCAGCAGCCAGCGCGCGGTCAGCAGCATGCCCGGCGTGCAGAACCCGCACTGCAGCCCGTGGCACTCCACGAACCCCTTCTGCACCGCGTCCAGCTCGCCGTCGCGCTCCAGGCCCTCCACGGTGGTCACCTCGTGCCCGTCGGCCATGACGGCCAGCACGGTGCACGACTTGACCGGCACGCCGTCGAGCTGCACCATGCACACGCCGCAGTTGGAGGTGTCGCAGCCCCAGTGGGTGCCGGTCAGGCCCAGCTCGTCGCGCAGGAAGTGCACGAGCAGCAGCCTCGGCTCGACGTCCCTGGTGTACGGCTGCCCGTTCACGGAGACCGTGATCCGCATGTCAGATCCTTCCCGCGGCAGTGGTCAGGGCGCGCCGGGTCAGCTCGGCGGCCAGGTGTCGCTTGTAGTCGGCGGGGCCGCGCTGGTCGGCGTGCGGCGCGCAGTTCGCGGCCGCGATCCGGCCCGCCTCCGCGAACGCCTCCTCGCCCGGCGCCCGGCCCTCCAGGTACGCCTCCGCCTCCGCGGCGCAGAAGTGCTCGGCCCCGACCGCGGTCAGCCCGATGCCCGCCTGCGCGATCACGCCGTCCTCGATCCTGAGGACCGCGCCGGCCGCCGCGACGGGCCAGTCGCCGACGCGCCGCTCGACCTTCACGTACGCGCTGCCCGTGCCGGGCGTGACGGGCACGCGGAGCTGGATCAGCAGCTCGCCGTCCGCGACCGCGGTCTCGTAAGGACCCTGGTGGAATTGTCTGACCGGAACGGTACGAGTACCGCCACGCCCCTGGATGACCGCGGTCGCCCGCAATGCCGAGAACACCGCCGACAAATCCTCAGAAGGATCGCCTTGGCACAAGGAACCTCCAACGGTCCCCCGATTTCGCACTATTGGGTCGGCAATAACGCGCTCCGCATCCCGAAATATCGGGAAAAAGTCGGTGGCGATGGTGCTCTCCAGCAACTCCGCGTGCCGCACCAGCGCCCCGATGGCCAGCTCGTCGCCCTCGACCCCGATCCGCCCCAGCTCAGGGGCCAGGCCGTTGATGTCGATCAGCGCCTCGGGCTGGGCCAGGCGCAGCTTCATCATGGGGATGAGGCTGTGCCCGCCGGCCACGACCCGGGCCTCGGGACCGTACCGCTCCAGGAGCTCGAGCGCGTGCGGAACGCTCTCGGCTCTCTCGTATTCGAACCTCGCGGGAACCTGCATGAGAGCACAGTGCTGTTACCGATTTGTCGCGACAATCCGCAAATAAGGCTTTCCTTAATGGGGTCCGGAGAACTATGAAGGGTGCGTGACACTCAGCCAGCTCGGCGCGTTCGTTTTCGTCGCCCGCCTCGGCTCCGTCAAGGCCGCCGCGCGGGCGCTCGGCGTCAGCGAGCCCGCCGTCTCCCAGTCGCTGGCCCAGCTGCGCCGGCACCTCGGCGACCCGCTGGTGACCCGCTCCGGCGACCGGATGGTGCTCACGGAGGGCGGCCGGCGGCTGCTCGGCATCGCCTCCCAGATGGTCGCCCTCGGCGCGGAGGCGGTCGCCGCCGTGCAGTCCGGCCACGTGGCTCGCCTGCACGTGGTCATGGACGCCGGGCTGGCCGAGTACGTCGCCGGGCCCCTGATCTGCCTGTTCACCCAGCGCAAGTCCGTGGACGCGACGACCGGCGTGGCGGCCACGACGGAGGTGCCGCTGCTGCTGACCAGCCGCCTGGCCGACGTCGCGCTCGGCGCCCAGGCGCCGGGGGAGGGCCTGGCCAGCCGGCCCGTCCTGCGCTGCCGCCTCATCGTGGTCGGGGCGCCGCGCGGCCGCCGGGACCACTGGCTGGTCGGCCCGTCCGGCACCGACCCGGCCAGCGACACCAGCCGCCTGCTGCGGTTGTTACGGGTGCCGGAGTCGCAGGTGCGCGTCTTCGCGAACCAGACTGCGGCCTGGAAGGCGGCGGCCGAGGGCGCCGGGGTCGCGCCCGCCACCGCCCACCTGGTGGCCTCCCAGGTCCGCAGGGGCGAGCTCGTGCCCATCGACACCCCGGCCACCCCGCTGCCCGCCTACTGGTACGCCACCACCCTGGAACCCGCCAGCCGCCCGGCCGCCGCCGGCACGTTCCTGGACTTCCTGACGACCCCGGCGGCCACCCAGATCATGCGCACCCCGGACGACGGCATCCCCCGCAGCCGCTTCCGCCCTCCGGTGCACGTGTCGATCTGGAGCTGAACGTCCACCTCGAAGATCGCTTGATCGATGTCCTCCTCGAGCTCGTCCGTGCGACGTCGAACCCAGAAGGACAGGTCGACACGATCCTTCTCCACCCGGACCGCCACGGCGAGCACGTCTGGAGAGATGAGGCCCAGGAGCGCCTGAACGGCGTCCAGCTGGGTCACCCAGAACGCGAGTTACTTGAGGGCCGCCGCCTCCGAGGCCAGCTTCTCCACGCGCCCCCAGTCGCCGGCCGCCAGCGCGTCGGCGGGGGTCAGCCAGGTGCCGCCGACGCAGCCCACGTTCGGCAGCGCGAGGTAGTCGGGAGCGGTGTTCACCCGGATGCCGCCGGTCGGGCAGAAGCGGACGTCCGGCAGCGGCCCGCCCATCGCCTTCAGGTAGGGGACGCCGCCCGCGGCCTCGGCCGGGAAGAACTTCAGCTCCTTGATCCCCCGCTCGACCAGCGCCATCGCCTCGGACACGGTGGCCGCACCCGGCAGGTACGGGACGCCGCTCGAGTCCATCGCCTCCACCAGCGACAGGGTCGTGCCGGGCGAGACCAGGAACTTCGCCCCCGCCGCCACGGACGCCGCGATGTCGTCGGTCGTCCGGATCGTCCCCGCGCCCACGGTCGCCTCGGGCACCTCGTCGGCGATCCTGGCGATGGCCTCGCGCGCGGCGGGCGTGCGCAGGGTCACCTCGATGACCGGCAGGCCACCGGCGACCAGCGCCCGGGCCAGCGGGACGGCGGTCTCGACGTCCTCGATCACCACGACGGGGATCACTGGGGCGAGATCGAGCAGGCTCATGGATTCCTTCTCCTCATCGGCCGGTCGACGGCCGTCCAATGCCGGGAACGGCTGGTGCCGCTCTCAGCTCACGAGCTCCCTGCGGGCACGCTGGCTCAGCCAGGCGGCCGCGCCCGTCATCCCCGGCTGGGATGCGACGATCAGCACGGTCCCGATGCCCGCCAGGTAGGCGGCCATGTCGGGATTGGCCTCGAACCGCGTACGGAAGCCACTGGTACGCACGCGTTCCACGATACGTGGCAGCACTCCGCCGGCCAGGTAGACCCCACCCCGGGCCCCCAGCGTCAGCGCCACGTTCCCGGCGAAGCTGCCCAGCATCTCGCAGAACACCTCGATCGTCTCGGCGCACAGCGAGTCGTCCTGCCGCGCCACGATGTCCGAGGACGTCAGGTCCGCCGCGCTGACGCCGTTGACCAGGGCCAGCGCCCGGTACAGCCGCACCAGCCCGGGCCCGGACAGCACGTGCTCGGCCACCACGTGCGGCAGTCCCATCGTCTCCAGCGCGCGGACGATCTCGAACTCCCGCTGCTCCACCACCGGCACGGTGACGTGCCCGCCCTCGCCGGGGACCGCCGTCCAGCCGTGCTCGGTCGGCACCAGCCCGCCCACGCCGAGCCCGGTCCCCGGGCCCAGCACCGCCTTGACCCCGTGAGCCGGCTCGGGCCCGCCCAGGGACACCAGCTCGTCACCCGCCAGGTGCGGCAGCGACACGGCCAGCGCCTCGAAGTCGTTGAGCAGCCGGGCGTACGGCACGCCGAGGTCGCGTACGGAACCGGCCCACTTCGAGTTCGTGAGCCGGTAGCGGTCGCCGTCGATCGGTCCCGCCAGGGCCAGGCACGCCGCCCCCGGTCGCACTCCGCCCGCGTGTTCCGCGAGATAGGCGGCTACGGCTTCGGGGAGGGTGTCGTAGTCGGCACCGGCCAGGACCGCGACGTTCGACGGGCGCGCTCCGGGCGAGGTGACCAGGCCGAACCTGGCGTTGGTCCCCCCGATGTCGGCGACGAGCCAGGGAAGGTCAAAGGCACTCACACATACCTCCGGCGTTCAGGGCGGCATCAAGATCGCTCGCCGTACACCGAAGAATGCCACGACCGCCCACGCCGGTCACCGCATCAGCCCGGCGGGGCGCGCACCTATCGGCGCGCCTGTCTCCAGGTGAGAGGAGCCGGCCTCGGCCGGGAAGCCCAGACCGGGGCCGTGGTGCGGCGACTCGGCGCCGCTCACCCCGAAGATGCCGGCGCCCTGCTCGGCGTGCCCGGCCATTCGGCGGAAGGCGGCGAACAGCTCGCGGCCCGTGCCGACCCACTGCGCGTCGCTCAGCGGCCGGCCCTCGGGCACGCGCCGGGCCAGCTCCTCGACCGGCACCAGCAGCTCCAGCGTGCCGTCCGCCGAGTCCAGCCTGATTACGTCGCCGTCGCGCACGAGCGCGATCGGCCCGCCGTCGGCGGCCTCGGGCGACAGGTGGATGGCCGCGGGCACCTTGCCGGAGGCGCCCGACATGCGGCCGTCGGTGACGATCGCCACCCGCTGCCCCCGGTCGAGCAGCACGGCCAGCGGCGAGGTGAGCTTGTGCAGCTCGGGCATGCCGTTCGCGCTCGGGCCCTGGTAGCGGATGACGGCCACGAAGTCCTGCCCGTCCAGCTCGCCCGCCTCGAACGCCTTCATCAGGTCGAGCTGGTCGTGGAAGACCTTGGCCGGCGCCTCGATCACCAGGTGCTCGGGCTTGACCGCGGAGACCTTGCTGACGGCGCGGCCGAGGTTGCCCTCCACCATGTGGATGCCGCCGTCCGCCGAGAACGGCTTCGCGACCGGCCGCAGCACGTCCAGGTCCTTGCTGCCCCCGGTGACCGGGGACCAGACCAGCTCGCCGTCCACCAGCTCCGGTGCCTCGCGGTAGCGGTCGAGGCCGGGGCCGGCCACGGTGAGCACGTCGCCGTGCAGCAGCCCCTCGTCGAGCAGGTCGCCGATGAGCACCTGCATGCCGCCGGCGTCGCGGAAGTGGTTCACGTCCGCCTGGCCGTTCGGGTAGATCTTGGTGAGCGACGGCACGACCTGCGACAGCTGCGCCAGGTCGTCCCAGGTCAGCACGATGCCCGCGGCCGCGGCCATGGCCACCAGGTGCAGGGTGTGGTTCGTGGAGCCGCCGGTGGCCAGCAGGGCGACGCAGGCGTTCACGATGGACTTCTCGTCGACCAGCTCGCCGATCGGCGTGTACTCCGAGCCGTGCGCGGTGATCTCCACCGCGCGCCGACCGGCGGCCCGGGTGAGGGCGTGGCGCAGCTCGGTGTGCGGGTTGACGAACGTCGAGCCCGGCAGGTGCAGGCCCATGACCTCCATCAACGCCTGGTTGGAGTTCGCGGTGCCGTAGAAGGTGCAGGTGCCGGGGGAGTGGTACGACTTCGCCTCGGCGTCGAGCAGCTCGTCCCTGCCGACCTTGCCCTCGGCGAAGAGCTGCCGGGTGCGGGCCTTGACCTTGTTCGGCAGGCCGGAGGCCATGGGGCCGGCGGGCACGAACAGCGCGGGCAGGTGCCCGAAGTGCAGCGCCCCGATGAACAGGCCGGGCACGATCTTGTCGCACACGCCCAGCAGCAGCGTGGCGTCGAACATGTCGTGCGACAGCGCGATCGCGGTCGCCATGGCGATCACGTCGCGGCTGTAGAGGGACAGCTCCATGCCGGCCCGCCCCTGCGTGATGCCGTCGCACATCGCCGGCACGCCGCCCGCCACCTGCGCCACGCCGCCCGCCGCGCGCACGGCCGCCTTCAGCTCCGGCGGGTACGTCTCGTACGGCTGGTGCGCGGACAGCATGTCGTTGTAGCTGGTCACGATGGCCACGCCGGGCTTGGCCGCGGCGCGCAGGGCCGGCTTGTCCTCGGCCGGGGCGCCCGCGAAGCCGTGCGCCAGGTTCGCGCACCCGAGGTGCGCCCGTGCCGGGCCCTTCGCCCTGGCGGCCTCGCCGTCCTGGCGGATCCGCTCCAGGTACGTCCTCCGGCTGGCGGAGCTGCGCTCGGCGATGCGGTCGGTGATGTCCTGGATGATGCGGTTCACAGTTCCTCCTCGTGCCAAGCGCGACCGCTGCGGCCGAGCAGTTCGTGGGCTCCGGCGGGGCCGGTCGTACCGGCGGGGTAGGGCTCGGGCAGGGCGGGGTCGGCCTTCCAGGCGTCCAGGATCGGGTCGATCCAGCGCCAGGCCGCCTCCACCTCGTCACGCCGCATGAACAACGTCGGGTTCCCGGCCAGCACGTCGGTCAGCAGCCGCTCGTACGCCTCCGGCACCCGGGTGGTGAACGTCTTGCCGAAGCTGAGCGACATCGGCACCGGCTTCAGCGTCACCTCGCCCGCGCCCGGCTCCTTGGCCATGATCTGCAGCTCGATGCCCTCCTCCGGCTGCAGCCGCAGCACCAGGCGGTTGGGCGCGCCCCCGGGGAAGATGGAGTGCGGCACGTCCTTGAACTGCACCACGATCTCCGAGCGCCGGTACGGCATCCGCTTGCCGGTACGCAGGTAGAACGGCACCCCCGCCCACCGCCAGTTCTTGACCTCGGCCCGGATCGCGGTGAACGTCTCCACCCGCTCCGACGCCTCCGTCGGCGGCGTGGAGGCGGGCTCGTCGAGGTAGCCCGGCATGCCGTCGGCCTCGGTGTACTGGCCGCGCACCGTGAACCGGTCCACCTCGCCGCCGGTGATCGGCCGCAGCGACTGCAGCACCTTGACCTTCTCGTCGCGGATGGACTCGCGGTCGTTGCGGGCCGGCGGCTCCATCGCGGTCAGCGTGAGCAGCTGGAGCAGGTGGTTCTGCACCATGTCGCGCAGCGCGCCCGCGTGGTCGTAGTAGCCGCGCCGGCCGGGCGTGCCGACGGTCTCGGCGGCGGTGATCTGGACGTGGTCGATCCACAGGGAGTTCCAGATCGGCTCCAGGAAGGCGTTGGCGAAGCGCAGCACCAGGAGGTTCTGGACCGTCTCCTTGCCCAGGTAGTGGTCGATGCGGAAGATCTGGCGCTCGTCGAAGATGGCGCCGACCTCGTCGTTGATGCGCTGCGCGCTCGGCAGGTCGTGACCGAGCGGCTTCTCCAGCACCACGCGCGAGCGCGGGGTCACCAGGCCGACCTCTTCCAGCTCGCGGCAGAAGGGGCCGAACGTCCTGGGCGGGCTGGCCAGGTAGAAGACCCGGTCGCGCTGCTCGTACCCGGCGAGGAGCCTGGTCAGCGCGCTCCACCCCGACCTGTTCTCGCCCCCGACGTCCACCGACACGTGCTGCAGGCGGCCCAGGAAGCGCTGCCACATGGCGGGATCGTCGACCGGCACCTGATCGCGTACCTCGGCGTCCACCTTGCCGCGGAAGTCGGCGTCGGTCAGTCCACCCCTGGACATGGCGATGATGCGGGTCTCCGGGGCGAGCCGGCCGTCCCTGTCGCAGTGGTACAGCGCCGGGAGCAGCTTGCGCATGGCGAGGTCGCCGGTTCCGCCGAAGACGACGAGGTCGGCGATGTGGGCAGGGCTGGTTGCCGGGTGGGTGGACACGGTAAAAGGCTCCGATGATCTACCAAGCAGGGACAGAACGGACACTAACGAGAGTTTGGGTCACACACAAGCGGAGTTTTGGTATTTGAGATAAAAAAGTTCTGACTTTTCATGACACAACCCCATGTGGTTCACTTAGCCGATGCCACGACGTACCGCCGCGACCCTTGCCACAAGTGGTGAGGTGCTCCGCCTCATCCGCACCGGTGAGGCCGTGACGCGGGCCGACCTCGGCCGGGTGACCGGCCTGTCGCGCCCCGCGGTGCAGCTGCGCGTCGGTGAGCTGCTGGAACGCGGCCTGGTCGTGGAGCGCGACGACGCCCCGTCCACGGGCGGGCGGCCGCCGGTCCGGCTGGAGTTCAACGCCGCGGGCGGCGTGGTCCTGGTGGCGGCGCTCGGCGCCAGCCGCACCCGCGTGGCCGTGTGCGACCTGGCCGGGCAGGAGCTGGCCGGGCGCGAGTTCACCATGGACGTGGAGCAGGGGCCCGACATCGTGCTGCCGCTGCTCATGGACACCTGGGACGAGCTGCTCGGCGACCGGCCGCGCGCGATGATCAGGGGCGTCGGGATGGGCGTGCCGGCCACGGTCGAGTTCGCGCAGGGCCGTACGGAGAGTGCCCGCGTCATGGCCTCCTGGACCGGCGTGGTGATCCCGCCGATCATCCGCGAGCGCTTCCCCGTGCCCGTGCTCGTGGACAACGACGTGAACGTGCTGGCCATCGGCGAGCACCGCGGCACCTACCCCGAGCTGGACGACCTGATGTTCGTGAAGATCTCCACGCGCATCGGCGCGGGCGTGATCGCGGGCGGCGGCATCCTGCGCGGGGCGCTCGGCGCGGCGGGCGAGATCGGGCACATCCCCGTGCTCGACGGCGGCGGCGTGCTGTGCCGCTGCGGCAACTACGACTGCGTCGACTCCGTGGCCAGCGGCACCGCGCTGCTGCGGGAGCTGCGCGGGCGCGGCAAGGACGTCAAGACGATCTCGGACGTGACGGCGCTGGTGCGCGCGGGCGACGCCGAGACGATGGCCACCGTCCGCGAGGCCGGCCGCCGGATCGGCGAGGTGCTGGCCGGGGCGGTCAACATCCTCAACCCGTCGGTGGTCGTGCTCGGCGGGGACGTGGCGGAGGCGTTCGGGCCGCTGGTGTCGAGCATCCGGGAGGTCGTCTACCGCCGCTCCACGGCCCTGGCGACCAGGCGGCTGCGCATCGAGCCGAGCCGGCTGGGGGCGGGGGCGGGCATCAGCGGCTGCGCGGTGATGGTGCTGGACCACGTACTGTCGCCCGAGGCCGTGGACGAGACCATGACCCTCACGACACTGCGCCGCGACCGCGCGACCCCGACCCCGGCGTAGCGTCGGCGCGACCCCGGCCACGGTTTCCCGCGCGCCGGCTTCAGAGATCCCAGCGGGGCTCGTCGCTTTCCCGCACGAGGCCGTCCGCCCCGAAGATCAGATACCGGTCGAGGTCGTCGGCGAACCACCGGTCGTGCGTCACGGCCAGCACCGTCCCCTCGAACCCGCCCAGCCCCCGCTGCAACGCCTCCGCGCTGGCCAGGTCGAGGTTGTCGGTCGGCTCGTCGAGCAGCAGCAGCGTCGCGCCCGACAGCTCCAGCAGCAGGATCTGCAGCCTGGCCTGCTGCCCGCCCGACAGCGTCTCGAACGGCTGCCCGCCCGCCGGCGCCAGCTCGTACCGGGCCAGCGCGGCCATCGCCTCGTTGCGGGTCATCGCGTGCTCGCGCATCACCACCTCGGCCGCGGGCCGCCCGTGCAGGTCGGGCCGGAGGTGGGTCTGGGCGAAGTGGCCGGGGGACACCCTGGCGCCCAGCCGTGCGACGCCGCTGTGCGCGATCGGCTCGCCCGCCAGCAGGCGCAGGAAGTGGGACTTGCCGGTGCCGTTCATGCCGAGCACGCCGACGCGCTCGCCGTACCAGATCTCGGTGGAGAACGGGCGCAGCAGGCCGCTCAGCTCCAGCTCCTCACAGACGACGGCGCGCTTGCCGGTGCGGCCGCCGCGCAGCCGCATCCGTACGTTCTGCTCCTTGGGCGCGCGCTCCGGCGGCCCCGCCCGCTCGAACCGCTCCAGCCGCGTCACCGCCGACTGGTACGCCCCCGCCAGCGCGTCGTTGTTGGCCGAGCGCTGCCGCAGCGTGTGCACCAGGCGCCGCAACCGGCCCCGCTCGTCCTCCCACCGCTGCCGCCGCTCCTCCAGCCGCTCCTTGCGCTGCCTGCGGGCCTCGGCGTAGCCGGCGAACCCGCCGCCGTGCACCCACACCCCGCGCGCCTCGACGGTGACGATCCGGTCGGCGGCCTCGGCCAGCAGCCGCCGGTCGTGCGAGACGAGCAGCACGGTTTTCCCCGACGCACGGATCGCCCGCTCCAGCCATTGCTTGCCCCGTACGTCCAGATAATTGTCGGGTTCGTCGAGGAGCAGCACCTCGTCGGGCCCGCGCAGCAGCGCCTCCAGCATGAGCCGCTTCTGCTCGCCGCCGGACAGCGTGGTCAGGCTCCGATCCCTGATCTCCTCGTACGGCACCCCCATCGCCTCGGTGGCGCACACGTCCCACACCACTTCGAGCTCGTAACCGCCGGCGTCGGCGTAGTCGGCGATGGCCTGGGCGTAGCCGAGCTGGTGTTCCTCGTCGTCGCGCGCCGACATGGCCGCCTCGGCGCCTTCGAGCGCCGCCCACGCCTCCTGGATCCGCCGGGGCGCCACGTTGAGCAGCAGGTCGCGCACGGTCCCCGCACCCAGGAACTGCCGCATCACCCCGACCCCGCCGCTCGCCACGATCCTGCCCTCCACGGGCGCCACCTCCCCGGCGATCAGCCGCAGCAGCGTGCTCTTACCGGCCCCGTTGGGCCCGACGAGCGCCGCCTTGGCACCGTCGCCCACCTTGAACGACACCTCCAGCAGCAACGGCCGCCCGTCGGGCAGCAGGTACGTCACCTCGCTCACGTCGATGTGCCCCATGGCCACCCTCCTCTGGATCAACGTTCCATCCACTAGACCATCGATCCGGTCACTCGTACAACGTATTATCGCCGGATGGACAACGTGTGGTCGCGCCCCCGCAGGACACCCCGGCAGACGCTGACGCTGGACCGGATCGTGGAGGAGGCGATGGCACTGCTGGACGAGGAGGGCGTCGGCCGCCTGACCATGCGCCGCCTCGCCGAACGCCTGAACACCGGCTCGACCACCCTCTACTGGCACGTCAAGACCAAGGACGACGTCCTGGACCTGACCCTGGACGCCATCTTCCGCGAGGTCCGCCTGCCGGCGCCCCCTCCTGCCGGCCTCGCCCGGGGAGAGGCGGGCCTGGCAGGCACCGCTTCCCGGGATGTCGAGCGGGCAAGAGGCGGCCTGCCCCGCGCTGGTTCCGGGGATGCTGACTGGCAGGCGCGGGTGCGCGGACTGATGCGCGGATGGCGTGCGGCCCTGCTCCGCCACCCGTGGTCGGCCACCATCCTCGACCGCCCGCTCATGGGCCCGAACGCGCTGGAGCGCACGGAGTTCCTCTACGAGACCCTCACCGCCGCCGGTTTCACCGCACCGAACGCGGCGGCGTACAGCCTGTCCAACTACGTCATGGGCTCGGTCATCATGCAGGTGACCTGGGAGGGCCGGAACGGCACGGACACCGGCGGATTCCTCCGCGACCGCGCCGACCGCTACCCGGCCCTCGCCGAACACGGCCTGGACCTCGACTGGGACGCCACGTTCGACGAGGGCCTGGGCTACCTGCTGAGCGGAATGGAGCAGTCCCGCACCCACCCCTCCCAAGACGCCCGCCCGTAGCTTCTCCACATCCACCGCCTCTCCCGGGCGGCTGCACATAGCCTTCGCCTTGTTCCCGCCAGCCGGCCAGCCAGCCCCGCTTGGCAGCCCCGCCGCCGGCCCCCGTTGGTCCCGCGCTGGTCCACGTGGGGGTCCTCTCCATGTGAGGGGGTCATGTCTTCCCAGCCCCCCGGAGTCGGAGGGCGTGGGACGCGTCTCCCTCGAGGCGGGCAGGTCAGTGGGTGGTGTGGGGAGGCGTTTCGTCGCGGGTCTGGCGGGGGAGCATCAGACCCGCCACGAACGTCGCGGCGATCATCCCCGCCGCCACCCCCAACGCGACCTGCACGCTCCCCGTCCCGAAGTACACGGTCCCCAGCAGTGCCAGCCCCAGCGCCCCGCCCACCTGCTGCAGCGCCGAGAGGGTGCCGGAGGCCGAGCCGGTCTCCGAGGGATCGACGGCGGCCATCACGATCCCGAAGTACGGCGTCATGATCAGCCCGCTGCCCAGCCCCGCGACGGCGAGCGCCGGAGCGAGCTGCCACGGCGAGACGCCGGGCCCGGAGACGACGATCATGGCGAGCACCCCGAGCCCCATGACGAGCGCCCCCGCCAGCAGCACCTTGCGCCCGTGCCTCCGGGCGGCCTGCGCGACGCCCATGCCCGCGATCATGCCGAGCGAGGACGGCACGCCGGTCAGCGCCGCCTTGAGCGGGGAGTAGTGCAGCCCGAGCTGGGTGTAGAGGCCGACGATCAGGAGGAACCCGGCGAAGGCGGCGAAGTAGATCGCCCCCGTCAGCATGCCGGACACGAACGCGGGCTTGCCGAACAGGCTCGGCGCCACCAGCGGGTCGCCGCCCCGCGCGGCCTTCCTCCTCTGGTGGGCGGCGAAGAGCGCGAACACCGCGACGGAGGCGGCCATCATCGCGAACGACCAGGCGGGCCAGCCGTGCTCCCGCCCCTGCACCAGCGGGAAGACCAGCAGCACCACGCCGGCCGAGGCCAGGACCGCGCCGGGCAGATCGAGTCGCGTCCCCTTGCCGGGGCGGGAGGCGGGCAGGAAGCGTACGGCGGCCAGCGCGGCACCGGCCCCGATGGGCAGGTTGATCAGGAAGATCAGCCGCCAGTCGACAGCGGTCAGCGCGCCCGCCAGGATGGGCCCGCCCACCGCCGACAGCCCCATGACCGGCCCGAACAGCCCCATCGCGGTCGCCAGTTCCTTGGGCGGGAACATCTCCTTCATCAGCCCCATGCCCTGCGGGATCATGGCCGCCCCGAACAGCCCCTGCACGATCCTGGCCGCGATGATCGTCTCCGGGGAGAAGGCCAGGGCGCACAGCAGCGAGCCCACCGTGAACCCGGCCACGCCGATGAGGAACATCCGCCTGCGGCCCACGATGTCGCCGAGCCGCCCGCCGGTCAGTAGGCCGGCGGTCATGGCCAGGATGTACGCCGCCCCCAGCCACTGGATCAGCGAGGTGCCGCCGCCGAGGTCCGCCCGCATGGTGGGGCCCGCGATGTTGGTGACGGTGGCGTCGAGGAGCTCCATCACGGAACCGGCGAGGATCACGGCGAGCGCCGGCCACCGCCACCGGTAGGGCGCCGCCGCTGAGGATGCCGGGGGTCGGAGTGTGGTGGCCCCTGCGGTCCCGACGGGGTCGGGGGAGGCGGGCGTGGGGTCCGTGGGTGATTGTGCCGGGCGGGTGTCCAGTGCGGTCATCGCTGGCCTCCAAGAGTGGAACGGCTTGTTCTGTTCCAAGAATAACAGAACGGAACGCTTCATTCCACAGGGAGAGCATGATCATTCCCACGGCCACCCCGGGGCCGGGGCTCAGGAGGAGGAAGAAGAGGCGAAGGTGCCTTCGCGGCGGATCGTCTGCCAGGGCAGCCGCACCCCGAGCAGCGCCGTGGCCAGCGACTGAATGACCACCAGGTACATGAGCTGCCGGTACACGAACTGCTGCAGCGGCAGCACCCAGAGCACCCGGGCCCGCTCCCGGTCGAGCCGCAGCGCGTACCAGCCCGTCAGCGCCTGTACGGCCACGAACCCGGCCCACACCGCCACCACCGGCAGCGGATCGCCCATCAGCACGCTGTAGACGGCCATCACGTCCACCACCGGCGCGAACAGCGGCAGCACCACCTGGAAGAGCGCCAGATAGCCGAGCCCGCGCCGCCCGAACGTCCCCCGCTCGGTCACCGCCCGCCGGTGCTTCCACATGGCCTGCAAGGTCCCGTAACACCACCGGTAGCGTTGCCGCCAGAGCTGCCGCAGCGAGGTCGGCGCCTCCGTCCAGGCCAGCGCCTTCTCCTCGTAGACCACCCGCCACCCGTTGCGGCAGATGGCCATCGTCAGGTCGGTGTCCTCGGCCAGCGTGTCCACGCTGAGCCCGCCGGCGGAGTCCAGGGCGGCCCTGCGGAAGGCGCCGATCGCCCCGGGCACGGTGGGCATGCAGCCGAGCAGGTCGAACGCGCGGCGGTCCAGGTTGAAGCCGATCACGTACTCGATGTGCTGCCAGCGGCCGAGCATGCCGCGCCGGTTGCCGACCTTGGTGTTGCCGCTGACGGCGCCCACTCCCGGGTCGCTGAGCGGTGCCACCAGGTGGCCGATCGTGTCCGGCTGGAACACGGTGTCGCCGTCCACCATGATCAGGATGTCGTGCGCCGCGTACGCGATGCCGGTGTTGAGCGCCGACGGCTTGCCGCCGTTGCGCTGCCTGATCACCCGTACGCCGGGCAGCCCGAGTGCGGCGGCCTTGGCGGCGGTGTCGTCGGTGGACCCGTCGTCCACGACGATCACCTCGACCTCGCCCCGATAGCCGGTGGTGACCAGCGACAGCACCGTCGCCTCGATCCCCGCCGTCTCGTTGTACGCCGGGACGATCACGCTGACCGGCGGGGGCGAGGGCCACGGCGCCGCCCGCCCGGCCCGCCTCTTCCCGCCGCGCACCCGCCGCACGTGCACCCACGCGAGGACCAGGAAGAACAGCAGCCGGGCCAGCGTGAGCACGCCCGCCCCGGCCAGCACCCACGCCAGCGTCTCCACGAAGGCCGCCGAGCCCCGTTGCGCCAGGCTCAGCCCCTGGCCGATGAGGACGTCCGTGCTGCCGGCCGGCACGTACGCCGAGCTCAGCCCGAGCCCCTCGGTCAGCGTCGTGGCCCGGTACCCCCGCTCGCCCAGCCGCGTGAGCAGCCGGTCCACGGCCTCGACCGTCTGGCTCCGGTCACCGCCGGAGTCGTGCAGCATGACGATCGCGCCGCGTCCGCGGGCGGGCGTGCCGGCCCGGACGATCCGGTCGGTGCCGGGCCGGCTCCAGTCCTTGGTGTCCAGGTCGGCCAGCGCCACGAGGTACCCCTCGCGTCCCAGCTCGCGCATCGCCTGCCACTGCGGGCCGGTGACGGAGCCGGGCGTGGAGGAGTACGGGGGCCGCAGCAGGCGGGTGTGCACCCCGGTCGCCCCCGCGATGGCCTTCTGCGTGAGCGACGCCTCCAGCCTGAGCCGCCAGGCCGGGACGCCCGAGATGTCGGCGTGCGCGTAGGTGTGGTTGCCCAGCTCGTGGCCCTCGTCCACGATCCGCCTGGCCAGGGCGGGGTTCTCGGCGACGCGGGCGCCCACGGCGAAGAACGTGGCCCTGGCGCCGTGCCGCTTCAGCACGTCGAGCAGGCGCGGCGTCCACACCGGGTCGGGCCCGTCGTCGAACGTGAGCGCCACGGTACGCGCGGGCAGGCGCAGGCTCGCCGGCCCCTGACCGGTCGTGTTCACCACGGGGCCGCCCTCGCGCACGCCCTCCGGGGCCGGGGGCGCGGCGCTCGGGGCGCGGGTCTCGCCGACCTCGTTGGTCGCGTACCCGTGCAGCACGAGCGCGACCGACATCAGCAGCACCGCGACGACCATCAGGAACCAGTGACCGCGCGGGTCGGCCTGGCGGGGACGGTGGGTCGCGGGGGAGGCGGGTTCGACGGGCCAGACGTGGGTGTCGGCCTGGGTCACGTCTTGGGGCCCTGCGTCTTGTTCGGGTCCAGGCCCGGGGGCTCCTTGGTCCGGCCCGGCGGCGTGTGCCCGGTGCCGCCCGTCGGCTCGGTCGTGGGCGCGTCCGGCGTCGAGGACGCGGAGGAGGAGGGGCCCCGCGTGGCGCTGGGTGTGGCGCCGCGTGTGGCGGGGGCCGTCGTGCCCGGCCGGGCGGTGGGCTCGGTGCTCCCCTCGGGAGTGCGGCGCACGGCCCTGCTGCGGGTGGGCGTCGAGGTGACCTCGGCGCTCGGCGGGGGAGCGACCGACCGGCTGGGCCGCGGGGTCGGCGACTCGGACGGCCGCGACTCTGCGGTGGCGGGCGCGGACGTCTCAGGGCCGCCGTCGCCCGGCCAGTCCACGGCGTCGAGCCTGGTCGTGCTGAACGCGCCGCCGATCAGGATCGCGGCCGTGGCCAGCATCAACGTGCCGAGCAGGATCCCGGCGACCATGAGCACCCGCCTGCGCCGGCCGCTCTGATCGACGAACACCGCTGTGCTCGGCGTCCGATCCGTTCCACTCACGCGTCAAATGGTAGGGAGGAGAGGGCACTCCTATGACCGATGTAAAGGTTTGTCCGAATAATTCACAGTTAACCGTGATCAACTCCGCCGCTGACCAGCAAAACAATGATCTGTCAGCACGAGCACAGCAGTCCGCGCAGCGCCGTCTCCAGGCACAGGTCGGTGCCGGCGGGCGTCGGCCACTGGAAGCGCACGAGCGACTCGTCCACCCGTACGGTCGCCCCGAAGCGGTCCAGCTCCCACAGCCACACCTCCCCGGCCGGCTCGCCGAGCTGCCTGGTCACGCCCGCCGTGAGCTGCGGCCGGTGCGAGGCGTTGACGTGCGCGAGCACCCGCTCCGCCGTCTCGGTCAGCGGGTCGGGCGCCGCCCCCAGGTAGTCGTCGGCGTCCAGCAGCCCGGACTCCTGCCCGGTCAGGTAGACGACCTGCCCGACGTCCAGCCGCAGCAGCCGCGGCGCGTCCCGCTGCCCGAACCGCTCCAGCGCGTCGAACAGGCTCTCGTCCGCGGTGTGCGCGGCCACCGCCACGGCCGCGGCGCGCGCCTCGGCCTCCGGTACGGCCTCCGCCCAGCCCTGCACCTCGATCAGCCCGCGCGGGTGGGTGACCGTGCCCAGTTGCCGCATCGACGTGAGGTTCACCGCCACGACGGCGTCCTCACGCAGGCCGTGCAGCGACTCGCCGGGCAGGACGAGCAGGATGGGCCGCCCGCGCTCGTCCACCCCGCCGCGCGCGGGCGAGGGGGCGCCGTCGACGGACAGCTTGGCGACGCCGGCGGTCGCGGCGAGGGTGCGGACCCGCTCGGGGATCGGCAACATGGCGACTCCTTGAGCAAACAATGGTGTAGGTTAGCCTTGCCTAAGTAAGGATTACCTAATCACATTGAGGTGAACGTGCGCTACACCGGCCCCAAGGTGCGACTGTCGCGTCGCGCGGGCGTCCCGCTGACCAGGAAAGCCGTCCGCTACTTCGAGCAGCGCCCCTACCCGCCGGGCGAGCACGGCCGCAAGACCAACCGCCGCACCACCGGCGACTACGGGCTGCGGCTGATGGAGAAGCAGAAGCTGCGCTGGTACTACGACGTGTCGGAGCGGCAGCTCCGCCGCTACTGGGACCTCGCCGTGCGCAAGCCGGGCGCCTCGGGCGCCGAGCTGGTCACGTTGCTGGAGAGCCGCCTGGCCTCCCTCGTGCTGCGTTCCGGGCTGGCCCCGTCGATCTACGCGGCCAGGCAGTACATCAGCCACGGGCACATCGCCGTGGACGGCCGCAAGGTGGACATCCCCAGCTACCTGGTCAAGCCAGGACAGGTCATCACGGTCCGGGAGCGGTCCCGCATGATGCAGCCCTTCGTGGCGGCCGCCGAGGGCGTGCACGCCGACGAGCGCATCGCGCCGTACCTGTCGGTCGACCTGAAGGAGCTGCGCTTCACGCTGGTGAGCCGGCCCGAGCGCGAGCAGATCGTCGTCCCCGTGGACGAGCAGCTCGTGGTGGAGTTCTACTCCCGTTAGGCGCGGCGGAAGCGGGAGAGCGCCACGTGGCCGGACGTGGCGCTCTTTCATGTCGCCTTTCGTGCCGCCGGGGGCTCAGCCGCTGCGCACCCCGCGCAGCTCGGCGATCTCCTTGCGCAGCTCGGCCAGCTCGTCGAGGATCTGCTGGGTGTGCGCCGTGGTGTCCTCCAGCGCGGCCCGCTCCTCGGCGTTCTCCTCGTCCATCGCGCTCACCACCACCGCGAGGAAGAGGTTCAGCACCACGAAGGTGCACACGAGGATGAAGATGGTGAAGAAGATCCAGGCCGTGGGGTGGCGGCTCATGACCTCGCGGGCGATGTTGCCCCAGTCGTCGCCCGTCATCGTCTGGTAGAGGGTGAACAACGAGGTCGGCAGGCTGCCGAAGCGGTCGGGCGCGGTCTGCCCGTAGAGCTTGGTGGCCATGACGGCGGCCACGTACAGGACGAGCGAGAGCAGCACCACGATCGAGCTCATCCCCGGCATCGCGCGCAGCAGCGCCGAGACCACGCGGCGCAGGCTCGGCACGACCGACAGCAGCCGCAGCACCCGCAGGATGCGCAGCGCACGCAGCACCGACAGGCCGCCGGTCGTGGAGGCGAAGGCGACGCCGATGATGAGGGTGTCGAAGATGTTCCAGGGGTCGCGGACGAAGGCGGTGCGCTCGACGTACAGCTTGGCGATCAGCTCGGCGGTGAAGATGTAGAGCGCGATGTGGTCGATCACGGTGAGCAGGGCGCCGTGGCGCTCGACGACGGCCGGGAAGGTCTCGAGGCCGAGGGTGACCGCGTTGAGCAGGATGACGCCGATGACGAACCGCTGGAAATGCCGGTGGGTGAGGAAGGCACGGGTGCGTTCACGCACGGGGGCAGGCTCCTAAAGGGTGGATCATGTGCCACACCATGATGACGCAACATGATCAAAGCGGGATCGTGGTATAAATGCCGACCTGACCGCAGAGACGAGGGGGCGAGCGAGCGTGTCTTATCCCGATTACGGTCCTGGCTATTACGGCCCGCCGCCGCAGAGCCACCCCAGCGGCACCACGATCCTCGTGCTGGGCATCCTCAGCCTGGTGGTCTGCACCTTCATCGGCCCCTTCGCGTGGTCGATGGGCACCAAGGCGCTACGCGAGATCGACGCCAGCGGCTATGTCTACGAGAACCGCGGTCACGTCCAGGCCGGGCGCATCTGCGGCATCATCAGCTCAATCATGCTGATGGTCACGCTCGGCTTCGTGGCCCTGGGGCTCGCCGTCGCCCTCATCGGCGGCGCCTTCTCCTCCACCAGCTCCTACTAGAGCCCGCCCGCCGAAGCCGCCCAGGCCGGCTTCCAGCAGGTCGAACGCCTTCTCCGCCTGCGCCCTGAGCAGCGGCGCGATCCTCTCCCACGGCTCGCCCGCCAGCATCATGGCGACCGCGTGCTCGCTCAGGATCCGGGTGGTGTTGAGGATGTGCGCCGCCGCCAGCTCCGGGGTGAGGTCGTCGGGGTCGGTGTCGAGCTCGTCGGCCAGCGCCCCCGCCAGGCCCCGCACCCGCTCGACGTGGATCTCGCGCAGCCGGGCCACCAGCGCCGGGCTGGCGTTGACGATCCCGGTGAACACGTCGTTGCCCGCGTTGAGCCCGTAGCGCCAGTCGCGCGTGTCGATCGCGTCGAGGAAGTCGCGCCGGAACGCGCGCACCACGCCCTCCCCGGGCCCGCGCTCCCGCAGCACCTGCTGCGGCAGGTCCACCACCAGCTCCTGCCGGTCGGCGAACAGGTCTTCCTTGGTGCTGAAGTAGTTGAAGACCGTGTTGACCGACACGTCCGCAGCCTGCGCGACCTCGGCCACCGTCACGTTGTCGAACCCCCGGGCCATGAACAGGCCCATCGCGATGTCCGAGATGCGCTCCCTGGTCTCGCGCTTCTTCCGCTCCCGCAGCCCCTCTCGCATGCCTCCATCCTACCGAATTTGCAGTGACACCAAAATTGTTGTTACTCTAATTTTGGAGGCGATTAAATGATCAAGACATCGGGTCTGAGCAAGACCTTCGACGGCGGCGTGGAGGCCGTCAGGAGCGTCGACCTGTCGGTGGAGCCCGGCCAGATCGTCGGCTTCCTCGGTCCGAACGGCGCGGGGAAGACCACGACCATGCGCATGCTGACCACGCTGCTGCGCCCCACCGCCGGCACCGCCACGGTGGCCGGCCACGACCTGATCGGCGCGGCGAAGGAGGTGCGCAGGCACATCGGATACGTCGCCCAGGGCAGCGGGATGCCGCCCGTCACGCCGGTGAAGGGCGAGCTAGAGCTCCAGGGCCTGCTGTACGGCCTGAGCCGCCGCGAGGTCGCCGCCAGGACGGCGGAGGTCCTGGCCAGGCTGGAGCTCACAGGGCTCGAGACCACGTTCCCCGCCGCGCTCTCCGGCGGCCAGCGCCGCCGCTTCGACATCGCGTTCGCCCTGCTGCACGAGCCGGCGCTGCTCTTCCTCGACGAGCCGACGACCGGTCTCGATCCGCAGAGCCGGGCCAACCTGTGGGACCACATCCGCTCGCTGCGCGCGGAGAAGGGAATGACGGTGTTCCTGACCACCCACTACCTGGACGAGGCCGACGCGCTCTGTGACCGGCTGCTGATCATCGACCACGGCCGCATCGTGGCCGAGGGCGCCCCGGCCGAGCTCAAGAGCGGCGGGCGCACGCTCGACGACGTGTTCCTCGACATCACCGGCAGGTCGCTGCGCGAGGAGAACGCGCTGTCCGGACAGGGGGCCTGATGCTGCGCGACACCTGGGTGCTCTTCCGCCACGGCGTGAGCGTCACGCTCCAGCAGAAGGTCGGCATCGCCTTCGGCGTGATCCAGCCGCTGCTCTTCCTGGTGCTGTTCGGGCCCATCTTCGCCACGATCGGCACGTGGGAGACGCTGGTCCCGGGGCTGATCGTCCAGCTCGGGCTGATGAGCACGGGCATGGCCGGGTTCGGGGTGGTCTTCGAGAAGCGGCTCGGCGTGCTGGAGCGCATGCGCGTCACCCCGGCCAGCCGCCTGGCGCTGCTGCTCGGGCGGGTGCTGAACAACGTCGTCACGCTGATCGTCCAGACGCTGCTGCTGCTCGCGGTGGCCTTCGCCTTCGGCCTGCGCGCCCCGGCGCCGGGACTGGCCGCCGGGTTCGTGCTGATCGTCGTGCTCGGGGCCGGCCTGGCCGCGCTGTCGTACGCGGTGGCGCTCAGCCTGAACGAGCAGCTCTTCGCGCCGGTGATGTCCACGGCGGTGGTCCCGCTGGTCCTGCTGTCCGGGGCCTTCCTGCCGATGTCGATGGCGCCGGGCTGGCTCGACGCGATCTCGCACATCAGCCCGTTCAGGTACGTCCTGGAGGCGATGCGCGACCTGTTCCAGGGCCGGTACGCGACCGGCACTGTCGGCGCCGGCGTGGCCGTGACCGCGGTGTTCGCCGTGGTCTGCCTCACGATCGGGACGCGCGTGTTCAACCGGGAGCAGGCGTAGGAGAGCCGGGCCGGGAGGGCGGCCCGGTCCTCGCCGGAAGGGGTCAGGGCACGCTCTTGGCCCGCCGCTGGAGGGCGGCCATGAGCCCGGCCGGGTCCACGGTCCCGTAGCCGTAGTCGTAGTCGAACCCGACCTCGCTGCGGTCCTCCGCCGTACGCCGCAGCAGCGCCCGCAACTGGGCCGGCGACAACTTCGTGGCCGGCCACCGGGTACGCACCGCCGCCACGAGCCCGGCCGCCACCGGCGCCGCCGCGGACGTGCCCGTGTCCGGCTGGTCCGCGCCGAACGCCTTCGACCCGGAGAAATGCGTGTACGCGCACACGTCGGGCTTGCGGGCGGTCAGCCGGCCCGGCCCCTGCGAGGAGTAGCCCACCCGCTCGCCGTTGACGTCGACGCCGCCCACCGACAGGGCCTTGGGATGGGAGTTGGCGCCCACGATGGGCCTGCTGGAGTAGGCGCAGCGGCCGTCCGCGCACTCCCGCCCGCAGTTGCCCGCCGCGAACAGCACGTCGGCGCCCGCCTTGTCGAGGGCGGCCACCATCAGGTTGAACGGATGGGCGGCGTTGTCGGAGTAGTTGCCCGGATGCCCCACGGGGAAGTCCCACTCGGGCGAGAACGAGCCCCACGAGTTGTTCACCACCAGCGCCCTGGTCCCGGCCGGCTGGGCGTCGAGCACGTTGCGCAGGTGCGCGAAGGCGGCCACCGCGTCCGACAGCAGCCCGTCCAGCGCCGAGCCGCCCGGCCGGGTGGACAGCAGCACCGGGATGTCGATCAGCGTGGCCTGCGGGGCCGCGATGAGCGTGTCGAACGCGCACATCGTCCCGTGGTCGACCTCGAACTCGCCCGGCCGGCCCGGCACGCCCGACGGGCTCCAGCACCGCTCGGCGTCCAGCGTGACGCCCCTGCCGAGGTGCCGGGCCGTGTGGGCCGCGTTGATCCCGGTGTCCAGCACCGCCACCGCGACGCCGGTGCCGTCGAGCCCCTGCGCGTGCAGGCCGGGCACGTTCAGCAGCCGCTCGACGTCGTGCCAGTCGCCGACCGGCGGGTCGCCCCCGCAGGCGGGCGTGGACTCGATGACGGGGTCGGCGAAGATGCCCACCACGTCGGGCCTGAGCGCGGGCAGCAGCGTGATCCTGGCGGCCAGCTCGTCGTCCGAGATCGTGCCCCTGACCAGCACCGACGCGTCCTCCGCGGCCAGGGAGTAGTCAAGCGGCTGGTTGAGCGAGAGGGGATCGCCGCCCGCGGAGGGAACGGGCCTCGGCACGGCCACGGGGATGAAGGCCGGGTCGAGCTCCACCCCGGGCAGACCATCGGCGACGTCGGCCGTGCTGGCGCTCTGGCCTGGGTCGACGACGGCCGCGACCAGGTCGGGGGAGGGACGGAGCTGGATCAGTATCCGCATGTGTCACCACCGGACAGTTCTTGGAGGGAACGAACCTCCCAACATTCCTTCATCCGTCCCGGCACGTCCAGCACATCTCGGGGGTTTTGACCTGCGCGAACACCCCAATCGACGCGAAGCGGACGACATTTGTTCTGGGCTGTCAGACTTCCTTGTTTTCGGTCTGTTCACTACGGTGAGGCATCATGACGCTCCAGGCGCAAAAGCCGGTAGACGACGGGGAAAAGGCACACTGGCTGGCGGTGCGGCCGCGGCTCATCCTCGCCAGTGCCTTCATGCTCTTCCTCGAGTTGGCGCTGATCCGGTGGACCGGGTCCAACATCGTCCATCTCAGCTATTTCACCAATTTCGTGCTGCTCGGCTCTTTCCTCGGCATCGGGCTCGGCTTCCTGCGCGTGGGGCGCTCGCGGCGGCAGCCGTACTACTCGCCCGTCGTGCTGGCCGTCCTGGTCATTGTCGTGCTGACCTTCCCGGTCACCGTCGACCGCAACACCGAGGGCGTCCTGTACTGGACGAGCCTGTCCACCAGCGGGCCGCCCGCGTGGGCGATCCTGCCGGTGATCTTCTGCGCCGCGGCGGTGGTGCTCATGGGGCCAGCCGAGCTCGTCGGGCGGTGCTTCCCCGAGCTGCCGCGCCTGGAGGCCTACCGCTACGACCTGATCGGCAGCCTCACCGGCATCGCGGCGTTCACGGCGCTGTCGTTCCTGAGCGCGCCGCCGGTGTTCTGGGGGCTGATCGCGGCGATCTGCTACGGCTTGCTGCTGGTGCCCCGGCCGCGCGCGCTCTACCTGGGGCTCGTGACCGTGCCGTCCCTGGCCGTGGTCGGGCTGCTGCTGGCCGAGACGCTCACCGCCGGGGCGATCTGGTCGCCCTACTACAAGGTCACCACCAAGCAGCTCCAGCAGCTCGGCATCCCCGTCACCGACATCGCGGTCAACGGCATCCCGCACCAGCAGGCCGTGCCCGCCGCCGCCCGGCTGCAGTGGGAGGCCCAGTACGGCCTGCCGTACGAGCGGACCAGCAAGCCGCCCAAGGACGTGCTCGTCGTCGGCGCGGGCAGCGGCACCGACGTGGCGATCGCGCTGTCCAAGGGTGCCACCCGCGTCGACGCCGTCGAGATCGACCCCAAGCTGCGCGAGCTGGGCGGCTCGGTCCACCCCGACCGGCCCTACGACGACCCGCGCGTCACCACCCACGTCACCGACGGCCGCGCCTTCCTCGAGCGCACCGGTGACAAGTACGACCTGATCCTCTTCGCCCTGCCCGACTCGCTCACCCTGGTCTCCGGCGCCAGCTCGCTGCGGCTGGAGAGTTACCTGTTCACCGAGGAGGCCATGCGGGCGGCCCGCGACCACCTCAAGCCGGGCGGCACGTTCTCGATGTACAACTACTACCGCGAGAGCTGGCTCGTCGACCGCCTGGCCTCGACCATGCAGGGCGCCTTCGGCCACAAGCCGTGCGTGGACGTGGTCAGCACCGCGGGCCAGCAGGCCGTGATCACCGCCGGCCTGGCCCCCGCCGACCAGCGCTGCGCCACGGAATGGCCGGGCGCCGCGGCGGGCACCCCACAGCCCGCCGGCGACGACCGGCCCTTCCTCTACCTCAAGGACGCCACGATCCCGCCGATCTACGTCATCACGCTCGCCCTGATCCTCATCGTCAGCCTGCTCGCCGTCCGCGTCGTGGCCGGCCCGTACCGGCGGATGCGGCCGTACGCCGACCTGTTCCTGCTCGGCGTGGCCTTCATGCTGCTGGAGACGAAGAGCGTGACCGGGTTCGCGCTGCTGTTCGGCACCACGTGGGTGGTCAACGCGATCGTCTTCGCGGGCGTGCTCGTGGCGGTGCTCGCCGCCGTCGAGGTGACCCGCCGCTTCCGCACCCCACCGCTGCCGGTCATGTACGGCGTGCTGCTCGCGGGCCTGCTGCTGGCCTGGCTCGTGCCGAACGAATGGCTGCTGTCGCTCCCGCTGCCGCTGCGCGCGGTGGCGGCCGTGACGGTGGCGTTCCTGCCGATCTTCGCCGCGAACGTGGTCTTCGCCAAACGCTTCGCCGAGACGGCCGACGCGACCACGTCCTTCGGCGCGAACCTGCTGGGCGCCATGGTCGGCGGCTGCCTGGAATACGTCGCGCTGGTGATCGGCTACAAGGGCCTGCTCATCGTGGCGGCCCTGCTCTACCTCGGCGCCCTGGCCCTGCTGCCGAGGAAGAACTCCGCACTGGTGTGACACTCCGCCGAATTACCGAGGTCATTCCTGAAATGGCCTCGGTATTTTCTTGACCGATGGTCAGATGGATTGTTTCCGATGTGGGTTGATTTGTCGGAGACTGCGAGGTGAGGTAGACGGTAGGGGTACCAGCCATGCCTTGATCGCGATGTTCGTTGAATGTGGAAAGGGAAATTCTTCTTCCCGGAAATGGAGGTACGGGATCGGGGGTGACGTCCGGTAAACCCACGAGAAAAGGTGTAATCATGGCGACACAAGGGGCAGCAAGGATAGATGTCGAGCTCGCCCTGCGGCAGGAGTCCGACCCCGTGCCCGCCGGTCGCGCCGAGCAGATCGCCGGAGTGCTGCCGAAAGGAGTGCTGTTCGCGACCCCGGCGCCGCCGCCCACCGGAGAGCAGCGGACGCCGCAGGAGGAATGGACCCTCACCTCCGCCTGGCCCTACCTGGGCCGTACCGCCACCGGGACCGCCGCCGTCCACTACGGCGCCGGCCACGACCGCCTCGTCCGGCCGATGATCCTCGCCGACGGCTTCAACCACGGACCCAGCGACCTGCCGGGGCTGTGGCGCCACCTCAACGCGCCCTACCCGCCCCACCAGCATCGCCTGCTCGACCAGCTCCTCGCCCAGGGCATCGACGTCGTGCTGCTCGGCTTCGGCGCCCGGCACACCCACATCCAGGCCAACGCCGGGGTCGTGGCCACCTGCGTCCGCCGGGCCATCAGCGGGCGGGCCGGTGACGCGCCGCTGATCGTCGGCGGCATCGGCATGGGTGGGCTGGCCACCCGCTACGCGCTGGCGGAGATGGAGAACCGCGGCGAGGACCACCAGACCATGACGTACCTGTCCTACGACTCGCCGCACAACGGCGCGTGGATCCCGCTGATCCTCCAGCAGCTCGCGTACTTCGCCGCGAAGCTCTCCCCGGCCGTGCCCGGCCAGGCCGACCTGATCAGGAGCCCCGCCGCGCAGCAGCTCCTGTGGGCGTGGGTCGAGAGCGGCCGCTACTCCGGCCCGGTCGCCACCGCCAGCCCGCTGCGCGTCGAGTTCCTGGAGGACCTGCGCCGCGTCGGGTGGTTCCCGGTCCGGCCGCGCAAGCTCGGGGTGGCCAACGGCGCCGCCGACGGCACCGGCAGGAACGTGCCACCCGACGAGCTGGTGTTCGAGTGGAGCGCGCTGGCCGGCCTCGTCGGGGCGAACGCGCGTACCCAGCCCGATCGCGGCCGCAAGCGGCACGTCGGCGGCATGCGGGCGGTGCCGATGTGGGCCAGCAAGAGCTACACCAGCGACGTCGCGCCGTTCGACGGCGCGCCGGGCGGGACGCTGGCCGTGTACGGCATGCTCGCCGACAAGCTGGGCACGCCGATCGCGACGCGCCTGCGCTCGGCCTGCTTCGTCCCGACGGTCAGCGCCGTCGCGCTCCACTACGACCCGCTGGAGTGGACGGTCGATCTCTATACCGACATCACGTCGCTGTCGCCGGAGCACAGCCAGCTCGACGACTTCCAGTGCGATTCCCAGAACTCCGAGCACGGCCAGGTGACCGGTCCGCTGGCAGAGTGGATCCTGGGACAGCTCGGCAAGTAGGCGAAGAGCGGTCCGGCGGGGCACCCCGCCGGACCGCGTCGGGGGAGGAAACGTTGCTGGAGGAGATGCTGCCGGGGGACGACGGGCTGCTCGCCGAACCCTACCCGGCCTACGCCCGGCTCCGGGAGGCGGGCGTGCCCCACCTGGTGACCCTGCGCAGCGGCCTGTACGGCTGGCTGGTGACCCGCTACGACGACGCCCGCGCCGCGCTCGCCGACCCGCGGCTCAGCAAGGACCCGCGGCACGCGCCGCCCGACTGGCAGGCGGCGGGGCGCGGCCGGCCGCTGGAGGACCGCTCCGGCCTGGGCACCCACCTGCTCACCACGGACCCGCCCGAGCACACCCGGCTGCGCCGCCTGGTGTCCGGGTTCTTCACCCTGCGGCGACTGGAGCGACTGCGGCCCCGGATCGAGGAGCGGGCGCGCGAGCTGGCCGCCGGGCTCCGCCCCGGCGACGACCTGGTCGGCGACTTCGCCTCGCCGCTGCAGTTCGCCACGATCTGCGACGTCCTGGGCGTGCCCGAGGGGGACCGTACGGACTTCCAGCGGTGGACGACGGCCGTGGTGTCCTCCGACTCGAGCAAGGAGGCCCGGCCGCAGGCGCTGCGGCGGCTGGCCGCGTACGTGGGGGAGCTGGTCGAGGGCAGGCGGCGGGCACCGGGCGACGACCTGATCAGCGTGATCACGGCCGCCGCGGACGACGGCGAGCGGCTGTCCGAGGACGAGCTGCTGTCGATGATCTTCCTGCTGCTCGTCGCCGGCTACGAGACGACCGTCGGGCTCATCGGGCTGGGCGCCCACACGCTGCTGCGCCACCCCGGCGCGCTGGAGCAGCTGCGCGCCCGCCCCGAGCTGATCGACCGGGCGGTGGAGGAGCTGCTGCGCCACGACAGCCCGGTCGAGCTGGCCACGTGGCGCTTCGCCCTGGAGCCGGTCGAGTACGGCGGGGCCCGCGTCGAGGCCGGGCAGCCGATCCTGGTGGCGCTGGGCGCCGCCAACCGCGACCCCAGGCGCTTCCCCGGGGCGGACCGGCCCGACCTGACCCGGGAGGACAACGCCCACCTGAGCTTCGGGCACGGGCCGCACTACTGCCTGGGCGCCCTGCTCGCCCGCATCGTGGGCCGGGCCGCCCTGGGCGAGGTGGCCCGCCTGCCCGGGCTGGCCCTCGCGGTGCCGCCGGAGCGGCTGCGCTGGCGGGCCAGCCTCACCGTCCGGGGGCCGGTGAGCCTGCCCGTGACGTTCGCCGCCGGCTAGCCGGTCAGAGGCCGAAGACCGGCCGGCCGGTCAGAGGCCGCAGAGGTCGTCGATCGACTGGGCGCTCTTCTGGCTGTTCTTCGTGGGCGTCTGGGTGGGCGCGGCCAGCCGGGTCTTCGTGGGGCTCGGGGTCGAGCCGGTCGCGCTCGGGGAGGCGGTCACTCCGGCGGTCTGCGCCTGGCGGGCCGGGCGCATCGAGTCGCTGATGGCCTTTCTCGTGGCCTGGCGGATCTTCGCCCAGTCGGGGCGGCCGGAGTAGAACTCCGGCGGCACGAACTGCAGGCTGGTGATCTTGGCGTCCTTGACCTTGACGGCCAGCTCGACCAGCGGCTTGACGAGGTCACGAGGGATGTTCGTCTGGGCCAGCCGCTTGGCCGCGCCGGCGATGCGCTCGAACCTGGTGAGGATCACCGAGGGCGTGGCCTGCTGCGCGAAGGCGGCGATGACGCAGCGCTGGCGGGCCATGCGGGAGAAGTCGTCGCTGCCGACGCGGGAGCGGCCGTACCACAGGGCCTGCTCGCCGGTCAGCTTCCGGTCGCCCGCCTTGATGGTGCCCGCCGTGCCGTACAGACCGCCCCACTTGACGTCCTGCTCCACCCTGATCCTCAGGCCGCCGATGGCGTCCACGAGGTCGGCGAAGCCGTACATGTTCATCAGCATGTAGTAGTCGATCTTCAGGTTCAGCGTGTAGCCGATGGCGTCCATCAGCGCCCGCGGGCCCTTGTCCTTGCCGCCCATGAGCTGCGGGTTGTCGTTGGCGTACTGCCAGACCTCGTTGAGCAGGCCGCCGTTGGGCAGCTCGGCCATGAAGCCGTTCGGGAACTGCTTGTGCAGCGGCGAGGACGGCGGGAAGCGGACGTGCTGGAGGTTGCGCGGGAGGCTGAACAGGACCGTGGCGCCGGTCTTGAGGTCGACGCTGGCCACGTTCATGCTGTCGGTGCGCACGCCGGTCCGGTTGCCCGCCGCGTCACCGCCGACCAGCAGGAAGTTCACCCGGTCCTTGCCGTTCCACGGGTCCTCGGGGTTCTGGGCCGCGTGGGGGGTGTCGGGGTCGGGCCGGGACTGGAAGACGTCCCCGATCGCGTTGCGGGCGGTCAGCACGTAGTTGGAGGCGAGGGCGAACGGCGACATGACCGCCACGCACAGCACGCCCACCACGATGCCGGTCACCACCTGGCCCTGCTGGTGCAGCTTGTTCGGGCCGAGCGCCACGTAGGACGTCACCAGCAGCGCGAACCAGGCCAGCGCGAGTGCCGAGGCCACGACGACGACCGTGAGCATCATCCCGTCGTCGGCGAACGTGGCGATGTTCGACAGGTCGCCGATCACGATCAGGCCGTAGGCCAGGAGCCCCAGCAGCAGCACCGCGTACACGCTGACCAGCACCAGCCCGGTACGGCGGTGCCCGGCCCGCAGGTGAGCGGCGCCCGGCACGACGGCCGACAGCGCGGTCCAGCCCAGGACGGCGGCGGGCGTCAGCGGTTTGGCGAAGCGCGGCCCTTTGGAGGGCGCCTTCTCGCGAGGGGCGGATCCGGCGGTGGCTGCGGAGGCCGGGCCGGACCGTCGCATGGGGCGGCGTTTCCTGCCTCCTGGCACGGTCTCCACCCCATCGCGATTGCTCACACCCGGCTCCTTACACGCCTACCAGGCAAAATTGGCGTATGCCCCCGATGGGCACAAGATTGCCAGGATTCTAGTGCCCTTATATGGACATCAGAGACATGTGCTCAACATGAGATGAACGCCACGGGGACATCAGGAGACCGTTGAAGAGGGCGCCAGCCACGTGTTGCACTGGTATGTCTTACTCTTCTCCCACCCCTGACGGAACCAGCGGTTGTTGTTGGCCGGCGTGCCGTGGTCGCGCGGCCAGCCCGGATAGTCGCCCACCTGACCGTAGAACCAGTACAGCCGGCTCCGGTTGGAGGTGTTCACCGGGTACGACGCCGCCACCGACCGCATCCACATGCCGCCGAAGCAGGTGGCCTGCAGCTCCAGCCGCCGGCTGAGCGCCAGCTTGCCGCTCTGGCTGGTCGAGTCCAGGGTCGAGCGCCACCACGAGTCCATCAGCCCCGTGATGTTCTGGACGTGGTGGCCGTACTCGTGGGCCATCATGCTGATGATGCCGCCGTGCCAGTTGATGATCTGGCCGTACCCGCGGGCGTTGCCGTTGCCCCTGGCCATGGCCGAGGTGGAGGCGTAGATGGTGTTGTTGCGCGGGCAGTAGTACGGCACCATGCTGCCCGCCGACGGATAGTCGCCGCAGGCGCCCCTGCCGCGCTTGGCCGCGATGGCGTAGCCGGGCGGGCTGAACCGGATGCCCTGCTTCTCCAGGATCGGCTGCCAGGCCCGGTCCATGCACCTGCCGGTCTTCAGGATGAGCGCCTTGAGCTGGCCGTGGTTGTAGATGTTGGCGTTGCCGGCCCGGCAGTTGAGCCTGGGCAGCGTGCCGGCCCGGTACATGGTGTTGTTCTTCAGGCTCGTGTTGAGCGTGACCTTCGCGGGCGGGGTGACGGTGGTGTCCGGCTCCTCGTCCTCGGTCGGCCGCTGCGTGGGCTCCTGGTCACGGGTCCGCGTGGGGGCGGGCTCGGGGTCGCCGTCGGAGCGCCGGGTGGGCTCCTCCGACGCCTCGTACGTCGGGTTCGCGATCGGCGTGGACGTGTCCGAGCTCTTCGAGCCGCCGAGCATCACCGCCCCGATGACGATCAGCACGAACAGCGCCGCCATCGACCCGAACACGGTGCCGAGCACCGCGACGACCCCCATCCCCGACTTCCTGCGCGGCGGGGGGTGCGGCCACCGCAGCGTCGGCGCGACCGGCGGTGGTGGCGGAGGAGGCGGCGGCTGCCGGTACGGTGGCCCGTGCGGCGGCTGCCCATAGGGCGGCCCCTGCGGTGGCCCGTGCTGAGGCAGCCCATAAGGCTGTCCCTGCGGCTGCCCGTACGGTGGTTGCTGGTAGGGCGGCCGAGGGTGTGGCGGCCCCTGCGGCGGGGGCGGCCCCTGCTGGTAGGGATTCCCCTGCGGCGGCGGTGGGGGAGGGGGCGGCGGCTGCGGGTACGGGTTCTGCTGACCGCCCTGCGGCTGCGGTTGCCGGTGACCCGGCGGCGGCCAGGGCAACGAGGGAGGCCGCTGTGGCTGGCCTGGCCCCTGTGGCGGGGGTGGATACTGCCCGTTCCCTGTCACCGTGTCTCCCCGTTCACCCGGTTGTCTGCAATGCCAGATTTGCGCCGCGACTTGGCGGACCCTTGTCAAATTTGGGGCAAAAGCATACTGATTTATCACCCGTCACGGATGTAGCGGTGCTCGGTTACAGTCCGAAATCATTCGAGGTGATCTCCGCTATCTTTCGGTCCCGGCGGCGGGCGGTGTCCTAGCTTCATTGACATGAATCTCCAGCAGCTCCGCTATGTGGTCGCGACTGCGGAGCACCGCACCATGACCGACGCGGCCAGATCGCTCTACATCGCGCAGCCTGCGCTGTCCCGCGCGATCCGCGATCTCGAGCGCGAGCTCGGCATGACGCTCTTCGCTCGTTCCGGCCGCGGGGTGGTCGTCACCGCGCAGGGACGCCGGGTGGTCAAGCTGGCGAGGGAGGCACTCGACGCGGTTCACGAGATCGAGGGCCTGGCCAACCAGGGCACGGTCACCGAGGCGGAACTTCGCATCGCCGCCACGCCCAGCCTCGAACCCGGCCTCGCGGGGCGGCTGCTGCCCGCCTACGCGGCTGAGCACCCGGGAGTACGCGTGCACATCGTGCGCTGCGACGGCCGAGACGGTGTCGTCAGCGCCATCAGAGATCAGCGGGCCGACCTGGGTCTCACGGACCTGCCGGTGCCCACCGATCTCATCACCCATCCACTCGAACGCCAGGAGATCGTCCTGATCTCCCCGCCCGCGCTCGATCTCCCCAACCCCGTGCCGATGGGCAAGCTGCACGGCATGCGCCTGGCGCTGCCCGCCCGTGGCAGCATGCGGCGCAGGGAGCTCGACGCGATGTTCGGCAAGTACGCGGTCACCCCGGTGGTCGTGCTCGAAACCGACGAGCGCAACGGCTGGCTGAACGCCGTACGCGCCGGGCAGGCATCGTTGCTGTGGTACCGCGGCATGGCCGAGCAGGCCGGACGCGCGGGCCTGGTGGTGCGTTCACTCGAACCCGCGGTGCGTCGCGTCATAGCCGTCGTGCACGCCCGCCGCCGCCTGCCACTCATCGCCCAGGACTTCCTGGCCACCGCAGAAAAGGGGACAGCCGCCTGACCACTTTCGGAACGATCCATGTCCATCCACGAGCCGACCGGCGAACCATCAGACGAGTCATGTGATCGGGCCCGGAACAACGGAGCCCGGGGGGCCCGGCGACGCGGCCGTGCCCCTGAGGGCCGTCGAAATCCCGCCCGTCAGCTCCTGATACGCAGTACCTCCCCGGAACCCGCCAGCGTGCCTCTGTTGGACACGTAGTAGGCGCCGTCCGGCCCGGCCGCCACCCCCGTCGGGGTGAACAGGCCGTCCCTGGCGACAAGTGTCCTGGTGCCGTCCCGTTCGACGCGGTGCAGGGCTCCCGCCGGGTCGCCGGACAGCAGCCCGCCGGCGGCGATCTCCAGCACCAGCAGCCGGCCGCGCCGGTCGAAGGCGATGTCCACGATGTTGGTGAAGCCGGAGGCGTACACCGCCGGCGCCTTTCCCGGCGCCAGGCGCCACACACTGGCTCCCCCCACGGGGAAGGGGAAGCCGGTGAGCTGGCCGACGTACAACGCGCCGTCGGGCCCGCGGGCCACGCTCGTGGGCACCGGGTGCATCGGAATGTCTGCCCCGCCCGGCCCGGGGACCATGCGGACGTCGAACACGGCGACCGTCGAGATCCGGCCGCCGGGGCGCACGCGCAGCACGTCGTTGGCGCCCGCGTCCACGACCAGCGCGCCCGCGCCCTCGGGCAGCACCGCGTAGGGCTGGCTGTCCGGGCCGGTGCCGGGCTGGCCCTGGTCGGGGTCGCTGGCGCTCTCGTACGCGCCCAGGTCGGCGACGGTCCGCCACCGCGCGCCCGAAGCCTTGACGAGCGTGGCGACGGCGGCGCCGTCCGGGCCGAGCTGCGCCCGCCTGGCCGGGTCCGTGCCCAGCCCGATCGGGACGAGCAGCCCGCCACGGGTCACGGCCACGTCGTGCGCGCCGAGCACCTCGCTCAGGTCCGGCGTGCCCAGGGACGGCAGGCCGGTCACCACCCGGCGCTGCCCGCCGCGGGCGACGGCCGTCACGGCGCCGCTGGGGCCGAGGCAGAACGTCTGGTTCTGGGCCCCGGTGATGCACGGGCCCGGGCCGCCCCGGCCCGCCTCGGCCACGTACAGGGTCCCGTCGGGGCCGAAGCCGAGCCCTCTGGGGTTGTCCAGCCCCGAGGCGATCACCGTCACAGCGGCCTGATCAGCGGCCTGATCAGCGGCCGCCGCCGGGAAGGCGCTCGCGGCGACCGCGAGGACCGCCGCGAGGGCGGCCGACGTGAGGCGGCCGGCGGGCCGCTCGCGTGCTGCACGCATGGCCCGTGCCTAACACGTCGCGCGCCCGGTGAACAGGGTCCCCGTCCTCATCCGGCCACAGATGGCCGCAAAAGGTATTGACGGGTCAGCGGGTCACCGGCAGGGCGACCACGGCGCGCAGGCCCGGTGCCGCGTCCTCCAGGTGCACCGTGCCGCCGTGCGCCCGCACGGTCTCCCGCACGATGGCCAGCCCCAGCCCCGCGCCCCCCTCGTCCCGGCTGCGGCCGGAGTCCAGCCGGGTGAAGCGGTTGAAGGCGCGCTCGCGGTCCTGCTCGGGAATGCCGGGGCCGTCGTCGGTGACCGTCAGCACGCCGTCGGCGGTCAGCGTCACCTCGACCTTGGAGGCGGTGTGGCGGACCGCGTTGTCCATCAGGTTCGTCAGCACCCGGCTCAGGTCGAGGGCGTCGCCGCGGACCACGACGGGGTCGCACACCGTCAGGCGGGCCTCGGCGTACCGGTCGACGGTCTGGCGTACCACCTCGTCGAGGTCGACGGGCTCGCGCCGGGCCGGTACGCCGCCGCGCTCGTCCAGCCTGGCCAGCGCGAGCAGGTCCTCGGCCAGCCGGGACAGCCGCATCGTGTCCTCCAGCACGCCCTCGGCGGTCTCCTGCCAGTCCTGCCCGTCGGGATGCCCGAGCGCCACCTCCAGCTGCAGCCGGATGCTGGCCAGCGGGCTGCGCAGCTCGTGCGCGGCGTCGGAGACCAGCGCCCGCTGGCGCTGCTCGGCCTCCTCCAGCCGGGCCAGCATGCTGTTGAGCGTGGTGGCCAGCGAGTGCACCTCGTCGCGCGACTGCGGCACCGGCAGCCGGCGCGACCTCGCCGTGTGCGTGATCTCCGCCGCGCCCCTGCGCAGCGCCGCGATCGGCCGCAGGGTACGGCCGATCATCAGCCAGCTCGCCACCGCCAGCAGCACGACCAGCGCCGGCGTGCCGACCAGCAGCACCCGGCCGGCCGTGCCCAGGCTGGTCTGGATCTCGCCGATGGGCCGGGCCGCCACCACCGTCACCCCCCGGTCCGCGCTGAGCACGACGACCCGCAGGAACCCCGGGATGGCGTACGGCCGGCCGTCCAGCAGCGTCGCCTGCCCCTGCCGGAGCACCTTCGCCCGGCCCGCGGCGTCCAGCAGCGGCACCAGCCGGTCGGTGCCGTACGTGACGTGCGTGATCCGCCCCTGGGCGTCGATCACCTGCACGATCGTGCCGTCGTGGGTGGTGATCGGGCTGGTGAGCGTGCCGGCGTCGGCCGCCACCCGCACGGCCTGCGCCTGCTGCACGGTGGACTCGTCCACCGTGTCCATCAGGGCCCGATCCAGCACGCTGAGCAGCACCGACGCCGACAGGGCCAGCGCCAGCGCGAGCACCGCGGCCGCCGCCACCGTCAGCCGGAACCGCAGCCCCTGCCGCCGCCACCAGACCAGCGGCGACTCAGCCACCGTCGCCCGCCAGCCGGTAGCCCGCACCGCGCACGGTCTGCAGCGAGTTCCTGCCGTAAGGGACGTCGATCTTGCGGCGCAGGTAGCCGACGTAGACCTCGACCACGTTGGGGTCGGTGTCGAAGGTGTCCCACACGTGCTCCAGGATCTCCGACTTCGACACCACCTCGTCCCGCCGCCGCATCAGGTATTCCAGCAGGGCGAACTCCCGCGGCGTCAGCTCGATCGGGCTCTGCCCCCGCTCCACCTTCCGCCTGGCCGGATCCAGCGACAGGTCGCCCGCGACCAGCACCGACGGCCGCCGCCCCGCGTCGCGCCGCATCAGCGCCCGCAACCGGGCTACCAGCACCACGTACGAGAACGGCTTGGTCAGGTAGTCGTCGGCCCCGAGGTCCAGCCCGTCGGCCATGTCGTACTCGCCGTCCTTGGCGGACAACATCAGGATCGGCACCCAGTTCTCCTCGGCGCGCAACTGCTTGCACACGTTGTAGCCCGACAGCCTGGGCAGCATGATGTCGAGCACCACGACGTCGTAGTCGCCCTGCCTGGCCGCGTGCAGCCCCTCCTCGCCGTCGTGGGCGAGGTCCACGGCGAAGCCCTCGGCCTGGAGCCCTCGCTGGAGCGCAGCCGCCATGCGCCGCTCGTCCTCGACGACAAGTACTCTCATGTGGCGATTCTCCCGTTCGCGCGCTGAGACGACGCTGAGAAGGCTGAGAGCCGTCTCAGACTGTCTCAGGTCTCCCACAGGATGCATGACGCAGGCTCTGGGCATCGACATACGGTTAAGGAGTGAGATGCGTAGAGGCACGTTCGTGAGGTGGGGAGTCCCGATCGCGGCGGCAGCCGTGATCGGAGCCGCGATCGGCGCCGGTCCCGTGATCGCCGCGGTGAGCGGCGAACCCGTGCTGCCGGAGCGCTCGGCCCAGCAACTGCTGGCCGACGCCGTGGCGGCCACCGGTAAGGACGGCGGGATCCCGCCGATGTCCGGCACCGTTCAGCAGACGGCCTCGCTCGGCCTGCCGGCGCTGCCGCAGACCGGCTCGGCCTCGCCGCTGAGCCTGCTGTCCGGCTCGCACGAGGTGAAGGTCTGGTACGGCGCGGCCGACAAGCTGCGCGTGGCCTTCCCGACCCAGCTCAACGAGACCAACCTGATCCTGAACGGCGGCCACGCCTGGTACTGGGACAGCGCCACCAACACCGCCACCAAGCTGACCATCAAGCCGGAGACCGGCCCGGGCCATGCCACGCCCGTGCCGCGCCCGACCGAGCTGACGCCGCCGCAACTGGCCGAGCGGCTGCTGGCCGGCGCCGACGAGCACACGGCGGTCCGGGTGATCAACACGGCGGAGGTGGCGGGCCGCCCGGTCTACCAGCTCGTGCTGTCGCCCAAGGACGAGAGCTCCCTGGTGCAGGAGGTGCGCATCGCCCTCGACGGCGAGACGTACGTCCCGCTCCAGGTGCAGGTGTACGCCAAGGGTTCGGCCGAGCCGGCGTTCCAGCTCGGGTTCACCCAGGTGACGTTCACGCCGCCGGCGGCCGAGAACTTCACCTTCACCCCGCCCGCGGGCGCCAAGGTGGAGGAGCAGACGATCGGCGCGGACCAGGGCTTCGGCGAGCACGCGGAGGAGCGGGCCGAGAAGGCCCACGACGTCGCGGGCGACCTGAAGGTCGTCGGTGAGGGCTGGTCGGCCGTCGCGGTCGTCCCGTTCTCCATGGCGGACCTGGCCGCCAAGCCCGCCGAGACGCCCGAGGGCTCCGGCGAGCGGTTCGGCGGTGGCGGGGGCGACCCGGCCGCGCTGCTGGACAGCGTGCTCAAGTCCGCCACCCCGGTCAGCGGCACGTGGGGCTCCGGCAAGCTGATCAAGACCAAGCTCGTCACGGCCCTGCTGACCGACGACGGCCGCCTGCTGGTCGGCGCGGTCACGCCGGAGGAGATCACCAAGGCGGCGGGCACCAAGTGACCGCCGTCACGTACGAAGCGGGGGCGCCCTTCGGGGCGGCCCCGCCCTCCGGGGACGCCGCGATCGTCACCCAGGGGCTGACCAAGCGCTTCCGCGGCGGCCAGGTCGCGGTGGACACGCTGGACCTGGCGGTGCCGCGCGGCTCGGTGTTCGGCTTCCTCGGGCCCAACGGCTCGGGCAAGACCACCACGATCCGCATGCTGCTCGGCCTGGTGACGCCCACGGCGGGCGAATACTCCGTGCTCGGGCTGCCGCAGGCGCAGGCCCTGCCCAAGGTGGGGGCGCTGGTCGAAGGGCCGGCCTTCTACCCGTACCTGTCGGGCGCGGCCAACCTGATGCGCTTCGACGCGGCCGACCCGACGGCGCCGGGCGGCACCGCCCGGCGGCGCGTCGCGGACGCGCTCGACCGCGTGGGGCTGTCGGCCGCCGCGGGCAAGCGTTACCGCAACTACTCGCTCGGCATGCGCCAGCGTCTGGCCATCGCGGCCGCCCTGCTGGGGCCGCGCGAGCTGCTCGTCCTGGACGAGCCCACCAACGGGCTCGACCCGCAGGGCACCCGCGAGGTGCGCGCGCTGGTCAAGGAGATCGCCGCCGACGGCACCACGGTGTTCGTCTCCTCGCACCTGCTGGCCGAGGTCGAGCAGATGTGCACGCACGCCGCGATCATGCGGACCGGCAAGCTCGTCGCGCAGGGCACGATCGCCTCGCTCAACGGCGGCCTGGTCACCCGGATCAGGGTGGAGACGCCGGACACGGGCGCCGCCGCGCGGGTGCTCGCCGGTCTCGGCCTGGCCGACGTGCGGCCGGAGGGCGGGCAGGTCCTGGCGGAGCTGGGCGGCCACGCGCCGGAGCAGGTCAACGCCGCGCTCGTGGGGGAGGGCGTGGCCGTACGCGGGCTGGCCGTGGTGCGGCCGAGCCTCGAGGACGTGTTCGTGGGACTCACAGGGGAGGGCTTCGATGTCGACGGCTGAGAGCCGGGCCACGACGGCCACGCGGCGGATGCCCGGGCTCGTGCCGGTGACCGAGACCATGCGCACCACCGAACGGCACGCGCCCGAGCCACCGCCCCCCGCACCCGCCTCACCCCCGCCCGGGCCGTCGGCCAGAACGACGTGGGCGTTCTGGCGGCTGCTCGGCTCGGAGCTGGGCCTGACCTTCCGCCGCCCGCGCAACCTGGCGATGCTGGCCGTGCTCGCCGTCGTGCCGGTGATCATCGGCATCTCCCTGCGTGCCTTCGGCTCCTCCGGCGACGACGACATGGGCGGGATCATCCAGGCCGTCGCGGGCAACAGTCTCATGCTGACGTTCGTGTCGTTCTCGTTCCTGGTGCTGCTGCTGATGCCGGTGGCCGTGAGCGTGGTGGCGGGCGACTCGATCGCCGGCGAGGCCGGGGGTGGGACGCTGCGCTACCTGCTGGCCGCGCCGGCCGGGCGGACCCGGCTGCTGGCCGTCAAATATCTCAACGCGGCCGTCTACGCCTACGCGGCCACGGCGGTGGTGGCGCTGTCGGCGCTGGTGACGGGGCTGGTGCTGTTCCCGGTCGGTGACGTGACGCTGCTGTCGGGGACCACGATCTCGATGGCGGACGGGCTGGTGCGGATCGCCATCAGCGTCGGGTACGTCGGGGCCGGCATGGCGGCGCTGGCCGCGATCGGGCTGGCGCTGTCCACGTTCACCGAGGTGTCGATCGGGGCCGTCGCCGGCACCATGGTGCTGGTCATCATCTGCCAGGTGCTGCGGGCCATCCCCGAGCTGGAGGCGATCACGCCCTACCTGCTGCCGACCAGGTTCACGGACTTCGACGCGGTGCTGCGCAGCCCGATCGACACGGGGGCGCTGGGGGAGGGGCTGCTGGCGTTCGGGGCGTACATCCTGCTGTTCGGGTCGATCGCTTGGGCGCGCTTCTCGGGCAAGGACATCACGTCCTGACGGCGCCCGTCCTCCCTGGGCCCGTCCTCCCTGGGCCCGTCCTGCCCGCGCTCGTCTTGATGGCGCCGGCCCTGCGCCTTGACGGCCTCCCTTCCTGCGGGCCGCTGCGGGACGTGCCGGAGGTGGGCGACGGCCGGGTTCGGGGTCGTGCGCTGCGGGACGTGCCGGAGATGGGCGGCGGCCGCAGTATGGGGGTTCGTGCGCTCCGGGACGCCGTCGGTGGGCGTCCCGGAGCATGGGCGTTCGGGTCCCGCTGTCAGGCGGAGGGGCGGCGGCGCAGGCCCAGGGCGCCGATCACGACGCCGATGACGCCCACCGCCAGGCCGGCCCCGCCGAGCAGCCGGGCCGTGCCGTCGGAGGTGGACGCGGCCGCCATCGGCGTGACCGACGGCGCGGCGGCCGCCGGGGCGGCACTGGGACTTGCACTGGCCGAAGCGCCGGGTGAGCTGCCGCCGTCGCCGGCGGCCGGCACCAGCTTGAGCAGCGGCGCCGGGTGCTCGGGCTCGGTCCCATCCGTCTTCGGGGCCTCCGACCAGTCCACGACCTCGCCTCCCGAATAGGTCTGCTTCGTCGGGAACATCAGCGAGTCGACGTCCTTAGGCAGCTGGCCCATGGACACCTCGAACTCCTGGAACTCGCCAGGATTGATCTTCCCGCCCTCCCAGACGACCTTGGTGACGGCCTCCTCCAGGTCGCCGTACTCGGTCTTGACCGGGGCGGGCAGCTTGCCCTCGGTCACCTTGACCTTCCACCCGGGCACGGGCTTGACGGACACGAAGGCCAGCGGGTGGTCGGCGGGGAAACTGACTTCGATCTTGGTGGTCGAGGCGTTGTCGCGCTCGTTGGGCACCCGGAAGGCGACCTTGGTGAACCCGCCCTGCTCGGCGGTGCCTGGCTGGATGGTGACGTGGGCCAGCGCGGGCAGGGCGAGGCCGGCGGTGAGGGCGGTGGTGGCGGCGAGCACGGTCGCCGCACGGCGTACGAAGGACATACGAGAGCTCCACTTGGTGAATCGGGGGGATGAAGAAGGGGTGTCAGACGGTCAGGCGGGAAGTGGAGGACCACGCCTGGCCACGCTGTGCCGGAAACCCGGCTGGAGCGGGACGACCCTCGTGTGGACGATCGGTGTGCGGAACCACAGCACGGGCGCGGCGGCCGGTGCGAGGAGGACGAGACGGCGGCCGAGGCGGCGCAGCAGCGACCAGAGCGCGGCCTCGCCGCGCGACAGCCACAGACCGGTGATCACCGTGGCCGTCAGGTGCGTGAGCAGCATGCCGGCGTTGACCGCCAGGCCGCCCTGGGCGTGCCCGTGCACCGAGACGTAGGCGGCGCCGTCGCCCGCGAACAGCTCGTGCAGCCCGAGCTGCGCCCCGACCAGCACCAGGTTGATGGTGCCCGCCGAGCGCTCCCTTCCGCAGAACGCCAGCCCCAGCACGGCTACGCCCGCGAGCCCGAGGGCGGCGACCCCCGGCTCGGGCGCCGAGCCGCCGCCGAGAACGTGGGCGAGCGCGGCGAGCGTCACGCAGACGGCGGCGAAGGCGGCCGTCCGCGCGAGGCGGAAGGGGAGATGCGCGCGCATGGGTGTGCCCCATGCTCTCACGGGGCAGGGAGTCTTGAGACCTCGAGTTCCAAGCTGTGCAATGCCTGGTCCGAAAATGGCTTTTGTCGCTAGGGTCGTGCCGACCGCGTTGACATAGAGGTGAGAACGTTGCGGCACTTAGGTGGTTTGCTCATCGGGCTTGTGGTGACGGTGGCCGTGCTCGGAGGCGGCGGTTGGGCCGTACAACAGGCAGTCGGCAATGCGGCCGCGAATCCGCCGGACAGTCAGAAGATGTGGATCGCGCTCGGCGCGATGGCCGCCGTCGGACTGGTTGTCGGGCTCGTTACGGCCGGCCGGATCTCGCCGCTGGCGACGTTCGTGCCGTCCATGGTGTTGCTGGCGTGGACAGTCGTGTACGCGCTCGACATGAACCGGGCGCTTTCCCTCATACCGACGGAGCCGTCGGTCAACCAGATCATCAGAGACGCCGGATTCGGCGACAGGACCATGCTCACCACGGGCATATTCGCCCTGCTCGGCGTGGCTCTGTTCATCCCCGTGCTGATGCCGTCGCGCTGGTCCCGCCAGCGCGACGAACTTGACGAGGACTACGAGACCACGCCGGAGGGCAGCTACTACTGACACTCACCGCGGCCTGGCCGGAGCCGCCCTGTGGCTGCCGGGCTGCTTGGGGAAAGGAAGCGGCGAGAGGCGGCTGATGGCGTCGCCGTGGCCGTGGTCCGTGGGAGGGGCTACGTGGTGGCGGTGCCGGTGTAGAGGCGGGTTACCACGTCCTCGATCGAGGACTGGTCGGGGGCCGTGGCCATCAGGTCGTCGAGGGTGCCGTCGAACGCCAGGTGCCCGTGGTCGATCAGCATGACCCGGCGGCACAGCCGTTCGATGTCGCCGAGGTCGTGCGTGGTCAGCAGGACGGTGGTGCCGCGCTCGGAGTTCACCCGCCGCAGGAAGTCCCGGATGCTGGCCTTGCTGACCACGTCGAGCCCGATCGTCGGCTCGTCGAGCACCAGCACGTCGGGCGCGTGCAGCAGCGCGGCCGCCAGGTCGCCCCGCATGCGCTGCCCGAGGCTGAGCTGGCGCACCGGCGTGCGCAGGAACCCGGCCAGGTCGAGCGTCCCGGTCAGCTCGTCGAGCCGGGACCTGAAGGTGGCGCGGTCCACCTTGTAGAGGTGCCGGATCAGCTCGAAGCTGTCGACGAGCGGCAGGTCCCACCACAGCGTCGTGCGCTGCCCGAACACCACCCCGATGTGCCGCGCCAGCGTGGTGCGCCGGCGCGACGGGTCCAGCCCGGCCACCCGGACCTTCCCGGCGGTGGGGGTGAGGATGCCGCACAACATCTTGATCGTGGTGGACTTGCCGGCCCCGTTGGGCCCGAGGTAGCCGACGAACTCGCCGGCGGAGACGGTGAACGACAGGTCGCGTACGGCGTGGACGACGCTTCTCTTCACCTTGAACGAGCGTCCGGCCCGGTCAAGTTCGATCATGGTCAACTCCCCGTGGATCGGTAGTGCCGGATGCCCTGCCGCCAGGCCAGCGCGGCCAGCAGGGCGAGGACCAGCGCGGCGGCCGGTCCGAGGAACCGCATGAACTCGGGCGTGCCGAAGGGGTCGTCCCGGCCCAGGACGTACAGGCCCGGCTGCCAGTTGACGTAGGCCAGCGGCAGCACGTACGTCACGCCCCTGACCAGGTCGCGGGCGTAGATGCTGAGGGGATACTGGTTGAGCTGGTGGCTGCCGTAGGTGAAGGCGCTGACCACCTCGGGCGCGTCGGTCAGCAGGAACTGCACCGCCCCGGCCATCGTCCACAACGCGGAGAAGATGACGATCCCGGTGAGGACCATGACGGGGATCATCCAGGCGCGCCGCCAGTCGATGCCGAGCGCGGAGATCGCGTAGCCGAGCACGAGGGCGGCCTGCAGGATGCGCCCGACCCGGGTGGCGTTGAACCGGTCGGCGGCCAGCTGGATCCAGGCGCTGACGGGCCGGATCAGGACGGTGTCGAGGGTCCCGGCCTTGATGTGCTGGCTGATGCGGTCGAGGTTGCTGACGAACGTGTCGCAGACGGTGAAGGACAGGCCGGCGGCGCCGTACAGCAGCAGCACCTCCTCGCGGGAGAACCCGGCGAGGGCGGTGGTGTTGGCGAAGATGACCAGGATCACCGCGACGTCGAGCGCGGCGGTGACGAAGCCGAGCACGGTCATCAGCACGAACGAGGCGGGGTACGCGGCCGCGGCGCGGGTCCAGGTCCACAGCAGCAGGAAGTACGTCCTAACCACCCTGGATCACCACCTTGTGGCGGATCGCCCTGGTGCCGAGCGCGCCGAGGCCGAGCAGCACCACGGCCCAGAACGCCTGGAAGGCCAGCGACTCCAGCACCGGGGCCTTGCCGAGGTAGAGGTCGGTGGGCACCTGGACCATGGCCGCCCAGGGCAGGGCCCTGGCCAGCTCGCCGAACCAGCCGGGGAAGATGTGCAGCGGCAGCATCATCCCGCTGAAGAAGGTCATCAGGACCATCGACAGGATCGCGATGCCGCGGTCGTCGAGCAGCCAGCAGACCGACAGCGCGGTCAGGTAGCGCCAGCCGAAGCTGACGACGACGGCGATCGCGAAGCCGGCCAGGAACGCCAGCCACCGGCCCGGGTCGGTGGGGAAGAGGATGCCGAACATGACGGCGCCGACCAGCATGGGCGGGGCGCCGCGGACCACGAACAGGTAGGCGGCCCGGCCCACGTCCTCGGCCAGCGTCCACAGCTGCAGCGACGCGGGGCGGACCAGGTCGAGCGCGATGTCGCCGCTGCGGATGCGCTCGGGGATGCTCAGGCCGCCGCCGAAGAGCTGCATCGGCCCGATGAACGCCTGCGTGATGAAACAGAAGGTGACGGCGTCGGTCATGTCGTAGCCGGCCAGCCCGGGGCGGGCCTGCCACAGCGCGATCAGGATGTAGGCGCGCAGGACGCCGAACACGCTGTTGGTGAACGCGCCGGCCAGCGCCGCCCAGACGTAGGTGGCGTGCTTGCGGAATCCGTACCGGACGAGCCGGGCATAGAGCGGTATGGTTTTGCACCTCCGGGGGGTGATGGCACGGTGACGGACCGTGCCTGGACCCGCGCACGGGCCTGCCGTTGGGAAACACGGAATTATCCGTTGCGGGGTCGGCGGTCCGCAACGCGATAAACGAAGCGCGGGCCCGGCCGGGGCGGGTCGATGGCGAGCACCTGGTGGCCCGGCTCGACGCCGAGCGCGGGAGAGGCGTGCCCGAATACCTGGCCATTGGGCCCCCGGCGTCACGATGCCGAAATATCCGTGTAAGAGATGAGTTACTTACTGGCCGGTAGGACGATGTTGGGCGGGGAAGAACAATCTTCGGAGGGTCGAAGATGCGAATCGACAGGGATGTGATCCCCGAGTACCCCTTGAGCTGGCAGGCTCGCGCTCTCACCGGTCTCATGCGCGGGACCGTGAAGCCGGCCTCCATTCTCCTGCTGCGACATCCGCTCGCCCTGGTCGGCGCCGCCCACCTCGGCGATCTCGCGCGGCTGTTCCGGGTGCCCCATCCCGCGCACGTCGCGATCGTCCCGGCGGCCTTCTCCTCGTGCGGTGGCGAGTGGGTGCGCGGCGGGCAGGGGCTCGACGAGCGCAAGGTGGTGCTCTATTTCCACGGCGGCGGCTACTTCTCGTGCTCGCCGCGTACGCACCGGTCCATCACGTGGCGGTTGTCCGTGGTGGCCAGGCGGCCGGTGCTGGCGCTGGACTACCGCCAGGGGCCGGTGCACAAGCTGGCCGACTCGCTGGCCGACGCGATGGACGCGTACGACTGCCTGCTGCGGCGCGGGTACGCGCCCGAGGACATCGTGCTGGCGGGCGACTCCGCCGGCGGCCACCTGACGCTGGCGACCCTGCTGGCGCTGCGCGACGCGGGACGGCCGCTGCCCGCCGCGGCGATCTGCCTTTCCCCGTGGGCCGACCTGACGGACGTCCCGCGCCGGGCGAACCGCTGGCAGGACCCCATGCTGCCGGCCGGCCGGGTGCGCTGGCTGGCGCGCCGCTGGACCTCCGGCCTGGACCCGTGGGACCCGCTGGTCTCGCCGGTGCACGGGGACTTCACGGGGCTGCCCCCGCTCATGATCGTGACGGGCTCGACGGAGGTGCTGAGGGACGAGGGCCGCCGGGTGGCCGAGCGGGCGCGGCTGGCGGGGGTGCCGGTCCGGTACGAGGAGTGGCCGCGGATGCCGCACGTCTTCCCGATCCTGGCGGACGTCGTGCCCGAGGCGCGGCTGGCGTTCCGGCACATGGCGCAGTTCGTGAAGGCGGTGAGCGAAAGGCCCGCGTCGATGGGGGACGCGACGGCAGCATGAATTTTTACCTGTCCTGTTTGGGATAATTAACATCCGCCAACGGTAAGAACAGTGTAAGGTTAGGTATACCTAACTTGCATCAGGGGGCTAGTCCGATGGCTGAGCAGCGAGCGGATCACCACCGGGGGGTCGTCCAGCGGACCGAACGCATCTCGCGCCACATGGTGCGTGTCGTGGTCGGCGGTGACGGGCTCGCGGACTTCGCCTGCACGGGGCTCACCGACCACTACGTGAAGCTGGTCTTCCCGTACGAGGGTGTCGAATACCCCGAGCCGTTCAGCGTGAAGACCTGTCGCGAGACCATGCCGCGCGAGTTGTGGCCGCGCCTGCGCACCTACACCGTGCGCGCCTGGGACCCCGACTCCCGCGAGCTGACCCTCGACTTCGTGGTCCACGGCGACGAGGGCCTGGCCGGCCCCTGGGCCGAGCGCGCCGAGCCGGGCGACGAGCTGCTCATGCTGGGCCCCGGAGGGGGCTACGCGCCCGACCCCGAGGCCGGCTGGCACCTCCTGGTGGGCGACGAGAGCGCGCTGCCGGCCATCGCCGCCTCGCTGGAGGCACTCCCGGACGGCGTGCGGGCGCACGTGTTCGTGGAGGTGGACGCGCCCGAGGACGAGCAGAAGCTCGAAACGGCCGCCGACGCGCGGATCAGGTGGATCTACCGGGGCGACCGGCCCGTGGGCGAGAGGCTCGTGGCGGCGGTGCGGGCGCTGGAGTTCCCGGAGGGCGACGTGCACGCGTTCGTGCACGGGGAGGCCGGGTTCGTGAAGGAGCTCCGCCGTCACTTGCGCGTCGAGCGGGGAGTCGGGATGGACCAGCTGTCCATTTCCGGATATTGGCGGATCGGCGTGGACGACGAGACGTGGCGGGCGGTCAAGCGCGACTGGAACCGCCAGGTCGAGGCCGAGGAGCAGGCCGCGATCGCCTCTTGAGCACCCGATCGTCCGCGGCTCGGGGCGCGACCGCACCCTGAGTCTCGGATCGGGTAGGCCGGGGCCTATTCGTGCGTCGAGCGCGGCCCGGTCACCCCGTACATCCTCCCGGCGTGCGCGTCGAACGCCCACCAGCGCGTTCGCCGCACCCCCGCCTCCAGGAACGCGGGGGCGAACCCGGGCGCGGCGGCCGGCAGGACACCGAGGTGGCGCCCTTGAAGGCGGCGGCCGGGGAGGTGGGGTCGGCCAGGACGATCGAGCGGCCGACGGGGGCGGTGACGACGATCATTCCCCGCCCGGCACCCCAGGCGCAAAAGTCCACTTCAGACCGCCAAGTCACACCATTTACTTACTTGGGAGGAACGACAGCCTTACCTCCAATACCCCTTATGTAAGACATGCGGAAAGCCCCGCCGGATGCCGCCACAGTGTGCTTTGCCATGACACTGATCAGGAGAGGCGAACCCGGATGGCGCGTGGTGCAAGCGACATGCCTCCTGGCGTGCGACCGCTTACGGTGGGGGACCCGGTCATCATCGGGCGATACCTGCTCCTCGGCCGCCTCGGAACGGGCGGGATGGGAGTGGTGTATCTGGCCGAACACCCTCAGGGTGGCCTGGTGGCGCTCAAGACGCCGCATGCGGTGCATCTCAACGATGCCACGTTGCGGGCGCGTTTCGCCGAGGAAGTGGCTTTCTCGCGAAGATTGGTGCCTTTCTGTACGGCCGCGGTCGTGGAGGACGGCACCGACCGGGACCGCCCGTACCTGGTCACCGAGTACATCCCCGGCCCCGCTCTCTCCCAGGTCGTCCTGGCCAGGGGACCGCTCACGCCCGACCTCGCGTACGGGGTGGCGCTCGGCGTCGCGGCGGCGCTGGTGGCGGTGCACGAGGCCGGACTCGTGCACCGGGACCTCAAGCCGGGCAACGTGCTGCTGTCCACGCGGGGGCCGCGCGTCATCGACTTCGGCATCGCCCGCGACGTGGACACGCTGTCCGCGCACACGCAGGCCGGGCAGGTCATGGGCAGCCCGGGCTGGGTGGCGCCGGAGCGGCTGACGGGCGGCCCGGCGCTGCCCGCCTCCGACGTCTTCGCCTGGGGGTGCCTGGTGGCCTTCGCCGCGAGCGGGCATCACCCGTTCGGCGGCGGGGAGGCCGACGTGCTGACCCGGCGCATCCTGTTCGAGGCGCCGCGCGTCGAGGGCGTACCGGCCATGCTCAGGCCCGCCGTCGAGGCCGCGCTGGCCAAGGAACTGGCCGACCGGCCGGGGGCCGCCGATCTGCTGCGGGCGCTGCTGGCCGCCGGGGGCGTGGGGGATCCGTGGGATCTGCGCCAGGCGGTGGCGAGCGTGCTGGAGGAGATCTGGACGCCCGTGCCGTACCCGCCGGGGGGCGGGCTGGTCCGCCTGGCGCCGGCTCCCGACCCCGAGATGGAGCGTTCCGGGGCGACCCGGCGCAGGAGCCGGGCGAAGTCGGGGGCGCAGCTCTCGCACGCCAGCTTCGCGGCCCTGGCCACGGTCACGATCGCGGCGATCACGGTCATCGCGGCCTCGGGCACCGACGGGCTGAGCATCGGGGGCGGCTCGCTGCTGCCCGGCACCCTGCCGACCGTGCAGCCCCACGGCACCGCGGACTCCACGGTCCGGCCCACGGCCACGACGGTCAGGGGCCTGCCGACCGTCCGCCCGGCGACGACGGCTCCGCCGCCGGGCACGCCCACGGTGTTCGTCACCCAGACCCGTACCAAGGGCCCGGTCGTGATCCTCACCCCCGAGCCCCGCCGCCGGAGCACGTTCCCGCCCCCGCACACCAGCGGCCCCGGCGACCAGGGCGGGGACGATCCGGGCCAGTGCGCGAGCCCGGCCGGGCGGCGCCGCGGCAACGCGGCGGCCCGGCGCGACTGCCCGCAGCCGTCGGGCTCGATCACCACGATCCCGCAGGACGGGCCGGGGGAGTCGCCGGGCCCGTCGACGTCGGTCTCGGACACCCCGACACCGACGGCCACCGCGACCCCCTGACGTCACAAGGTGAGGACGATCAGCTCGTGATCCCTCCGGCACGACCCGCCGCACCCCGTGTCGTCCATGAGGGACAGCGCCTGCCGAGCCGCGCCGAGGGCGGCGTGCAGCACGACGGTCACCGCCGTCGGTCCCCCGCAGTGGGACACGGTGGCGTAGGAGCCATCACCGCTGATCCAGCTCGCCCGGGGCCAGAGGCAGGCGGCCAGCGTCGTATACTTCCGGTGGCGGCGCTCGCAGTTGTGCCGCGAGATGGGTGCCGCCCGGCCGGGTCAACACGATCGCGGACTTCCCGGCGGCGGAGAAGCACGGCGTGCACGCCGTGGGCGGGAGCGCCGCGTCCACCGCCGAGGTCCTCGCCGCGCTGGCGGAGCTGCTCGGCACCGGCCGCCTCGAGCTCCCGATCGCCGCCACCTACCCGCTGACCCGGGTCCGCGACGCCTACCGCGAGCTGGAACGCCGTCACACCCGGGGCAAGATCGTCCTGATCCCCTGATTCGGGCCGCGCCGCGCGGTCCGGTTTGGCGATACGTCCGGTTTGTCGGCACGCGAACGGCTACCGTGATCGCCCGACAGGTGAAGTCGGCGGCGGAGGATGTCTCGTGCGTAGGACGATCGCGTGCCTGTCCCTGGCGCTCCTGCTGCTGTCCGCCTGCGGCTGGTCCCATCGCGTCTCCCGCGGCGAGTTCGAGACCCGGGCCCGGGAGGTGACGGCGCGCTGGCAAGGGTCGGCCGACGACCGCGCCTGGCGCGAGGGGTTCGTGCCGCTGGAACCGCTGCACCAGCGGGGATGGGCGCGCGCGGACCGGGTTCCGGCCTGGGCGCGCCTGAGCGCGCACAACGGCGTGTGGCAGCAGGCCACCGAGCTGCCCGCGGACGCCCCGGCCCCCGTGGACGTGCGCTGGCCGGACGGGTCGGTCTCGCAGGTGCCGCTCGTCACGGCGGCGAGCGCGTACGCGGCGTTCAGCGAACCCGAGGACTTCATCGAGGAGGAGTGCCCGGCCAAGGGCTGCCGCCCCCTCCGGGTGACCGGCGCCGAGCTGGGCGAGGTGCCGCTGGAGACCAGCCGGGGCCGGATCGGGGTGCCCGCCTGGATGTTCACCGTCAAAGGGGTCGAGCAGAAGTACGTCCACGTGGCGGTGGACCCCTCCGCCGTCACCGCCCGCCCCGAGCCGCGGCCGGGGGGCAGTGAAGAGGTGATGGGGTTCGAGCCTGTCGCCGGTCGGCCTGCCGAGTTGCTGCTCCAGTACGGCCACGGCGCCTGCGACACCGTCCACGGGGCGCGCGCGTACGAGACCGGCCAGGTGGTGGTGGTCGACGTGGACGAGGAGGGCTCCGGCGGGATGTGCCCGTTGATCCTCAAGATCGACACGATCACCGTCACGCTCGCGCGACCGCTCGGCGGCCGCCTCGTGCTCGACTCGGGCACGGGGCTGCCGTTGGTGCGCGGGGTGCAGCGCGGCTGACGGCGACCGGCCGGGGCGAGTGCGCGGCACCGTCCGGCTGCGTACGGCAGGCCGCCTACCAGGGCAGGTTCACCATCGGCACCCGGGGCCCGCCGCAGCCCGGGAGTCCGCACGGGCTCTCCGTGGCCCTGTGAGCGTGTTTGTGGCAGACCTCACATGAGACGGCGGCCGGTCGCCATGGCCGGAAAGCCTTTTGTGGGGTCTCCACAAACCGGCGGGTCCGGCATGCGCCATGCGGGACATTGGTGTACCAGGTGGTAATCAAGCAGGGTAGAGAAAGCTACGGGCGACGATCCGAGATCCGGACGTCGCCTTCTGCGCATGCGTATTTGGGAGGCTCTGCCGGTGTTCAGTCGTGTCGCCATCGTCAACCGTGGAGAGGCCGCGATGCGGCTCATCCACGCCGTCCGTGATCTTTCCGCGGAAACCGGGACACGGATCGAGACGGTCGCCCTTTACACCGACGCCGACCGCAACGCGACCTTCGTCCGTGAAGCCGACGCCGCCTATTTACTGGGACCCGCCTCGGCCCGGCCCTACCTCGACCACGCCGTCCTGGAGCGGGCGCTGATGGAGACGGGGGCCGACGCCGCCTGGGTCGGCTGGGGTTTCATCGCCGAGGACCCGGCGTTCGCCGAGTTGTGCGAGAAGATCGGCGTCACCTTCATCGGGCCGAGCGCGGAGGCGATGCGCCGGCTCGGTGACAAGATCGGCGCCAAGCTCATCGCCGAGGAGGTCGGTGTACCCGTCGCGCCGTGGAGCCGGGGCGAGGTCGCCACCCTCGAGGAGGCGCTGCGCGCCGGCGACGAGATCGGCTACCCGCTGATGCTCAAGGCGACCGCGGGCGGCGGCGGGCGCGGCATCCGCATGGTCGCCTCGAAGGAGGACCTGACCGACGCCTACGAGCGCACCAGCCAGGAGGCGCTGCGCGCGTTCGGCTCCGGCGTGGTCTTCCTGGAGCGCCTGGTCACCGGCGCCCGCCACGTCGAGGTCCAGGTCATCGCCGACGGGCAGGGCACCGCGTGGGCGCTGGGGGTGCGCGACTGCTCGGTGCAGCGGCGCAACCAGAAGATCATCGAAGAGTCCGCCTCGCCTGTCCTGTCGGCCGAGCAGACCGCCGAGCTGAAGGCCTCCGCCGAGCGGCTCGCCGTGGCCGTCGGCTACCAGGGCGCCTGCACCGTGGAGTTCCTCTACCACCCCGGCGACAAGCTGTTCGCCTTCCTCGAGGTCAACACCCGGCTGCAGGTCGAGCACCCGATCACCGAGATCACCACCGGCACCGACCTGGTCCGGCTGCAGCTGCACGTGGCCGGCGGCGGCAGGCTGGAGGGCCCGCAGCCGGCCGAGGCCGGCCACGCCGTCGAGGCCCGGCTCAACGCGGAGGACCCCGACCGCGACTTCGCACCCGCCCCGGGCCGCATCGCGCGCCTGGTGCTGCCCTCCGGGCCCGGCATCCGCGTGGACACCGGCGTCAGCGAGGGCGACACCATCCCGGCCGACTTCGACTCGATGATCGCGAAGATCATCGCCTACGGCCGCGACCGCGAGCAGGCGCTGGGCCGGCTGCGCCGCGCGATGGCCGAGACCACGGTGATCATCGAGGGCGGCGCCACCAACAAGAGCTTCGTGCTCGACCTGCTCGACCAGCCGGAGGTCATCGACGCGAGCGCCGACACCGGGTGGATCGACCGCGTGCGCGCCGAGGGCCGCCTGGTCAGCCACCGGCACTCCGCGATCGCCCTGGCCGCCGCCGCGATCGAGGCGTACCAGGACGAGGAGGAGGTCAGCCGCCGGCGGCTGCTGGCCACCGCGCACGGCGGGCGCCCGCAGGTGCAGCACGAGCCCGGCCGCCCGCTCGACCTCAAGCTCCGCGGCGCCGGCTACCGGCTGAGCGTTGCGCGGGTCGGGCAGCAGCGCTTCCGCGTCGGCATCTCCGGCGGCGGCGAGCCGCACCCGGTCGACGTCGAGGTCGAGCGCTTCGACGAGCACAGCGGCCGGATCGTGGTCAACGGCCGCCGGTTCCGGCTGGTGTCGGCCACCCACGGGCCGATCCACCTGGTCGAGGTCGACGGTGTCACCCACCGCATCAGCCGTGACGAGGGCGGCGTCGTACGCTCCCCCGCCCCCGCGCTGGTCGTGGCGACGCCGTTGTCGGTCGGCGACGAGGTCGAGGCCGGTGCGCCGATCCTGGTGCTGGAGAGCATGAAGATGGAGACGGTGCTGCGCGCGCCGTTCCGCGCCCGGGTCCGCGAGTGCCCGGTGTCGGTGGGCAGCCAGGTCGAGACCGGCGCGCCGCTGATGCGCCTGGAGCCCCTCGCCGACGAAGGTGCCGACGAGGGTGTGGCGGGCGAGACCGTGGAGATCGACCTGCCCGCCGAGCCGTCCGGCGTGCCCGCGGCCGACCGGGCCGCGCGCGACCTGCAGGACCTGCGCAGCCTGCTGCTCGGCTTCGACGCCGACCCCTACGACCGCGAGCGCGCGCTGTCCGGCTACCTGGCCGCGCGGGCCGAGCTGGGGCACCGGCCGCTGGAGGGCGAGCTCGACCTGCTCACCGTGTTCGCCGACCTGTGCGAGCTGAGCCGCAACAAGCCGGGCGGCGAGATCGACGTCGAGCCGCACAGCCCGGTGCACAGCCCGCGCGAATACTTCCACAGCTACCTGCAGAGCCTCGACGTCGAGCGCGCCGGCGTCACCGAGGGGTTCCAGACGAAGCTGCGGAAGGTGCTCGGTCACTACGGCGTCGACGACCTCGACCGCACACCGGAGCTGGAGGCCGCGGTCTTCCGGATCTTCCTGGCCCAGCAGCGGATGAGCACTGGCGTCGGGATCGTGTCGGAGCTGCTGCGCCGGTGGCTGGCCGGCGCGCAGCCGGTCGAGGAGCTCAGCGAGCGCTCCGGGCTCGCCCTGGAGCACCTGGTCGAGGCCACGCAGGTGCGCTTCCCCGCGGTGTCCGACCTGGCCCGCGGCGTGGTGTTCCGCTGGTTCGCCCAGCCGCTGCTGCGCCGCAACCGCGCCAAGGTGTACGCCGCCGTCCGCGGCGAGCTGCGTCACCTTGACCGCAACCCGGACGCGCCGGACCGCGCCGAGCGGATCCAGGCCATGGTGGCCAGCTCCGAGCCGCTGGTCCGGCTGATCGGCCAGCGGATCGGCCATTCGGGGCGCGACCACGCGCCGCTGCTGGAGGTGCTGACCCGCCGCTACTACGGCAACCGCGGCCTGTCCGAGGTCACCGTACGCGAGATCGCGGGGTGCCGGTTCGTCACCGCCGAGCACACCGGCGCGGGCGGCGTGACGCGCGTGATCACCACCGCGGTCGACATCGCCGCCCTGCCCGACGCCATCGGCGCCGTCGCCACCTTCGCCACCGAGGCCGGCTCGAACGCAGCCGACGCGACCGAGCCCGACGCCACCGAGTCCGACGCGACCGAGTCCGACGCCACCGAGTCCGACGCCACTGGGTCCGACGCCACTGAGGCCGAGCACGGGCTGGTCGCCGACCTCTACGTCACGTGGGAGGACCAGCCGGACGCCGACGCGATGGCGGTACGGCTCGGGCAGCTCCTCGCCGAGCACCCGCATCCCGCGGGCGTCCGCCGGATCACCACCACCGTCGCCGGCACCGGCGGCGCCGTGATGCACCACCACTTCACGTTCCGCCCCGACGGCACGGGCTTCGCCGAGGACCGGCTGATCCGCGGCCTGCACCCGCAGATCGCGGAGCGCCTGCAGCTGCAGCGGTGGCGCGAGTTCGACCTCACCCGGCTGCCGTCCGCGGACGAGGAGATCTACCTGTTCAAGGCCGTGGCGAAGAGCAACCCGGCCGACGAGCGGCTCATCGCCATGGGCCAGGTCCGAGACCTGACGCCGCTGCGCGAGGCCGACGGCAGGCTGGTCGCGCTGCCTTCGGTGGAGGACGCGATCACCGCGGGCCTGGACGCGATCCGCAACATCCAGGCGCAGCGGCCGCAGAACAAGCGGTTCGACACCAACCGGATGATGATGTACGTCTGGCCGTCGACCGAGCTGTCCACCGAAGAGCTCAACATGCTCCTCCAGCGCATCCTGCCGACCACCGCCGGTGCGGGGCTGGAGGAGGTGCAGTTCGTGGCCCGCCAGCGCACCGCCTCCGGTGAGCTGACCGAGGTCGCCGTGACGATCACCCTCGACCCGGGCCACGGGGCGCACCTGCACGTCGGCGAGCCGCCGACGGAGCCGGTGCAGCCGCTGGACGACTACCGGCAGAAGGTGCTGCGCGCGGCCCGGCGCGGGAACGTCTACCCGTACGAGCTGACCGGCCTGCTCGCCGGCCCGCAGGGCAGCTTCGCCGAGCACGACCTCGACGAGCACGGCGCGCTCGTGCCGGTGGACCGGCCGAAGGGGAAGAACTCCGCGGCGCTCGTGGCGGGCGTCGTCACGACGCCGACCGAGCGGCACCCCGAGGGGGTCACCCGGGTGGTGCTGCTCGGCGACCCGACCAAGGCGCTGGGCGCGCTGTCGGAGCCGGAGTGCTCGCGGGTGATCGCGGCACTCGACCTGGCGCAGCGGATGCGGGTGCCGCTGGAGTGGTTCGCGCTGTCGGCGGGCGCGCGGATCTCGATGAGCTCGGGCACCGAGAACATGGACTGGGTGGCCGCCGCGCTCAAGCGGATCGTCGAGTTCACCCAGGACGGCGGCGAGATCAACATCGTGGTCGCCGGGATCACCGTCGGCGCCCAGCCGTACTGGAACGCCGAGGCGACGATGCTCATGCACACCAAGGGCATCCTGGTGATGACGCCGGACTCGGCGATGGTGCTCACCGGCAAGCAGTCGCTGGACTTCTCCGGCGGGGTGTCGGCCGAGGACAACTTCGGCATCGGCGGCTACGACCGCGTCATGGGGCCGAACGGCCAGGCGCAATACTGGGCGCCGAACCTGGCGGCGGCCCGCGACGTGCTGATGGCCCACTACGACCACACCTACGTCGTGCCCGGCGAGGCGGCGCCCCGGCGGGCCGGCACCTCCGACCCGGCCGACCGCGACGTCACCGAGTTCCCGCACAAGATCGCGGGCAGTGACTTCACCACCGTCGGCGAGATCTTCTCCGCGCGGCACAACCCGGACCGCAAGAAGCCGTTCGACATCCGCACGGTGATGCGGGCGCTGTCCGACCAGGACCACCCGGTGCTGGAGCGCTGGGCGGGCATGGCGGACGCGGAGACGTCCGCGGTGCAGGACGCGCACATCGGCGGCTGGCCGGTCTGCTTGGTCGGCATCGAGTCGCGGTCGGTGCCGCGGCGCGGTTTCCCGCCCACCGATGGGCCCGACACCTACACCGCGGGCACGCTGTTCCCGCGGTCGTCGAAGAAGACCGCGCGGGCGATCAACGCGGCGTCCGGCAACCGGCCGCTGGTGGTGCTGGCGAACCTGTCCGGGTTCGACGGCTCGCCGGAGTCGATGCGCAAGCTGCAGCTGGAGTACGGCGCGGAGATCGGCCGGGCGATCGTCAACTTCGACGGCCCGATCGTGTTCTGCGTGATCTCCCGTTACCACGGGGGCGCGTTCGTGGTGTTCTCCAAGGCGCTCAACCCGAACATGACCGTGCTGGCGCTGGAGGGCTCGTTCGCCTCGGTGCTGGGCGGCGCGCCGGCGGCGGCCGTGGTGTTCTCCGGCGAGGTGAACAACCGCACGGCGACCGACCCGCGGGTGACGGAGCTGCAGACGCGGATCTCGGCGGCCAGCGGTGCCGAGCGGGCGGCGCTGAACGCCCGGCTCGCCGAGGTGCAGTCGGCCGTCCGGGCGGAGAAGCTGGGCGAGGTCGCGGCGGAGTTCGACCGGGTGCACAGCATCCAGCGCGCGGTGGAGGTCGGCTCGGTGGACGCGATCATCAGCGCCGCCGAGCTGCGGCCGCGCATCATCGAGGCCATCGAGCGCGGCATGGCGCTGACCCTCGGCGAGACCGGCCCGGCCGCCCAGGCCCTGGTCTGACGCGCAAGTCCGTCGCCCAGCTCGAGATCATGCCGCAGCCGCCGGCCTCGCGGCCCGGCAGCCAGCCGTGGCCGACGTTCCCCATCCTGTTCAA